>NZ_LBJW01000110.1:0-392635 GCF_028128865.1 Bradyrhizobium sp. CCBAU 11357 | reverse complement strand
AGCGCTGCAACGCCTTCGGCATTGCAGCTTGTCCGGGACACGAAAGTTTCTACTTGTCCAATCCGGCGGTATCAGGCGCTCTGGGCGGTCTTCACCACCACGACGTTGCTGTCGTCCAGCGGCCCGGCATCGCGCCCCGTCTTGTCAGCCTCGCCGGCATGACGTTTCAGATAGTCGCGGCGCATGCCGATCTCGTCGCGGACGAACTCGTAGCCGAGCTTGAAGGTGTCGAGCCCGTCGGTACTGATCGTGCCGTCCCTGAGGCCGATGACGGCACCGCGCAAGATGGTCTCGAGCTCATCCTGGAGACATTCGAGCTGATCCAGCGAGTGGGCGTGCTCGATCCGCTCGCCGATGTCGAGGATGGCGGTCGAGAGCTCGCTGGCCTTCTCCGGCGCGATACGGGTGATCTTGGCGTAGATCGCGGCGAAGATCGAGCCGATGATGCTGAGCGCTGCGGCGCCCAGATACATCAGGTCGCTGTATTTATCCATGAACGACTTGGTATCGTCGTTGATGTAGTCGGCGGCGCCCCGATGCGCGATCACGAAGGCGTCCTTCTCGACCGAGGCCGGCTCGATCCTGGTGGCAAAGCCGTTGTCGAGCCCGAGCGCCGACTTGTTCTCGTAGACGATGCGCGCGAGCTCGCCGGCCGTGGTCGGGGACATCCTGGATTGCGCGACCAGCAGCCATTCGAGCCCGATCGTGTCGAGATCGTCGTCGGGAATCTGCGGGGACGTCGACACCGAGCCCGCTGTCACGGTCTCGTCGGAAATGCCGGGGAATTTGCGCGCCAGCGTCTTGGCTTCGTCGATGGCGTTGAGCGTGAAGCCGCCGCGCTTGGCGGCTTGCTCGTAGGATTTGTCCCGGATCGCCTTCGAGGCGTGGACGATGGCGATCACTGCGCTGAAGCCGTTTGCCGGGGCAAACAGCTTGTCCAGCGTCGCGCCCTGCGGCGCCATCTGGATTTTCGAAGCCTCGGGACCATCGGGGACGTCGAGGATGCTGCGCACGAAGGCGAGCGAGGATTCGTTCTCGGCGACGACGGCGACTTTCTTCTTCTTCAATTCGGCGAGCGACTTGATCTTCTTGTTGCCGGGACCGAGCAGGAGCACGAGATCGTGCTCGAGGATCGCGAGTGTGCGCGCCCGCAGCGGCACCTTTGCGTCCGTGCGCAGCACGGCGAGGTCGGCCTGCTTGCGGTCGAACTGCGCGAGCGCCTTGGCATTGTCGGCGTTGCTGACGATGTTGATCCGGAAGCGCGATGCGTTGTTCTTCAGGAGGGCGGCGAGCTTGGCTGCGAACAGCGCCTCGTCGCTGTTGGGACCGCCGACGGCGAAGGTCAGCGTCTCCGAATTGTGCACCAGCGTGCGGCCGGCCCAGACGGTGGCAAGCGACAGCATCAGGGTCAGCACGACGTAGAGGAAAACCTGCTGCTGGTTGGTCTTGATCACCTTGGGACGCCGGGGCGGTGGCACGGTCGGCGATGCAGTGGGGCCTTCAGTACTCATGGCAGCACGCTGGCCTTATCGTTTGGCTGACGGCGCCTGGCTTGGAAGCGCAGCCGGCCCGGTAATTCGTAAACGCCTGAAAAAAGAACGATATTCCCGATCGCCGATGATAGCGCGAAGGGAGCGGAATGCAAATTTCGAGCCGGAGGTAACCTTACTCGAGATGTCCGCGGCGATTGGTCATCCTATCACCAGTTAGCCACACTTGGCGATTTTCCAGTTCCACCCGGCTGCATTCCGCCGCGGGAGATGTCATAAATCACGCGTCCCGGCGATTTGACCGGTCCAAGAAGAAGTTGCGCTGAACGCTCCAATTCTTCTCGTCACGTCAATGAGGCGTCAGCTTGTCGTTTCCACCCATGTCATCGGCGATTCCGGTTGAAGCGCTCATTGGCTGGATGTCGCTGCTCACCTTCAAGCACGTCATCGCCGATTTCGTTCTTCAAACCGCCTGGATGGCGCACGGCAAGGACCAGAAGCATGGCTGGGCCCTGCCGCTCCTGGTGCACTGCCTGGTCCACCTTGCCGTCGCGCTGCCGCTGATCGCGATCGTGGCGCCGAGATTCTGGTTCGTCGCCTTCATCGACTTCGCGATCCACATCACGATCGACCGCGCCAAGGGATTCGTGTCCGCCAATTTCGGCGTCGACCTCGCCCATCCCTGGTTCTGGACCCTGATCGGCGTCGACCAGGCGCTGCATCACCTGACCGGCTTCGGCCTCTCCATCTTCATGGCGGCGAACTGAGGCCTGCGGCCCGGTGGCCAGACGTGGATGGCCGGGACAAGCCCCGGCCATGACGCTGTGGTGGCGTTTGCGCTCCACTGCGCCACTCTGATTCACGGCAAGGGCGCAAGCACCCCGGGTGACTACCGGGCAGCGTGGTTAACCTTTCGTTAGAGAATTGCGCTGCATCTTCCCCACACGAGGGAGAACTGCAATGTTTTCAAGCCGCGATGCCTTTGAAAGCGATTTCTGCCCGGTCCGCGACGAGCTCCTTGGCGAGATGTATCGCGCCAGCGAGAGTGGCCTGCCGAGGCTGGTTGAGAGTGTTTCCCCTGACGTGCGCGCCAGGCTGGCGCTGTTCTGCTACCACCGCAGCCATTTGCACTCGCTGGCGGTCGCGATCGCAGCGAACTGCAGCGAGCGCGACCTGATCGAGAATGGCGGCCGCGTCGGCTCGACGCTCTTCGCGCTGTCGCGCGAACGCACGGCGAAAGCTTCAACATCGCTGTCGGGAGGGCGCAAGCCGATCACGCTGTCGACCAAGCCGCTCTCCGTGCTCGCACCGCTCGATGACGAGCTCGACGACGAGATCGGCGAAGCGGTTCCGGCCTAAGCGATCTCGATAACGGGCAGGCCGAACTTCCGCCGCGCCATCGCGCATTCGGCGTCGCCCGGCATGCAGGTGCGGCACACCTCCGGCCGCACGTCATAGATGCCGCAGGCCGTCGTCTTTCCGATCTCGCCTTGCAACGCCGCGCAGCGATCGCCCTCGCAGCGCATGCCCGATTGCCGGTCGTTGACGAGCGCCGCCGGGATCAGCGCAAGCTCCTCGTCGCTCTCGATCGAGAAGCGCGGCCAGTTCTGCGAATAGCCGCAGCAGGCACCGCAGCCCTGGCAACAGCTCGACAGCTCGGTCTCGTCCATCGTCCTCACGTGTCCTTCGGCGGACCCCAGACCAGGCTCTGCCGCCATCTCGCGCGCAGCACGTCGCGCCGCTCCGGATATTTCTCGTCGAGATAGGTCGCCTCGACCACGCGGTCGGTGCGGAAGCTGCGGAAGTCGCCGCGCAGCTCGCACCAGGCCGCCAGCAGCCGCACCGCTTCGAGATAGCCGACCGAGATCGGCCAGATCATGCGCTCGCTGGGGCGGCCCTGTTCGTCGCGATAGCGCAGCATGATCTTCTTGCCTTCGTGGATCTGGGTGCGGGTGCGCGCCATGTCCAGGCGGTCGGGTTCCCGGTTCCAGCTCGGCCGCGCCCGGCTCGCCGGCTCCAGCACGAACGGGCGCAGGCGCTCAGGCACGGTGTCGGCGATCTTGGCCATCAAGTCTTCGGCCGCGCGCGCCAGCGCGGAATCGGCGTGCCCGGCGACCCATTGCGCGCCCAGCACGGCCGCCTCGATCTCGTCGGGCGTCAGCATCAAGGGCGGCAGGTCGAAACCCTTTTCCAGGATGTAACCCATGCCGGCTTCGCCGCGGATCGGCACGCGCTGGCCGATCAGGGTTGCGATGTCGCGATAAATGGTGCGCTTCGAAGTCTCGAGCTCGGCCGCGATCGCGTCCGCCGTCAACGGCTTACGCGTGCGTCTCAGCACCTGGATGATTTGAAACAGCCGGTCGGCGCGTCTCATGACAGGTCTCTTGTCGCTGCTTTTTTCTAAGGTGGTGTCTTCAGAAGGCGGCGCGCGGCTGCTGACAGGATGTTGGCAGCAGGGGAGTTCTATACCGGGACAACACATCGACTGAAGAGGATTTGTCCATGATCATTCCAACCCATTTCGGCCAGGCCGGCCCGTTGTGGCGGAGCCAGCCTTTCCAGGTCCAGCCTTTCAAGGTCAAGGCACGGCAGGCTTGGGCCTTCAGCCGCCTCGTCTCGCTTGACGTCACAACAATTGTCGACCTCCGCCTTGCGCTCGCGACCGCCGCGACGCGATCGCTGGTCCATGCTGCGGATGCGCTGGTCCGCCATGTGATGGGCCGCGCCTGGCGAGGGGCCCGCTTCGCAGAAGATATCACGGCTGCTGCCACCATGGTGGCAGCAGCCGGCCGCTAGGTTCCTTCCACTCGTTCGACAGGTTCAGGAGAGCTTGCATGATCACGCTTTACGGCTTTGGCGCCGGCTTCGGCCTGCCGGAAATCAGCCCCTTCGTCACCAAGACCGAGGTGCAGCTCAAGATGGCAGGACTGCCTTACCGGAAAGAGCGGGCGATGCCGCCGGCTTCGCCCAAGGGGCAGCTGCCCTTCATCGACGACGGCGGCGAGGCTGTGGCCGATTCCACCTTCATCCGGGCCCATATCGAGCGCCGCTACGGCTTCGATTTCGACGCCGGCCTCTCCTTAGGCGAGCGCGCGCAGGCCTGGGCGTTCGAGCGCATGATCGAGCATCACGTCTATTGGGCACTGGTCGGCGCGCGCTGGGTCGATCCGGTCAATTTCGCCAAGGGTCCTGCGCATTTCTTCGACGGTGCGCCGGAGCACAATCGCGAGAAGCTGCGCGAGGATGCGCAGTTCCGCGTCGCCGAGAACTATCTGCTCTCCGGCCTCGGCCGTCACGCGCCGGATGACGACGTCGATCTTGCCGTGCGTTCGCTGTTCGCGCTGTCGGTGCAGCTCGGCGACAAGGCGTACCTGATGGGCAACAGGCCCTGCGGCGTCGACGCGACCGCCTTCGGCGCGCTGGCCGGAATCCTGACGCCGTTCTTCGAATCCGCCTTGCGCGAGCGCACAGAGGGATTTCCGAACCTCACCGCCTATGTCGACCGCATGATGGACGATTATTATCCGGAGTTCGCCTGGACCCCGCTGCGGCAGGCGGCTTAGCCAAAGTGGGTCCGCGGGCGCGGTGCAACCTCTCCCGCTTGCGGGAGAGGTCGGCGCGAAGCGCCGGGTGAGGGCTTTCTCCTCTGGGGGACTGTTCCGTAGAGCCGCAATCCCGTTGTGGAGACACCCTCTCCCCAACCCTCTCCCGCAAGCGGGAGAGGGGGCGCAGCAACGCTCGTAGCCGCAGCTCGATCCACATATGAAAAGAGCCGGCCCATCGGGCCGGCTCTCGTCGCCTCAAATCTCGCTACGCCTACTTCACCAGCGTGTACTTGCCGTCCTTCACGGTGAGCAGGATGCGCGAGCGCTCGTCGAGGCCGTAGCGGTCCTTTTCGGTGAAGTTGTAGACGCCCTGGCTCGCCGCGAGTTCCTTCTCCGTCAGCAAGGCCTGGCGGATCGCTTCGCGGAATTCCGGCGTGCCGGGTTTTGCGGTCTTCAGCGCGGTCGGGATGATGCGCTTGAGGATCTCGAAGGCATCGTAGGAGTGACCTGCGAACTGGCTGCGGCTGTTCGGGCCATATTTGGCCTCATAGGCCGAGTTGAGCGCGAGACCCGGCTTCTTGGTGGCGGCTTCATCCGGCTGGTCCTCGGGATCCATGACGGGACCGGAAGCCATCAGCACGCCCTCGGCCGCTTTGCCGGCGATGCGGATGAAGTCCATGCTGGCGGCGCCGTGGGTCTGGTAGATCAGGCCCTTGTAGCCGCGTTCGCGCAGCTCGGTCTGCGGCAGCGCGGCCGCGGTGCCGGAGGCGCCGACCAGGATGGCATCGGGATTGGCGGCGACGAGCTTGAGCACCTGGCCGGTCACCGAAGTGTCGGGACGGGCGAAGCGCTCCTCGTCGACGATGGTCATGCCCATCGGCACGGCCTGCGCCTTCAAATCGTTGAACCAGAGGTCGCCGTAGGAATCGGAATAGCCGATATAGCCGAGCGTCTTGATGCCCTTCGACTTCATGTGGTCGTACAGCACCTTGCCGACGATCGGAATCGGCTGCGGCATCGCCACCGACCACTTCATGCGCTCGGGCGTGATCGGGAACGGCGCCAGACCAAAGTGAGGGATACCGGCTTCATTGGCGACGTTGGAGACAGCAATGGTCGGCGGCGTCAGCGCCGAGCCCATGATGATGTCGGCCTTGGATTCGGTGACGAAGCGGCGGGCGTTGGTGGTGGCGGTGGTGGGATCGCCGCCGTCGTCGAGCACGATCACCTTCAGCGGCACGCCGCCGATCTCCTTCGGCACGAATTCCAGCGCGTTGCGCTCGGGAATGCCGAGGGCCGCACCCGGGCCGGTCGTGGTGGTGGTGATGCCGATGGTGACTTCGCTGGTCTGGGCCAGCGCAGGCAATGCCGGCAGGGCCAGCGCAGCCGCAGTGATGGCAGCGGTCAAATAAAAGCGTTTCATCTATTCCTCCCTTGACGTGTTTATTTGAAAGCAGAAATCGCGGGGTAATTCAGCCCCCTCTTTTGGTGATGCGGCGATTTAGCTCCGGACTTAACTCCCCGTGAACTTGGTGACCATTTCCGCCGGGAATGGTGCGGATTTCAGCTTGTCGGGATTATCGGGATCGCGGCCGACCAGGACGCGGGTCTCGAAACCCTCGATCGCGAGCGCCTCGCCCTTGTAGACGTTGTGCTTCACCTCGAAGCTCGAGCGCTTGATGCTCTCGATTCTGGTCTCGATGGTGATCCAGTCGCCATAGGTCGAGGGGATGTAGAACTTGGCCCGCGTGTCGACCATGGGAATGCCCACCAGGCCGTATTTGCGGACCAGGTCCTGCTTGGAGAAGCCGGCGGCCTCGAACAGGGTCGAGGTCGAATCGTCGAACATCGCGAAATAGCGCGGGTAATAGACGATGTTGGCGGGGTCGCAATCGCCCCACTGGATCTGGACCTCGCGCCGGTTCACGAACATCTGGCTGGCCTTACTCTGCGAATTTACTTGGGCGCCATGCGCAGCGAGCCGTCGAGGCGCACCACTTCGCCGTTCAGATAGGCGTTCTCGACCATGTGCAGCGCGAGCGCGGCGAACTCGTCGGCCTGGCCGAGCCGGCGCGGGAAGGGGATGGCGGCGGCGAGCGAGTCCTGGGCCTCCTGCGGCAGGTTTGCGAGCAGCGGCGTCAGGAACAGGCCGGGCGCAATCGTCAGCACACGGACGCCGAACTGCGCGAGCTCTCGCGCGATCGGCAGCGTCATGCCGACGATGCCGCCCTTGGAGGCCGAATAGGCGGATTGGCCGATCTGGCCGTCATAAGCGGCAACGGAGGCGGTGTTGATGATGACGCCGCGCTCGCCGGTCGCCTGCGGCTCCAGCTTGGACATTTCGGTGGCGGCGAGGCGCAGCATGTTGAAGGTGCCGATCAGGTTGACCTTGATCACCTTGTCGAAATCGGCAAGCGCCATCGGACCGTCGCGGCCGACCACGCGCTTGGCAACGCCGATGCCGGCGCAATTGACCAGCACGCGCGCCGGGCCATGGGCCTTGGTCGCCTGCGCGATCGCGGCTTCAGCGGAGGCGGCATCCGAGACGTCGCAGGTGACGGCAACGCCCTTGATCTCGGCGGCAACGGATTCCGCAAGCTTGGTGTTGAGGTCGCACACCGCCACCTTGGCGCCCTGCGCGGCCAGCTTTCTTGCGGTGGCCGCGCCAAGTCCCGATGCGCCGCCGGTGACGATGGCGGCTTGATCCTTCAACAACATGGCGTTCTCCTTTGATCGTTCTTATTAGGTGCGACCGGATCGGCCGGTCTGCTCCCTCTCCCCGTTCTTACGGGGAGAGGGTTGGGGTGAGGGGCTTGCTTCCGCGAATGCGGTGGCAGTGGGACTCGCGGCGGCTCCCCCTCACCCGAATTTGCGCCTTGCGCAAATTCGACCTCTCCCCGCAAGCGGGGAGAGGTGAAGGAAGAGCCGACTGGTTCATCCCAATTGTCATCTTAGGCGACCGATATCACACGGTTCGACGGATTGGCAGCGTAGAGCTCCTCGATCAGCTCGCCGCGATGCTCAAGCACCGCGCGCTGGTTGATCGAGCCCTTGTCGGTGACTTCGCCCTTGTCGATCGAGAGCGGCGTGTCCATCAGGATCGCGCGCGTGATCCGCGTCGAGGAGCCCGTGGCCTGGCCGAGGAAGCGGGTCAGGCGCTCGCGGAAAGCCTCGCGCACCAGGCGGTCGCGTGTCGCGACGACGAGATCGTCGGGCGGCAGCGTCGGGTTGATCAGCCGGCAGCCGTCGAGGTCGAGCACGACCAGCGCGGAGACCTCGTCGCGGTTGATGCCGGCGATGACGACGTCGCGCACCAGCGGCGCGCAGGCCGCGGTGAGGCGCGCGCGCAGCGGGCCGACGCTGACCCAGGTGCCGCTCGCGAGCTTGAAGTCCTCGCTGACGCGGCCGTCGAAATCGAAGCCGGCATTGAAGTCATCGGGATCGGCGGGCTTGAGCGCGTCGCCCATCTTGTAAAATCCTTCCTCGTCGAAGGATTTTGCGGTGATGTCGCCTTGGCGCCAGTAGCCGGGCATCACGTTCGGCCCTTTGGCACGCACCTCCAGCTTGCCGTTGTTCGGCACCAGCTTGGCGTCGTTGCCGGAGACGGGCAGGCCGACATGGCCGGAGCGGCTGGTGCGCGGATTGACCGACATGAAGAACGGCGCGGTCTCGGTCGCACCGAGACCGGTCAGCATCGGCACGCGATAGCCCTTCTCCTTCGCCGCGAGCTCGTCGAGGCTGTTCCAGACGAACGGCGACAGCGCCGCGCCGGAGAAGAACATCGCATGCAGCCGGTCGAAGAACTTGGCGCGCAAGCCCTGGTCGTCGCGCAAATAGGGCAGCAGCGATTCGTAGCCCTTGGGCACGTTGAAATAGACCGTCGGCGAAATTTCCCGGAGATTGCGCACGGTCTCCTCGATGCCGCCAGGCACCGGCTTGCCGGCGTCCAGATACATCGAGCCGCCGTTGTAGAGCGTCAGGCCGATATTGTGATTACCGCCAAAGGTGTGATTCCACGGCAACCAATCGATGATGACCGGCGGCTCGTCCTTCAGGAAGGCGAGCGTTTCGCGCAGCATCACCTGGTTGGCGCAGATCATGCGCTGGGTGTTGATGACGGCCTTGGGATTGCCGGTCGAACCCGAGGTCAGCAGGAATTTTGCGATCGTGTCGGGGCCGATCCTGGCGTGGACGTCGTCGAGATCGCCACGGATCGGCGTCGCCATGAGTTCGGCGAGCAGGGTGACGTCGCGGCCCGGCACGTGCCCATAGGACGCGGCGATCTCGGTGCCGAGCGAGACGTTGGCGGCGAGCGCATCGGCGAACTTGTCGGCATCGTCGGCGAAGACGAGGCCCGGCGTCAGCAGCTTCATCAGATAGGACAGCTTGCCGTAGTCCTTCGACACCAGCGAATAGGCCGGCGACACCGGGCAGAACGGAACGCCGGCGTAGAACGCGCCAAAGGCTAAGAGCGCGTGGTCGATCGAATTGCCCGAGAGGATGACGACCGGCCGCTCCGCCGACACGCCGCGCGCAATCAGGCTTGAAGCGATGTGCCGGCTCGCGGTGAGCAGCTCGGCATAGGTGATCTTGCGCCAGCCGCGACCACCTTCGCGCTCGGCCATGAAGACCCGGTCCGGCGTCGTCGTCGCCCAATGATGCAGGCGGTCGGTGATGCGGACCGGGTAGTCGCCAAGCGGCTGCTTTGGCCGCAAGTAAATCGTGCCGTCGTTGCGCCGCTCGATGTTGACGACGGGATCGCCGAACGAGATGGGCCGCAGCGGGAAATCGCTCGCGCCGCGCTCCATGCCGGAAGAGGATGGCTGCGCGCTCATGACTTTACGCTCATGATTTGGGCTTCACCTTCGCGGTCTTGTGCTCGAGGAATTCGCGGATCCGCCGTTTGGCCTCCTTGTCGCTCTGCGCGACGGTGGCCATCAGCGACTCCATCAACAGGCCGGTCTGCGGATTGGCCTCTGCGATCATCGGCAGCGCCTGGAGCACGGCAAAATTCGTCAGCGGGGCATTGGACGCCACCTTGGTCGCAAGCTCAAGCGCCTTCCCGAGCCCGTTGCCGGCCTCGGTCAGATATTGTGCGAAGCCGTAGGACGCGCCCTCGGTCGCGCTGTAGACGCGTCCCGTCAGCATCATGTCCATCATCCGGGCAACGCCGATCAGCCGCGGCAGCCGCACCGAGCCGCCACCGCCGACGAAAATGCCGCGCTGCCCCTCCGGCAGCGCGAAATAGGTCGAGGGCTCGGCGACGCGGATATGGGCCGCGCAGGCCAGCTCCAGCCCGCCGCCGATCACGGCGCCCCTGAGCGCTGCGATCACGGGCACGCGGCTGTACTGGATGCGGTCGAAGACCCGGTGCCACATCTGGGAATGCAGCAGCCCGCCGGTGGCGTCGTGCTCGGTCAGCTCGGAGAGGTCGAGGCCGCTGGAAAAATGGTCGCCGATGCCGTGGATGACGACCGCGCCGATGTCCTCGGGCAGGTTCGCAAAGCACTCGCCGATTTCCAGGATGATGCCGTCATTGAGCGCATTGCGCTTGGCCGGCCGGTTCAGACCCACGGTCAGAACCCGGTCCGCCCGCTCGATCCTCAAAAGCCCGGAGGCGCCCGCGTCCGCGGTCTCGGCGTTTCCCTGTGTCATTTGCGTCCTTGTCAGAATAGTTATGTTGTATAACGAATTTTGAGGGAGTCAAGGTGGGGGCACAGCCAGGTGGCGGGGCCCACCCTCTCCGCGAGCACCGGGGCGAGCGACAGAGCGGTGCGGGCCTACTCTTGCGCCACAAACTTGGCGAACGCGTCGGCGTAATCCGGGTGCCATCGCGACAATGGCGGGCGGTTCTCGACGATGTCGCCGGCGGCCCACAGCATGCGCTTCTCGTCGAGCGCCCGCGGCACGTCATTGTCCGGGCAGAGAATGTAGAAATCGCCGGCCTCCAGCCGCGCCAGCATGAAATCGACCGTCTGCTCCGGCGTCCAGGCGCCGGCCGGCTTCTCGGTGCGGCCCTTCGCGGTCAGGCCGGTGAAGACGAAGCCTGGGATCAGCAGGTGTGCCGTGACGCGACAGTCCTTCGTGTTGCGCAACTCGTGCTGGAGCGCCTCGGTGAACGCCTTCACGCCGGCCTTCGAGACATTGTAGGCGGGGTCGCCCGGCGGCGTGGTGATGCCCTGC
The DNA here is from genome assembly GCF_028128865.1 of Bradyrhizobium sp. CCBAU 11357. Taxonomy (NCBI): domain Bacteria; kingdom Pseudomonadati; phylum Pseudomonadota; class Alphaproteobacteria; order Hyphomicrobiales; family Nitrobacteraceae; genus Bradyrhizobium; species Bradyrhizobium sp. CCBAU 11357. The sequence goes on along the minus strand of NZ_LBJW01000110.1, from coordinate 381,417 downwards.
TTGGAGCCGGTGTTGATGATGAGGCCGCATTTGCCGCGCGCGATCATGTTCGGCGCGAAGATGCGCGAGCCGTTGATGATGCCCCACATGTTGACGGCGATGATGCGCTGCCAATTGTCCGGCGCGTCGAACAACGTGCTGCCGGGCTGAATGCCGGCATTGTTCATGAGGACGTCGGTGCCGCCGAACCGCTCATGGACTGCGCGCTCGAGTTCCGTCACGCTCTCGATCTTGCTGACATCGACGGCCGAGGTCATCACGTTCGCGGCCGACGTAACGGATGACAGTTTTGTTGCAGCTTCTGCCAGGCGTGCCTCGTCGACATCCGCGATACACACTTTCATTCCAGCGCGCGCAAAGGCCGCAGCGGCGGCAAATCCGATGCCTGCTGCGCCACCCGTGATCACGGCAACATTGTCTTTGACGATGGCGGGATGTGACATGGATCGTCTCCGTGGAAAGCCTTCAGTCGAGCTATAGCATGGCAGCGATGCGACCCTGCACAAGTCGGCATGGGAGGTCTTCGTTCCGCGCTGCCTTTACGCTGATCAGGCACGGCTGTATCCTTTGCAGAACGATCCCGCCCAGATCGAACCAACCAATAACCGACAGGGAGTGCAGCCATGGCTGTGTCGCAGGCTATTCCGATCGCGCGCCATCCGTTCGCAAACGGGTCCTACAAGCAGATGCTGATCGACGGGAAGTGGGTCGATGCAGCCTCGGGCAAGCGCTTCGAGACCCGCAATCCCGCCACCGGCGAGCTGCTCGCAACCGTCGCCGAGGGCGACAAGGAAGACATCGATCGTGCGGTCGCGGCCGCCCGCCGCGCCTTCGAAGGTCCGTGGAGCAAGGTCAAGCCGTTCGAGCGGCAGAACTTGCTTCTGAGGCTCGCCGACCTCGTCGAGAAGAATTTCGACGAATTGTCGCAGCTCGATACGCTCGACATGGGCGCGCCGCTGAGCCGCACCCGTGCCTACCGCCTGCGCGCCGTCGGCATGCTGCGCTATTACGCCGGCCAGACCACCGCGATTCACGGCGAGACCATCGAGAACTCGCTGCCCGGCGAAATCTTCTCCTACACGCTGAAGGAGCCGGTCGGCGTCGTCGGCGCCATCATCCCCTGGAACGGGCCGCTGACCGCGACGATCTGGAAGATCGGCCCGGCGATCGCGACCGGCTGCACCGTGGTGCTCAAGCCGGCCGAAGAGGCGCCGCTGACCTCGCTGCGCATCGCTGAGCTTGCGATGGAAGCGGGCGTGCCGCCCGGCGTCGTCAACGTCGTTCCCGGCTATGGCGAGACCGCAGGCGCCGCGCTCGCTTCGCATCACGACGTCGACAAGGTCGCCTTCACCGGCTCGCATGTCACGGGCCAGTCGATCATCCGTGCCTCCGCCGGCAACCTCAAGCGCGTCTCGCTCGAGCTCGGCGGCAAGTCGCCGGACATCGTATTCGCGGATGCCGATCTCGACGCCGCCGTGCCGGGCGCGGCGATGGCGGTGTTCGCCAATTCGGGGCAGATCTGCAGCGCCGGCACGCGCCTGTTCGTCGAGCAATCGATCTACGAGGAGTTCGTCGGCCGCGTCGCCGAGTTTGGCAAGAAGCTGCAGGTCGGCAACGGCCTCGATCCCAACGTGCAGATCGGCCCGCTGGTCTCCGAGCAGCAGCTCGAGCGCGTCACCGGATATCTGGACATCGGCCAGAAGGAAGGCGCCAAGGCGCTTGCCGGCGGCGGCCGCGTCACCGACGGCGCATTGTCAAAGGGCTTCTTCGTCTCACCGACGGTGTTCGCGGGCGTCCAGGACAACATGCGCATCGCGCAGGAGGAGATTTTTGGTCCCGTCATCTCCGCGATCGCGTTCAAGGACATGGACGAGCTGGTCAAGCGCGCCAACAACACCACGTTCGGCCTCGGCTCCGGCCTCTGGACGCGCGACGTCAGCAAGGCCCATGCGGTGGCGAAACGCTTGCGTGCCGGCTCGGTGTGGGTCAACTGCTACCAGGCGATGGACCCGGCCGTGCCGTTCGGCGGCTACAAGATGAGCGGCTACGGCCGCGAATCCGGCAAGCAGCACGTCGAGGAATATCTCAACGTGAAGGCCGTCTGGATCAAGACGGCCTAATGTCCTGCCCACGTTTCGCGGGGAGGAATTTCCTTCGTGGGGGCGGCACCTTTTCCGGGTGTCGCCCCTTGCTATATGATCGTCATCTTACCAAGCTCCAGTTGAGGCCAGCATGAAATTCGAAGCGTTGTTTCGGCCGCTGCAGGTCGGTCCCTACAAGCTCACGCATCGCGTCGCGATGGCGCCGTTGACGCGCATGCGGGCCGAGCGCGACACTTTTGCGCCGCGGCCGCTCAACGCCGAATATTACGGCCAGCGCGCGACCAGGGGCGGCCTGATCATCGCCGAAGCCTCGCCGGTGCTCTCGCACGGCCGCGGCAATCCGGCGACCCCCGGCATCTATTCGGAGGCGCAGATCGCAGGCTGGCGCAAGGTGGTCGACGCGGTGCACGCCAAGGGTGGCATCATCTTCCTCCAGCTCTGGCATGTCGGCCGCGTCTCGCATTCCTCCTTCCACGGCGGTGAGCTGCCGGTTTCGGCCTCGGCAATTCCGATCAAGGCCGAAGGCATGAAGGCGATGACGGCCGACGGCAAGATCGCCGACTACGAGACGCCGCGCGCGCTGGAGACCGAGGAGGTCAAGGGCATCGTCGAGGCCTTCCGCCAGGGAGCCAAGAACGCGCTCGGCGCCGGCTTCGACGGCGTCGAGATCCACGGTGCCAACGGTTATCTGCTCGAGCAATTCCTGCAATCGCGCAGCAATCAGCGCACCGATCAATATGGCGGCTCCATCGAGAACCGCGCGCGCCTTCTGCTCGAGGTCACGCAGGCCGCGATCGATGTCTGGGGCGCGAGCCGCGTCGCCGTGCGGCTGTCGCCCCACGGCATCGCCAATGATTCCGGCGAGCCCGATCCGATGCCGCTCTACACCCACGTGGTGAAGGCGCTCGACAAGCTCGGTCTGGCCTATCTGCATCTCATCGAGCCGCGCTCGAGTGGCGCGGGCCGCGCCGAGGTCAACTGGCAGAACGTGCCCTCCGCCATGGTGCTGTTCCGCCCGCTCTACAGCGGCGCCTTGATGACGGCCGGCGGCTTCACCGGCGAGACCGCCAATGCGGCGATCGCGGAGGGCCACGCCGATATCATCGCCTTCGGCCGCATCTTCATCTCCAATCCGGATCTACCGCGGCGCCTCGAGCATGATTATCCGATCACGCCGTACAACCGCGCGACGTTCTACGGCGGCGAGGAGAAGGGGTACACGGATTATCCGGAGCACGTGAGCTGACACGGGCGTAGTCTCTTCCGTCATTCCGGGGCGATGCGCAGCATCGAGCCCGGAATCCATTCCTCCGCCTGAACTTGTGGCTCGATGGATTCCGGGCTCGCGACTTCGTCGCGCCCCGGAATGACGATCTTGATTTCTGCGTGACCGCCACCACAAATTCCGTCATTGCGAGCGCAGCGAAGCAATCCAGACTGTCTCCGCGGAAAGATTCTGGATTGCTTCGCTGCGCTCGCAATGACGACGGAGAGACTTCCATGGCCAAAGCCGCAGTCGCCGCAGGGATCGCCACCGGCCAATGCCTCTGCGGCAAGGTCACCTTCGAGATCGACGTGCCTGCGCGCTGGGCCTGGCATGATCATTCCGCCCCCAGCCGCCGCGCTCACGGCACGGCCTACGCAACCTATGTCGGAAGCTGGAAGAAGCGCTTTCGCATCACCGCCGGCAAGACCGCGCTGACCCGCTACGAGGACAAGGCGACGAAGACCGCGCGCAGCTTCTGCTCGCATTGCGGCACGCCGATCATGTACGAACGTCCGCGCGGCCCGCACATGGTCAACATCCCGCGTGCGCTGTTCAGCGAGCGCACCGGCCGCCAGCCGCTCTATCACATCGCGATCGAGGAACTGCAGGAATGGGCCTATACCGGCGAGCCCTTGGTGCCGTTGAAGGGCTTTCCCGGCGTGGTCTGGCAACGCTCGAAAAAGAAGAAGCGCCCGGGCGGGGAGGATCCATTCGAGCTCGGGCGCGAGGAGATGTAGGGCAAGTCGCGCACTCCGCGCGTGCCCCGGACGCAGTGCGGCGCGAAGTGCCGCACTGCTGAGCCGGGGCCCATGCATCTGCGAGTTCGGCAGGAAACTGGGTCCCGGCTCTGCGTCGCAACGTTGCACGTTGCGCCGCGTCCGGGACACGAGAGCGTGGTTTGCCTCTCCCGCGCAACGCAGCCATGACCTCGCTTCCTTGCACGTCTGCCAACATCTCAGCCATCATGCCTCGTCCTTGCGGCAACGGTCCGCTCCTGGAGGAAACATGAAGAACAAGATCACCGGCCGCTCCGCCTTTCTCGCGCTACTCAAGGACGAGGGCATCACGCATCTGTTCGGCAATCCCGGCACCACCGAGCTGCCGATCATGCACGCGCTGAAGGACCATCCCGATCTCACCTATGTGATGGCGATGCAGGAGAGCCTGGTGGTCGCGATCGCCGACGGCTACAGCCGCGCTTCGGGTAAGCTCGTCGCCTGCAACGTCCATGTCGCGCCCGGCCTCGGCAACGCCATGGGCTCGCTCTACAACGCCCAGTTCACGGGCACGCCGATGATCTTGACCGCGGGCCAGCAGGAGCAGGGGCACGGCCTGATGGAGCCGGTGCTCTATGGTCCGCTGGTGCGCATGGCGGAGCCGCTGGTGAAATGGGCGGTCGAGGTGACGCGGCTGGAGGACCTGCCGCGCATCGTGCGCCGCGCCGCCAAGGTGGCGATGACGCCACCGACCGGGCCGGTGTTCATCTCGCTGCCTGGCGACATCCTCAACAGCGAAGCCGGCATCGATCTCGGCCGCTCCACCCGCATCGATGCGCGCACGAAACCATCGGACGAGGCGCTGCAGGCCTTTGCCGCACGCCTGCTCAAGGCCGAGCGTCCTGTGATCGTCACCATGGACGAGGTGGTCAAGAGCGATGCGCTGAAGGAGGCCGCCGAACTCGCCGAGCTGCTCGGCGCGGCCGCTTATCAGTCCTCGACGCCGTACGGCTCGCACTTCCTCTCGGAAAGCTCGAGCTTCGTCGGCACGCTCGCGCGCGTGCAGAAGGCCGCGCGCGATACCCTCGCGCCGTACGATCTGCTGATCGCGCTCGGCGGCGATCCCTTGCGGATGTCGGTCCATAGCGAGGTCGACGCGCTGCCTGACGGCCTCGGCATCGTGCAGATCGGCCTCGTCGATTGGGAGATCGCCAAGAACTACGGTGCCGAGATCGCGCTGAAGGCGGATTTGAAGGAAACGCTGCGCGCGGTGATCCCGGTGCTGAAGGAGATGGGCGGCGCGACACTCGCGAACCGCGCAAAGCAGCGTCTCGCCGAACTCGCGCCGAAGAACTGGACCGCGCGCCGCGCCGCTTTGGTCGAGCAGATCGGCAAGAGCGCCGGCCGCACGCCGATCGATCCGGACTTTCTCGTGCTGCAAATGCTCGAGGCCATGCCTGACAACGCCATTCTCGTCGACGAAGGTCTCACCTCCAGCCGCCAGGTCACGGCCCTCCGGCCGCATCGCGACCGTTACGGCTATCACGGCCTCGCCTCCGGCGGCATCGGCTGGGGCCTGCCGGCCTCGGTCGGGGCCAGCATTGCCAATCCGGATCGACCCGTCGTGTGCTTCTCCGGCGATGGCAGCGCGATGTACTCGATCCAGTCGCTCTGGACCGCGGCGCATCACAAGCTGCCGCTCAACGTCGTCATCGCCAACAATGGCGGCTATCGCATCATCAAGCAGCGGCTGCTCGCCTTCCACGGCGACGACAATTACGTCGGCATGGATTTCGACGATCCGCCCGTCGATTTCGCTGGCGTGGCGAAAGCGCTCGGCTGCGAGGCGATCAAGGTCAGCGATCCCCGCGAGCTGAGGGCGACGCTGACGTCGGCGTTTGGCCGGCCGGGGACGAAGCTGATCGAGGTGATGGTGGACGGGAAGGTGTGAGACGCGATCGAATCTCCACACACTCGGTGTCATCGCCCGGCTTCGACCGGGCGATCCAGTATTCCAGAGACGGTTGTGATTCTTCGGTAGGTCGCGGCGTACTGGATGCCCCGGTCAAGCCGGGGCATGACAGCGAGTGTGGGGCAGCTACCCCTTCTTCCCCACCCGATACCCCGCAGCCGGATGCGGCGCACCTAGCCGCGCGCGGCCCTGGCCGAACAGCTTCTCCCGCAGCGTGCCCTTGGCGTACTCGCTCTTGTACCGTCCGCGCCGGGTCAGCTCCGGCACCAGCATGTCGGCGATGTCCTCGAAATCGCCGGGCGAGATCGCGAAGGCAAGGTTGAGGCCGTCGACATCCGTTGCCTCGAACCATTGCTCGATCTTGTCTGCGACCATCTCGGGCGTGCCGACCACGACCGGGCCAGCGCCGCCGATGCCGACATGCTCGATGACGTCGCGCACGGTCCAGACGCGGTCGGGGTCGGCGCGGGTGACGTTGTCCATCGCGCTGCGGCCGGCATCGTTCTGGACGTGGCGCACCTGCTGGTCGAGGTCGTAGCCGGAGAAGTCGACGCCGGTCCATCCCGACATCAGCGCCAGCGCGCCTTCGGGGCTGATGTGGCGGCGGTAGTCGGCGTATTTTTCCTTTGCTTCGGATTCCGTCCGTCCGAGGATGATCGTCATCATCGAGAACATCAGGATCTCGGCCGGCTTGCGGCCGAGTGCGGCCGCTTCCTGCCGGATCGCGGAGACGCGCGGCGCAATCACCTTGGCCGACGGCCCCGACATGAACACGCATTCGGCATGCCTGGCCGCGAACTGCCGGCCCCGCGGCGAGGTGCCGGCCTGGTACAGCACCGGCGTACGCTGCGGCGAGGGCTCGCTGAGGTGAATGGTGTTGTTGATTCGGTAATTCGCGCCCTCGTGATTGACGCGATGAACCTTTGCCGGATCGGTGAAGATGCCGCGCTTGCGGTCGCGCAGCACGGCGTCATCCTCCCAGCTGCCCTCCCAGAGCTTGTAGACCACATCCATATATTCGTCGGCGATGTCGTAGCGGTCGTCATGCCCGGTCTGCTTGTCCTTGCCCGCGCCGCGCGCGGCGCTGTCGAGATAGCCGGTCACGACGTTCCAGCCAATCCGCCCCTCGGTGAGGTGATCGAGCGTCGACATCCGCCGCGCGAACGGGTAGGGCGGCTCGAAGGAGAGATTGCTGGTGACGCCGAAACCGAGATTTTGCGTCACTGCGGCCATCGCCGACAGCAGCAGCAGCGGCTCGTTTGACGGCGTCTGCGCTGCATTGCGCAAAGCTGCGTCAGGGCTGTTGCCATAGACGTCATAGACGCCGAGCACGTCCGCCAGGAACAGCCCGTCGAAGCGGCCGCGCTCCAGCGTCTTGGCCAGATCGATCCAATAGGGCAGGCGATTATAGTTGGCGGTGCGGTCGCGCGGATGGGTCCACAGGCCCGGCGACTGGTGCGCGACGCAATTCATCGCAAAGGCGTTGAGCCTGATCTCTTTGGCCATGCTGGTCCCTCGGCGCCCCTGTACTGAGCGCTCTTCGAATGATAGATGTGCGCCCGAACTTGGCGAACTTCTTGCATATCGCTTGCGCTTGGCAAGGCCAAAGTCGGCGTCGCAGCTGCGCTCGGCAGGCCAATCCTAATGAAGCAAGAACGAAATCCCAAGAGAGCTACAAGAAGACTACAAGAGAACTATAAGAACAATCCAAGTCCCCGCCACTTTCGAAGGCCAACCCATGTCGGTAAGGTCCTTCGTCTCAGAGCCTCGAAAAGCAAGTATGACCAGAGCCGACGCCATCGCCCGCGCCCGTGAGGATTTCAAGTCCGGCGCGTTCCTCGCTGAACTCGACCGCCGCGTCGCCTACAAGACCGAGAGCCAGAATCCGCAGCGCGGCCCCGAGCTGCGTGCCTATCTGGAACAGGAGATGCAGCCGGCTTTCGCGGCGCTCGATTTTTCCAGCCGCATCGTCGAATCCCCGAGCGGCAAGGCGCCGTTCCTGTTCGCCGAGCACCACGAGAGTGCGTCTGCGCCGACCGTGCTGGTCTACGGCCATGGCGACGTCGTCGACGGCATGGAAGGCGAATGGCGCGACGGCCGCGATCCCTGGCGCACCAATGTTGCGGGGACGCGGCTCTACGGCCGCGGCACCGCCGACAACAAGGGCCAGCACAGCATCAATATGGCGGCGCTCCGCGCAGTGCGCGACGCGCGTGGCGGCAAGCTCGGCTTCAACGCCAAATTCATCATCGAGATGGGCGAGGAGATCGGCTCGCCCGATCTCGGCAAGGTCTGCGATCTCCATCGCGACGCGCTCAAGGCCGATTTGTTCATGGCCTCCGACGGGCCGCGCCTGTCGGCCGATCGGCCGACGCTGTTTCTCGGCTGCCGTGGCGGCATCCGCATCCATCTCGACGTGAACTTGCGCGACGGCGGTCACCATTCCGGCAATTGGGGCGGCGTGCTCGCCAACCCCGCGACCATCCTGGTCAACGCGATCTCCACCCTGGTCGACGGCCATGGCCGTCTTCAGCTCGACGCCTTGAAGCCGCCGCGCCTCACCAACCAGATCCGCAGCTATCTGGCCGACGTCGAGGTGGTGCCGACCGCGGACGAGCCCGCGCTCGCGGAGAACTGGGGCGAGGAGGGGCTTTCGGCCGCCGAACGGCTCTACGCCTGGAACACGCTGGAAGTGCTGGCAATGTCCTCAGGCAATATCGAGAAGCCGGCCAACGCTATTCCGGGCCAGGCCAACGCCGTGCTGCAACTGCGTTTCGTGGTCGGGACGAAGGTTGAGGGGCTGATCGAGGCGATCCGTGCGCACCTGGTCGGACGCGGTTTCCCGATGGTCGAGGTGCGCGCGGCGCAGAGTTTTGCTGCATCGCGCACCGATTTCGACAGCCCGTGGATCAAATGGGCCGCGGATTCGGTGCAGGAGACCACCGGCAAGGCGCCGGCCGTGCTGCCGAATTTCGGCGGTTCGCTGCCCAATGACGTGTTCTCCGAGATCCTCGGCCTCCCGACGATCTGGGTGCCGCACTCCTATCCCGGCTGCTCCCAGCATGCGCCCAATGAGCACATCCTGCTGCCATTGACCGAAGAGGCCTTGACGGTGATGGCCGGGCTGTTCTGGGATCTCGGCGAGTTGCCGGCGCCGTTAACCTGAGCCGTTAATCCAGCCGAAAGTTACATTCTAATCCGGCCCGATTTGTGCTTGCATCCGGGCCGCATCATCCGAAAGGGGAAGTAAAACGTGAAACATTTCCGTCACATCGGGCTCGCGCTCGCCGCGACCTTCGTCGTCAGCCAGGCCGGGGCCCAGGAGCTGACCGGCACGCTGAAGAACATCAAGGACACCGGCGCGATCACGCTCGGCTTCCGCGACTCCTCGATCCCGTTCTCCTATCTCGACGACAATCAGAAGCCCGTCGGGTTCGCGATGGACATCTGCTACAAGATCGTCGACGCCGTGAAGAAGGAGCTCAAGCTCGACAAGCTCGAGGTCAAGCTCAACCCGGTGACCTCGGCGACCCGCATCCCGCTGATGGCCAACGGCACCATCGACCTCGAATGCGGCTCCACCACCAACAACGCCGAGCGTCAGAAGCAGGTCGCCTTCACCAACACCCACTACCTGACGGCCAGCCGCTATGTCTTCAAGAAGTCGAGCGGCCTGAAGTCGATCGACGACCTCAAGGGCAAGACCGTGGTCTCGACCGCCGGCACCACCAACATCAAGCAGCTCACCGAGGCCAACGTCGCGAAAAGCCTCGGCGCCAACATCATTCCGGCCAAGGACCACGCTGAAGCCTTCCTGATGGTGGAAACCGACCGCGCGGTCGCCTTCGTCATGGACGACATCCTGCTGGCGAGCCTCGTCGCCGGCTCGAAGAACCCGGATGACTACGTCATCTCCAAGGATGCATTCTCCAAGCCCGAGCCCTACGGCATCATGCTGCGCAAGGACGATCCCGCCTTCAAGAAGGTGGTCGATGCCGCGACCGCCGCGCTCTACACCTCCGGCGAGGCCGAGAAGATCTACAACAAGTGGTTCACCCAGAAGATCCCGCCGAAGGGCCTGAACCTCAACACCCCGATCTCGGCCGAGCTGAAGAACGAGTTCGCCAAGCCGACGGATTCGCCGAACCCGGACGACTACAAGTAAGACAAAACCTCGATCTTTCGATCGGAAACGTGTCCGGCCACTCTTGACACAGGGGTGGCCGGACATTTGCATAGACGGCCAAGACTTCTCTGAAGACGTCCAATGACGGGCGCGTTCGCGCGGGGGACACGTGAACTACAACTGGAACTGGGGAATCTTTTTCCAGCCGAACCCGATGGGGACCGGCACCTATCTCGACATGCTGCTGTCGGGCCTGGTGCTGACCCTCAAGACCGCGGCGCTGGCCTGGGTCATCGCGCTCATCACCGGCTCGCTCGTCGGCGTGATGCGCACGTTGCCCTCGAAGGGGGCGAACTGGTTCGGCTTCGCTTACGTTGAATTCTTCCGCAACATGCCGCTGCTGGTGCAGCTCTTCCTGTGGTTCTTCGTGCTGCCGGAACTGCTGCCAAAAGGCGCCGGCACTTGGCTGAAGCAACTGCCGAACGCGCCGTTCTGGACGGCGGCGATCGGCGTCGGCTTCTTCATGTCGGCGCGCGTGGCCGTGCAGCTGCAGGCCGGCATCGGCTCGCTGCCGCGTGGGCAGAAGATGGCGGCAACGGCGCTGGGCCTCACCACCGCGCAGGGCTATCGCTACGTGCTGCTGCCAATGGCGTTCCGCATTATCCTGCCGCCGCTGACCTCTGAATTCCTCAATACCATCAAGAACACGGCGGTCGCGATCACCATCGGCCTGCTCGAGCTGACCGGGCAGGCGCGCTCGATGCAGGAATTCTCGTTCCAGGTGTTCGAGGCCTTCACCGCCGCGACCATCCTTTACCTCCTCGTCAACGCCGTCGTCGTGACCGCGATGCGCTTCCTCGAGCGCTGGGTCGCGATCCCCGGCTACATCACGGGGAAGTAGGCGATGTTCGGCAATCTCGATTTCGACGTCATCCGCCGCGCGCTGCCTTACCTGTTCTATGAGGGCATGACGTTCACCCTGACGCTGACGGGCCTTGCAGCGCTCGGCGGCCTCGTCTTCGGCACCGCCCTCGCCTTGATGCGGCTTTCCGGCTTCAAGGTCCTTGGCAGGATCGCCGGGGTCTATGTCGACTTCATGCGCTCCCTGCCGCTGGTGCTGGTCATCTTCTGGTTCTATTTCCTCGTGCCCTATATCGGGCAGTGGGTGACCGGCGCCTCGCGTCCGATCAGCGTCGGCGCCTTCGCCTCCTCGCTCATCACCTTCGTCATGTTCGAGGCGGCGTACTTCTCGGAGATCATGCGCGCAGGTATCCAGTCGATCTCGCGCGGCCAGCCGGCCGCGGCCAGCGCGCTCGGGCTGACCTACGCCCAGACCATGCGCTACGTCGTGCTGCCGCAGGCGTTCCGCAACATGCTGCCGGTGCTGATCACGCAGACCATCGTGCTGTTCCAGGACACCTCGCTGGTCTACGTCCTGTCGATCACGGACTTCCTGGGCGCGGCGAGCAAGGTGGCGCAGCGCGACGGGCGCCTGGTCGAGATGTACCTGTTTGCAGCTGTCGTCTACTTCACCATTTCCTGTATCGCGTCCTACGGCGTCCGCCGCCTGCAGGCGCGCATCGCCATCATTCGATAGAGCGTGTCGATCATGATCGAAATCAGCCATGTCAACAAATGGTACAGCCCGACCTTCCAGGTGCTGACCGACTGCACCACCAATGTCACCAAGGGCGAGGTGGTCGTCGTCTGCGGCCCCTCGGGTTCGGGCAAGTCGACGCTGATCAAATGCGTCAATGCGCTGGAGCCGTTCCAGAGCGGGGACATCCTGGTCGACGGCATCAAGGTCAACGATCCTAAGACCAACCTCCCGAAGCTGCGTTCGCGGGTCGGCATGGTGTTCCAGCACTTCGAGCTGTTTCCCCACCTGAAGATCATCGACAATCTCTGCCTCGCGCAGGAGAAGGTGCTCGACCGGTCGCGCGACAAGGCGATGGCGAAAGGCATGCAGCTGCTGGAGCGCGTCGGCCTCAAGGAACAGGCGCAAAAGTATCCCGCGAACCTGTCCGGCGGCCAACAGCAGCGCGTTGCGATCGCCCGTGCGCTCGCCATGGATCCGATCGTCATGCTGTTCGATGAGCCGACTTCCGCGCTCGATCCGGAAATGGTCAGCGAGGTGCTCGACGTCATGGTGGATCTCGCTCATGAGGGCATGACCATGATGGTTGTCACCCATGAGATGGGTTTTGCCCGCAAGGTCGCCAACCGCGTCATCTTCATGGACCGCGGCGAGATCGTCGAGGACGCGGCGAAGGAAGATTTCTTCGGCAAGCCCCGCAGCGACCGCGCGCAGAAGTTCTTGTCGAAGATTCTGTCGCACTGACGTTCTCTGTCATTCCGGGGCGCGACGTAGTCGCGAGCCCGGAATCCATCGCACGGCAGTCCCGGAGAGAAATGGATTCCGGGTTCGTCGCTTCGCGCCGCCCCGGAATGACGAATAGAGGGTGCTCGGCGTCCCCATTTCGCGTATAAGCGCGCCAAATCCCTTCCCTCCCAGGAGACCGGCCTTGGACTCGATCGCCTACGTCAACGGCTCATTCGTCCCGCTCTCGAAAGCCAGGATCTCGGTGCTCGATCGCGGCTTCCTGTTCGCCGATGGCATTTACGAGGTCTCGGCCGTGCTCGACGGCAAGCTGGTCGACAATGCTTCGCATCTGGCGCGGCTGGAACGGTCCGTCGGCGAGATCAGCTTGAGGCTGCCGGAGAACATCGAGCGCATCACCGAGCTGCAGAAGGAGCTGATCGCCCGCAACAAGCTCGTGAACGGCCTCGTCTATCTCCAGGTGACGCGCGGCGCCGACAAGGGCCGCGACTTCCCGTTTCCTAAGGCTGACGTGAAGTCGAGCCTGGTGATGTTCACCTCGGAGAAGGACATCATCAACACCCCGGTGGCCAAGACCGGAATCAAAGTCATCACGGTGCCCGACATCCGCTGGGAGCGTCGCGACATCAAGAGCGTGGCGCTGCTGGCGCAAGTGCTGGCTAAGCAGGCCGCGGCCGAAGCCGGCGCCGGCGAAGCCTGGATGCTGCAGGATGGCTATGTGACCGAGGGCGGCTCGTCCACTGCGTTCATCCTGACCAAGGACGACGTCATCGTCACCCGCAAGAACTCCAACGCCATCCTGCCCGGCTGCACCCGCAAGGCCGTGATCGCGCTTGCCGAAGAGCGCCAGCTCCGCGTCGAGGAGCGCTCCTTCACGGTCGCCGAAGCGTTCGCCGCCAAGGAAGCGTTCATCACCAGCGCATCCTCTTTCGTGCAGCCGGTGGTCGCCATCGACGGCAAGACGATCGGCGACGGCAAGCCCGGTCCGACGGCGACGCGCCTGCGCGAGATCTACGTGGAGTTCGCCAAGGCGACGGCGGTTTAGGCCACACGCTCAGCTGCCGTAGGGTGGGCAAAGGCGCCCTTGCGCCGTGCCCACGTCTTCTCTCGTTTTCGCTGAAAGAATGGTGGGCACGCTTACGCTTTGCCCACCCTACGAGACCGTCTGTTACGGCCGGCTCACGCCACCGACGCCTTCACCTTCACCGGATGAACGGCGCGGAACGCGATCGCAATCCGGTTCCAGGCATTGATGGCGCCGATCAGCATGGTCAGGTTCACCGTGTCCGCCTCGGAGAACTGCGCGCGGACCTGTTCGTAGACGTCGTCAGGCGCATGCGTCTCCGAGATCAGCGTCACCGCTTCCGTCCAGGCCAGCGCGGCGCGCTCGCGGTCGGAATAGAGCGGGGATTCGCGCCAGGCGTTGAGCAGGTAGATGCGCTGCTCGGTCTCGCCGCGCTTGCGGGCGTCCTCGGTGTGCATGTTGATGCAGAAGGCGCAGCCATTGATCTGCGACGCTCGGATCTTGACCAGCTCGATCAACGATTTCTCCAGGCCCGTCGACTGGATCTGCTCTTCCAGTGCCATCAGCGCTTTGATCGTGTCGGGCGCGGCCTGGTAGTAGTTCATGCGGGGCTTCATGGTCGTTCTCCTTTTCTTTGGCTGGGTCAGTGGGCTCCGCCGGCCGAGACTTGGCCGGGCTTCTTCAGGAAGAGGACGGCAACCAGGGCGACGATCAGCGCCATGCCGAGCAGATAGAACGTGTCGCTGAAGGCGAAGATAAAGGCCTGCTTCTGCACGGTATGGCCGATCGCTACATAGGCGCGATGCGCGGCGTCCGCACGGTCGAGAACGCCGTGATTGACGAAATATTGTGTGAGCTGCTCGATCCGCGTGCGTGTGGCTTCTTCGAACACAGAGACCGACTGCATCAGCACGTTGGAGTGATATTGCTCGCGCTTGGTCAGAACGGTCTGCAGCAGCGCGATGCCGACGGCGCCGCCGAGATTGCGCATCATGTTGAATAGGCCGGAGGCCGAGCCCGCATTCTCCGCTTCGATGCCTGCGGTTGCGACCGCGGACAGCGGCGCCATTACCAGCGCCTGGCCGATGGCGCGAACGACATTGGGCCACAGCAGCTGGTCGGCGGCATAGTCGTTGGTCATGTCGATGTTCATGAAGTTGGATGCTGCGAACAGAACGAAGCCGACACCGATGATAATCCGCGCATCGAATTTTTGCATCAGGCGCGGCACCAGCGGGATCAGCACGAGCTGCGGCAGCCCGGTCCAGGCCAGCACCGTGCCGATCTGCTCGGCGTTGTAGCCCTGGATGCGCGACAGGTATTGCGGCAGGATGAACACGGAGCCGTAGAGTGCGACGCCGAGCAGGAAGTTCGCGAGCATGCCGAAGCCGAAATTGCGGCGCACGAGCAGGCGCAGATTGAGCAGCGGCTTCTTCACCGTGAGCTCGATGATCAGGAAGGCGGTCAGCGCAACGGCGGCAATGATCGAGAGCTTGACGATGAACGGCGAGCCGAACCAGTCGTCCTTGTTGCCCTCCTCCAGCACGGTCTGCAGCGCGGACAGGCCGATCGCCATGGTGATGATGCCGGCCCAGTCGCCCTCGCGGAGCAGCGCCAGCTTCATGGGCTTCGCCTCGAGCGCATACCAGAGCATGCCGACCATGATCGCGCCGGGCACGAGGTTGACGTAGAAGATGTATTGCCAGCCGAAATTCTCGGTGAGATAGCCGCCGATGGTCGGGCCGATCGCCGGCGCGAAGGTCGCCGACAACGCGAACAGCGCAAGGCCGATCGGCTGCTTGGCGCGCGGCAGCAGCATGATGATCAGCGTGAAGGCCATCGGGATCAGCACGCCGCCGGTGAAGCCCTGGATGGCGCGAAGCACGATCATCTGCGACAGATCCTGCGCCAGCGCGCAGGCCGCGGACAGAACCAGGAACAGGATCGCGTTGGTGAGCAGGTAGATGCGGATCGAGAACACCTGCGCGAGCCAGCCGGAGAGCGGGATCACCACGATCTCGGCGATCAGATAGGAGGTCGAGATCCAGCCGCCGTCATCGATGCCGGCGCCGATCGCGCCCTGGATGTCCGCGAGCGAGGCGTTGACGATCTGGATGTTCAAAACCGCCATGAAGGCGCCGAGGGTGGCGCCGATCACCGCGATCCAGGTCTTTGTGGACACCGCCGGCGTCGCGGGCGCAGCAGGGACGGGGAGATTGGCGAAGGTGGCGTTGTGGGCCGGTTGGAGCGTGCTCATGGAAGCCTCGTCTCGGGTATGGAGACAGGATGCGGTAAGGTAGGTGGTTTCGATCATCGCGGAAGTTCTGGAAGGATCATCCGGGCGGATTTGACGGTCAGGCCGGAGCCTTCCGGCTTCAGCCTCCGTTTGGGTGGGGTGCGTTGTCAGCCAGACGCCTTGCGCTGTCGCGCTCGGCCAGCACCGCCTGTTTGGTGTCGACGGTCGGCACCGCGGACATGCCCGGCCGCAGCAGACCGGTGAGGTTGTGATCGTCGAGCACGATCTTCACGGGAACGCGCTGCACGATCTTGGTGAAGTTGCCGGTGGCGTTGTCGGGCGGCAACAGCGCGAATTCGAGCCCGCTCGCCGGCGACAGGCTGTCGACATGGCCGCGCAGAATGGTGTTGCGGAAGCTATCGACGTGCAGCTCGACCGGCTGGCCCGGCCGCACATGGGTGAGCTGGGTCTCCTTGAAATTGGCGACGACATAGACGGCATCGAGCGGCACCACCGCCATCAATTGCGTGCCGGCCTGCACGTATTGGCCGACGCGCAAGCTGCGGGCGCCGACCGTGCCGTCCACGGGAGCGGTGATCTCGGTATAGGACAGGTTCAGCGCGGCTTGCTGCGCGACTGCACGAGCGCGTTCGAGTTGGGCGGCGGCCTGGGCGCGCTGGGTGGTGAGCACGTCGACCTTGCGCTGCGCAGCGACGAGGCCGGACTTGGCATGTTGCAATTGCGCGCTGCTGGCGCGCAGCGCCGCATCGGTCTGCTGCGCGCGCTGGATCGTGCCGGAGCCCGACTTCATGAGGTCGTCGTAGCGGGCACGCTCCTCCTGCGCGAACTTCAGATTGGCGTCCGCAGCAGCGACGTCGGCGATGCTCTGTTCGATGATCGGCTGCTGCAGCTCGAGCTGGGCGTCGATGTTGCGGACCGAGGCTTCGCCGGCAGCGACGTCGGCTTTCGCCTGGTCGAGCGCCGCCTTGAAATCGCGGTCGTCGATCTTGGCCAGCAGCTGGCCCGCCCGAACCTTCTCGTTGTCGCCGACCAGCACCTTGGCGATGTAGCCGGAGACCTTCGGCGCGACGATCGTGGAGTCCGCCTTCACATAGGCGTCGTCGGTCGATTCGAGGTAGCGGCCGTTGGTCCAGTAATCGTGTCCGTAGTAGGCCATGGTTGCCGTGCCTGCGAGGAGCGCGAGCACCAAGGCCGCACGCCGGACCCTGTTCGGGGCTGGGACAGCGGGCGCCGCCTTGGCGTAATCGCGCGTGATTTCAGTTGCTTGCTGGAAGGTCTCGGTGCGGGGCATTTCGGACATTGCAGTCTCCTGTCGGCTCGCGGAGACTATCGGTCTTGCTGGTCGGGATGATAATCGGCTAAATTTTGGAATGATTATCCATTGAGAGTTGATAATCTGAGCCGTTGCCCTGGTTCGTGATGTTTACCGGGTCAGGGGCGCGACTGCGCCAGCGCGATTGCCGTCTCTGTCGCGCGATTGCTGCCGAGGCGCACATCCCAGTGCAAGGAAAGCCATGGATCGATTGACCAGCCTCGAAGTGTTCAGCCGGGTGGTCGAGGCCGGCGGCTTCTCCGCAGCAGCCCGCAAGCTCAACATGTCGACCACCATGGTGAGCAATCACGTGCAGGCATTGGAAGACCGGCTCGGGGTGCGGCTGCTTCACCGCACCACGCGCAAGGTCAATCTGACCGAGATCGGCAAGGCCTATTACGACCGCTGCGTCCAGATTCTCGCCGACATCGAACAGGCCGACGACATCGCGGGCGAATTGCAGTCGGTGCCGCGCGGCACGTTGCGCATTCACGTTGCCACGCACATGGTGCCGTTCGTCGCGCCGATTGCGGCGAAACTGCTGTCGACCTATCCGGAGCTCAAGATCGATCTGCGCATGGGCGAGGCCGAGGTCGACCTCATCGAGGAAGGCTATGACGTGGCCCTGCGCATGATACAGCCGCCGGATTCGAGCCTGATCGTGCGGAGCCTTGCCACCTGGCGTCACGTGCTGTGCTGCTCCCACGATTACATCGAGAAGCACGGCCGGGTGCAGAAGCTCGACGACCTCGCCGCGCACAATTGTGGTCGGCACTTGAACTATCCGTTCGGCGACGAATGGCATTTCCTCGATCGCAAGGGCATGCCCGCCTCGGTGCGCATCTCCGGCAGCTTCGTCACCAACAGCGGGGAAGCATTGCGGAAGGTCGCGCTGGAGGGCGCCGTAATCTGCCTGATGGCGGGGTTCCTCATTCAGGACGATCTCGAAGCCGGCCGCCTCGTGCGTCTGTTGCCGGAATATCGGACGGTCGAGCTCTCCATGAATGCGGTCTACCCGCATCGTCATCATCTATCGGCGAAGGTGAGGACCTTCATCGACCTGCTCGTGCATCACAGCGCCGAGCAGCAGAAGCTGATCAACCCGTATTCGTAAGCGATCGCGGCAAAGCCGTAGGGTGGGCAAAGGCGCGTTAGTGCCGTGCCCACCCTCTCTTCGTCATTGCGAGCGAAGCGGAGCAATCCAGAATCCCTCCACGGAAAGATTCTGGATTGCTTCGTCGCAAGCGCTCCTCGCAATGACGAGAGGGCGAAGGGTAGGGCACGATTCCGTCAACGTGGCGGCGGCAATCGTCCAAACACGCTGTCGAGCGCCATGCCGATTGCGAGCAGCCGGCGATCGCTGCCCGCGGGGCCATCCAGCTCGAGTCCGATCGGCAATTTGCTGCTGGCGCCGAGCGCGATCGGGATCTGGATGCCGGGAATGCCGGCATTGCTGCCGGGGTCGGTGTTCTGAATGAACAGGCCGAAATTCTCGAGACTGCTGGACTCGGGGTTGGAGGGAATGGCGACGCGCGGCGTGGTCGGAAAGGCGATCGCATCGAGCCGGTTGTCGGCAAAGGTCCTGGCATACAGCGCCTGCAGCGCTGGCCGTGCAGTCCCGATCGCGGCGTCATAGATCGCCTTGGCGTCCAGCAGCGTACCATCGGGAGCCGGCAACTTGCGCGGGATCACCAGGCCATCATAGGTGCCCTTCACGTCGGCGCTGGCAATCTCCTCCGCCACTTTCTCGATGGAGAGGCCGGTGCCGGTGTGCTTGAGATAGGCGACCAGATCGTCATGGGCCTCGTACAGCGCGACGGGAAAGCTGACCTGGCCGTCGAGCTCCGCCAGTTGCGGCATCTCGATCTCGACGACCGTGACGCCTTGCGCCCTCAACTTCGTGACTGCCGCATGGAACGCGGCCTCGGTGTCGGCATCGAGATTGGCCAGCATCGATCTCACGATGCCGACGCGGACCTGCGTCAGATCCGCCGGCGCAAGCGCATCGCCACCGGCGATGACGCGGTCGAGCAGCGCGACATCCGCCATGGTCGCAGCCATCGGGCCCGCGGTATCGCGGGTGTGCGAGATCGGCGCGATGCCGTCTTGCGGATAGCGACCGACGGTCGGGCGCAGCGAGGCGCATCCATTCAGGGCGGCAGGTACCCGCACCGATCCGCCGGTGTCCGTGCCGAGCCCGCCGGCGACGATCCGCGCGCCGATCGCCGCGCCCGTGCCTGACGAGGAGCCGCCCGCGATCAAGGCGCGATCATAGGCGTTGCGCACGCCGTACTCGGCGCCGGTCTTGAACGCGGTGTTGTAGCCGGAGATGCCGAAGGCAAGCTCGTGCATGCTGGTCTTGCCGATGATGACCACTCCGGCATCGCGCAGCTTTGCCACGACGGGCGCGTCGGCCTTCGGAATGTAATCCTTCAGCGCCGGTGTGCCGGCGCTACAGGGCAGTCCCGCGACCTCGATATTGTCCTTGATCACGACGGGTACGCCACCGAGCGGCTTTGTCTTGTCGCCTGCCGCGTCGAACGCAGCCGCGGCCTTCAAGGCGCCGGCTTCATCCAGGGTGACAAAAGCATTGAGCTCGGCCTTGGCTTTGGCGCGGGCCAGGGCTTCCCGGGTGAATGCGGTGCTCGTGAACTTTCCGGCGGCGAGACCGGCCGCGGCCTCGGTCAGTGTCAACTGGTCGAAATCCATGATGCATCACCCGATTGCAAAGAGGCCATCAGAGCGCCCCTCAGGAGCAGAGGCTGAAGCGTCCGCGGCTCCGCGTCAACCGTAGGCGCGCATCCTTGGCGGCGATGGCGTATCGAGTTCGGTGAGCAGTCGCTCGACCTCGGTCTTCACTTTCACGATCGCGGCGTCCTTCACCGGGCCATAGCCGCGGATCTCCATCGGGCCTCTGGCGATCGCGACGAGATCGGGCAGGTGCGTCGCGTGGAGCCTTCCGAGCATGCGTTCGATCAGGCTTTCATACCAGGCGATCAGTTCACGCTCGGCGCGCCGTTCCGCGGTGTAGCCGAACGGATCGAACGGCGTCCCGCGCAACCCTTTCAGGCGCGCGAGCATGGCCAGAGGCACCTGGATCCACTGGCCGAAGGCGCGCTTGCGCGGCCGTCCCCGTGCATCGCGCCGCGACTTCATGAATGGCGGGGCGAGGTGGTACTGGACGCTGAAGCCCTCCTCGAACTCGCGCTTCAATTCATCGAGAAAGCCGCTTTGCATGTGCAGCCGCGCCACCTCGTACTCGTCCTTGTAGGCCATCAGCTTGAACAGCGCGCGCGCGACCGCCTCGGTCAGCGCCTCGCTGTTCAGCTTGGCCTCGGCATTGCGGACCTTTGTGACCATCGCCCGGTAACGTGCCGCGTAGGCTTCGTCCTGATAGGCCGTGAGGAACTCGATGCGCCGGGCAATGGTCGCATCGAGCGTCTCGGCCTTTGGCACATTCTCCGCCTTGGGCAGAGAATCCGGATCGCCAGCGGCGATCCGGCCCCAGGCAAAGGCCTGCTTGTTGCGTTCGACCGCAACGCCGTTGAGCTCAATCGCCCGCAACAAAGCCTGCAGCGAAACAGGGACAAGACCGTGCTGCCAGGCAAAGCCCAGCATGATGATGTTGGCGTAGACGGCATCGCCGAGCAGGCGCTCGGCCAGTACGTTGGCATTGATCGTGTCGAGATTGTGCTCGCCGATGACCTGATCGATTGCGCGCAGGCGGGCCGGCGCAGCGAGATCGGCATCGCGGAAGCGGACCACGTCGCCGGTCGGCATTTCCGCGGTGTTGACGGCGGCGCGGGTGCCGCGGCGATAGGTGCCTGAGGCCTTTGGCGAGGAGCTGACGACGAGATCGCAGCCGATCAGCGCATCGGCCGCGCCCTGGTCGATGCGGACCTGGTGCTGCGCCTCGGGGCTCGCGGCCAGGCGAATGTAGCTCAGCACAGGCCCGAATTTCTGCGCAAAGCCGGTGAAGTCGAGCACCGAAACGCCGCGGCGTTCCAGATGCGCGGCCATGCCGATCAGCGCGCCGACGGTGATCACGCCGGTGCCGCCGACGCCGGTCACCATGAGGTCGTAGGGCCGGTCGAGCGTTGCGGGCGCGGGCAGGGGAAGCGTTGCGGCGCGCTCGGTCGCATCGATCCGGCTCGCGCTCTTCTTGCGGCGCGTCGCGCCTTCGACCGTGACAAAGCTCGGGCAGAAGCCGTTGAGACAGGAAAAATCCTTGTTGCAGGCCGACAGATTGATCTGCCGCTTGCGGCCGAACGGCGTCTCCTTCGGCTCGACGCTGAGGCAGTTGGATTCGACCGAGCAGTCGCCGCAGCCTTCGCAGACGAGATCGTTGATGTAGGCGAACCGCTTGGGATCGGCCATCTGCCCGCGCTTGCGCCGGCGCCGCTTCTCGGTGGCGCAGGTCTGCTGGTAGATCAGGACCGAGACGCCGGGAATATTGCGCAGCTCGCGCTGCACGACATCCATCTCCTCGCGCGGATGGATGGTGACGCCGGCCGGCAGATCGGCCGGCGAGAACTGCGCGGGATTATCCGACACCAGGGCGATGCGCTCAACACCTTCGGCGCGGACGCTATGGGCGATGGCATGGACGCTGACGGGCCCGTCGACCGGCTGGCCGCCGGTCATGGCGACCGCGTCGTTGAACAGGATCTTGTAGGTGATGTTGGCCTTGGCCGCGATCGCCTGGCGAATCGCCATCGAGCCGGAATGGTAGTAGGTGCCTTCGCCGAGATTCTGGAACACGTGCGTGTGCCCCGTGAAGCGCGACGAGGCTGCCCAATTCACGCCCTCGCCGCCCATCTGGATCAGCGAGGAGGTTTCGCGGTCCATCCAGCTCGCCATGAAATGACAGCCGATGCCGGCGAGCGCCTTCGATCCTTCCGGCACTTTGGTCGAGGTGTTGTGCGGACATCCCGAGCAGAAATAGGGCGTGCGTGTCGCGCCGCTGACATTGATCGTGCGGGCGGCCTCCGGCATCAAGGCGGCGGCGCGCGCGGCGAGATTGAGACCCGGAAACATCGGATCGAGCCGGCGCGCGAGCACGTTCGCGAGCGCGCGGGGCGACAATTCGCCGATCCAGGAGATCAGCCGTGCGCCGGTTTCGTCGTGCTTGCCGACCATGCGCTCGGGCTTGCTGCCGGGATAGTCGTAGAAGTACTCCTTGAACTGGCTCTCGATGATGCCGCGCTTCTCCTCGACCACCAGGATCTCGCGCTTGCCTTTCACGAACTCCATCGCGTCGTGCAGCGCCAGCGGCCAGACCATGCCGACCTTGTAGACGTCGATGCCGATGCGGCGGCAGGCCGCTTCATCGAGGCCCATCAGCCGCAGCGCCTCCATCAAATCGAGATGCGCCTTGCCGGTCGTGACAATGCCGTAGGTGGCGCTGGGGATGTTGTAGATGTGACGATCGATCGGATTGGCCTTGGCGAAGGCGTAGACCGCGTGCTTCTTGGCTTCCAGCCGTTCCTCGATCTGCGGACCCGGCAGATCGGGCCAGCGATAGTGCAGGCCGCCCGGCGGTGGCGTGAAGTCGGGCGTGCGGAAGAGGCGCGGCGGGCGCAGCGCGACGGATGCGCCTGATTCCACGATCTCGGAGATCGCCTTGAAGCCGACCCACATGCCGGAGAAGCGGCTCAGCGCGTAGCCATATTCGCCGAACGCCAGATATTCGCCGACGTCGGCCGGATGCAGCGTCGGCATGAACCAGCTCATGAAGGCGACGTCGGACTGGTGCGGCATCGAGGAGGAGACGCAGCCATGGTCGTCGCCGGCGACCACCAGCACGCCGCCGTGCGGCGAGGAGCCGTAGGCATTGCCGTGCTTGAGCGCATCGCCGGACCGATCGACGCCCGGGCCCTTGCCGTACCAGAGCCCGAACACGCCATCGACCTCGCGGTCGGGTTGCGTCTCGACCTGCTGCGAGCCGAGCACAGCAGTCGCCGCAAGGTCCTCGTTCACGGCGGGGAGGAATTCGATGCGGTCCCGTTTGAGCCGCTCCTCGATGCGCCACAGCTCGAGGTCGATGCCGCCGAGCGGCGAGCCGCGATAGCCGGAGATGAAGCCGGCGGTGTTGAGCCCGGCCGCACGATCGCGTCGCGCCTGGTCGAGCGCGATACGGACGATGGCCTGCGTGCCCGTGAGGAAGACGCGGCCCTCCTCGCGCTCGTAGCGATCGGAGAGCTCGTAGGTGTCGAGTGAGGAAATGGCGTCCATGGCGGACCTCGCGCGGCATCCCGCCCAGTGATGGAAGGTTATGCCCGAGGCGTTGGTAGGTCTTACCTATTTATCCCTTCTGTTGCAGAAATTCGGTAGGATTTTGCAAGTAGGCGTTCAATCTGGTAGATATGCTCGAACTGGAGCCTCCCATGATCGAAGAGCAGGACAGCCGCATTCTCGCCCATCTCCAGAGAGATGGCCGCGCCACCAACCAGCAACTCGCCGACGAGGTCGGCATGTCCACTTCCGCCTGCTGGCGGCGGGTGCGGGCGCTGGAGGAGAGCGGTGTCATCCAGGGCTATGCGGCGCTGGTCGCGCGCGAGCAGGCGGGCTTTGCGATGTCGGCCATCCTCCACGTCTCGCTGGAGCGGCACGATGCGAAATTCGTCGACGAATTCGTGGCGAGGGTCACCAAGCGCCGCGAGGTGCTGGAGTGTTTTGCGACCACCGGGGACGCCGATTATCATTTGCGCGTCGTCGTCCAGGACATGGCGGCCTACAACCGCTTCCTCGACGAGTTCATGTTCCGCATCCCCGGCATCCGCTACGTCCGCAGCAACGTCGTGCTGAAGGAGATCAAGACCAGCGTGGCGCTGCCGTTTTGAGATGCGGAAAGTCCTGTAGGGTGGGCAAAGGCGCACTTGCGCCGTGCCCACGATCTCGCTCGATTTGCGAAGGTGGGTGGGCCCGCTTCGCTTTGCCCACCCACGGCGCCGCGATATCAATCTCCCGTAAACCAACACAGGCCGGCAAATTGGTAAACCGAACATGCCTTTCGTCGACGGTTCGGCCTCGCAGCGGTATTCCCGTCAGTTTTGTCGCGCTCGTTCGCAGCTCGTTCACTTTGATCGACGGTTTGCGCCGCGCAATAACGACCACTTAGGCGGTTGCGACTCATAAAGGCACCGGGAGAAATAGGCAGAAATGCCCGGGAGCTGAGATCGTGTCGACGACACTCGCGCGCACCTTTGCGGCGTTGAGCGCCATCAATGAAGCGATTCTCTACGCGGGATCGCCGGAGGAGCTGTACCAGAAGGTCTGCGATGCCGGGTTTTCGAGCGGGGACTTTCTGGCCGTTGCCGTGTTCCTGGTCGAGCCGGACGGCCGAAGGTTGTGCTTCGCGGCCGGCTGTGGCGATGACATTGCGCGGCTCCGCTCGATCGTGATCACGTCGGAAGCCGGTACGCCCCAAGGATCCGGCGTCGGCGGCGAGGCGTTTCGCGATCAGAAGCTGTGCGTCAGCAACGATTATCTGAACGATCCGCGCTCGCTGGCCTGGCGCGAGGGCGCCGCCAAGGCCCACATCGGTGCGGCCGCGGCGCTGCCGCTGCTCTGCAACGGCAAGAGCGTCGGCGTGTTGTATGTGACGCGGAGCGAGCCCAACTCGCTGAACGAGCAGATGGTGTCGCTGTTCGAGCGCATGTCGGCGAACATTTCCTACGCGCTGGACAATTTCGCGCGTGAGACCGCGCGGCAGGCCAGTGAACGGGCGACACGGCGGCTCAACCGCATGTTCGGCGCCATCAGCGCCACCAACGAAGCCATCCTGCACGCCAAGACCGAGCAGGAGCTGTATCAACTGGTATGCGACGCCTCGGTCCACAGCGGCAAGTCGCTGGCGACCATCGTGCTGCTTCGCGAGCCGGATTCGCACTGGATGAAGCCCGTCGCCGCCACCGGCCAGAACCTCGAGCTGGTCACCCAGGCGCGCTATTCGGTCGATCCGGAGAATCCCTACGGCAAGGGCATCTCGGGCGAGGTATTCCGGACGCAGAAGGCCATCGTCGAGGACGATCTCGCCAGCCGCACCAGGGGCACGCCGTGGGAGCAGGCCAACGTCAACACCGGCGTCGCCGCCTGCGTCGTCGCGCCGTTGATCAGGCACGGCGAGAGCGTCGGCGTGCTGCTGTTCTTCATCAGCCGCTCCTGGGCCAAGGACGAGGAGATCGTCGCGCTGATGCTGCGCATGGCCGAGAACGTCTCGTTCGCGATCGAGAATTTCGGCCGCGAGGCCGAGAAAGCCCGCATCGCCGCAGAAGAAGAGTGCCTGGCGCGAATGTATGCGGCGCTCAGCGCCACCAACGAGGCGATCCTGCGAGCGCGGTCGCGGGCCGAGCTGTTCGATCTCGTCTGCGAGGCGACCGCCAAGGGGGCCAAGTTCACCTCGGCCACCATCGCGCTGGTCGACCATCGCACCGGGCTGCTGCGCGTCGCCGCCTGCTACGGCCCGAACGCCGATGAGGTTCGCGAGTTCACGTTCTCCACCTCCGACCAGGTGCCCGAAGGGCGCGGCCTGACCGGCACCGCGTTTCGCACGCGCCAGCCCGCCGTCAGCAACGACGTGCTCGCCGACGACCGTATCGCGCCCTGGCACGCCAGCGCCCGCCGTACCGGCATCGCATCCTCGGCGGCATTGCCGCTGCTCAACGGCGACCGGGCCGAGGGCATCTTTCTGTTCAACTCCCCGGAGCGCGGCACCTTCACGCCGGAGCTCGTCGAGCTGCTGTGCAGGCTTCAGGCCAACGTCGCCTTCGCGCTCGAAAGCTTCGACCGCGCCGAAGAGAAGGCGCGCGCGGACAAGCAACGCAATCGTCTCAGCGGCATGTTCGAGGCGCTGAGCGCAACCAACGAAGCCATCATGCGCGCCAAGACGCGCGAGGAGCTGTTCGAGGTGGCTTGCCAGGCGGCCGTGCTGGGCGACCTGTTCGCCGCGGCGACGATCGGCATCATCGATGAAGCAGGCGAGCTCGTCCGCGTCGTTGCGGTCAAGGGGCGCCTGCAGGAGCGCATAGCCGGACGGACCTCCGTCATTTCCGCCGACCATCCCGAGGGCCAGGGCATCATCGGCCTCTCGCTGCGGACGCGCCGGCCCAGCGTCATGAACGATTATCTGAACGAGCCGCGGTCCGCCTATTGGCGCGCGAGGGCAATCGAGGATGGAACGCGGGCTGCGGCGTGCTTCCCGCTGCTGAGAGCGGGACGGGAACCGGTCGGCATTCTGCTCTTCCTCGCACCGGAAGAGAATACGTTCACGCCCGATCTGGTCGAGCTGCTCGGGCGCCTCGCGGAGAACGTCTCCTTCGCACTCGACAATTTCGAGCGCGCCGAGGAGAAGGCCCGCACCGAAGCGCAGAAGGAGCGCCTCACGCGCATGTTCGCGGCCTTGAGTGCGACCAACGAGGCCATCATGCGCGCGAAGTCGCGGGCCGAGCTGTTCGACCTCGTCTGCCTTGCGGCATCGAACGGCGCCAAGTTCACCTCGACCACGATTGCCCTGGCCAGGCCCGGTACCGACCAGCTCGAGATCGTCGCCGCCGCCGGTCCGTCCGCCGGCACCACGCGCAATGTCCGTCTCTCGATCGATCCCGAGCGGCCGGAGGGGCGCGGCATGAGCGGCACGGCGTTCCGCACGCGCCAGCCCTGCATCAGCAACGATTATCTCAACGACGACCGCGTCCGCGTCTTCCACCCCATTGTGCGCGGGGACGGCGCGCGGTCGGGCGCCGCGTTTCCGCTCGTCACGCACGATGAGGCCGTCGGCGTCATGATCTACATGTCGACCGAGCCGGCGACCTTCACGCCCGAATTCGTCGAGCTGTTGCAGCGTCTCGCCGACAACGTCTCCTTCGCGATGGAGAATTTCGATCGCACCGACGAGAAGAACAAGGCCGACGAGCGCATCGAATACCTCGCCTCGCACGACAGCCTGACCGACTTGCCGAACCGCGAGACCTTCAACGGGCTCTTGCGCGAGGCGATCGATGCGGCGCAACGCCACGATCACCGCTTTGCGGTGCTGTTCATCGACCTCGACCGCTTCAAGGTCATCAACGATTCGCTCGGCCACGAGGCCGGCGACCTGCTCCTGCTCGAAGTCGCGAACCGCTTGCGCGGCAGCTTGCGGGCGAGCGACGTGGTCGCGCGCCTCGGCGGCGACGAGTTCGTGGTGATCCTCGACCAGTGCGGCGAGATCGACGACGTTCAGCGCATCGCGACTGAATTGCTCGCTGCGCTGGCCGAGCCCATGGAGCTCGCCGGCCACGAGTGCCACACCACGGCCTCGATCGGCATCGCGATGTATCCGGCCAACGGCTCCGATGCGCAGACGCTGACCAAGAACGCCGACATGGCGATGTACCTCGCCAAGGAGGACGGCAAGAACGGCTATCGCTTCTTCTCCAACGAGGTGAAGACGCAGTCGATCGAGCGGCTGTCGCTGGAGAGCGCGCTGCGCCGCGCGCTGGAACGCGAGCAGTTCTCGCTCAACTACCAGCCCAAGGTGGACATGGCGACCGGTCAGATCACGGGTGTCGAGGCGCTGCTGCGCTGGACGCATCCCGATCTCGGCAACGTCTCGCCCGCGCAGTTCATTCCGCTCGCGGAGGAAACCGGGCTGATCGTGCCGATCGGCCGCTGGGTGCTGAAAGAGGCCTGCGCGCAGGCCATGGCCTGGCAGCGCCGCGGCCTGCTGCCGCTGTCGATGGCGGTCAACCTGTCGCCGCGGCAGTTTGCCGACGAGCATCTGCTGCAGGACGTCGACGAGGCGCTGGCGGCGTCCGGCATGTCGCCGGTGCTGCTCCAGCTCGAGGTCACCGAGAGCATGATGATGCGCAATGTCGGCCGCGCGCTCAAGGTGCTCGACTCCATCCAGAGCCGCGGCATCCGTCTCGCCATCGACGATTTCGGCACCGGCTATTCGTCGATGTCGCTGATGAAGCACTTCCCGATCGACACGATCAAGATCGACCGCTCCTTCGTGCGCGACCTGCCGCAGGATTCGGAGGATCAGGCGATCGCGCAGGCGATCATCAGCATGGGCAAGGCCCTCGGCATGACCGTCGTCGCCGAGGGCGTCGAGAATGCCGAGCAGGAGGCGTTCCTGCGCACCCATGGCTGCGACGAGATGCAGGGCTTCCTCATCTCCAAGCCGCTGCCGGCGCGGCAGATGGCCGAGCTGCTGCGGCCCATGGTGCTGCCCGTCGCGCCGCCGCTCCAGCCGGAAGCGGCCGACGAAGACGCAGCCTCAGGGCTGAAACGCGCTGTCGTCTGACGGCTGCGGGTGCAGCTCGCGGACCTCGTGCTCTTCCCCCTCGGCCTTGCTCGGAAAATCCTGGGGGGCCGTCAGTGACGTCTGCTCGTTGAACAGCGCGAGAATGGCACGCGCACCGTCGGCGAAGCTCGTCCCTTCGCTCACGTCCAATGCGCAGCAGCATGCTGCGCTCATCGGCGCCTGGTCGTCGACCACGGCCATGGCAGGGCCCCACCACCAGGCAGGCGCGGGCGAACGCTCGTCTTCCGGCACGACATGCCAGCGGACGAACTCCTCCATCACGCGCTCGAATTCCAGGCGGGGAGCCTGATGCATGTGGTCGATGCTCCCAGAATCGCGTCCGACGACGGGCCGACACGCCGACTTGATCGTCACTTCGCTCGGAAAATTCGGTTCGGCAACTTGGCCGAACCATGCAGGCCGACGTCGTCGTCGGCGATGCGGAACGCGCGGCTGTCGGCGATGCGCCAGCGCAGCCGCGACAATTCATTCTAGCCGCTCGAGGGCACGGCAAGCAAGCGATTGCAGCCGCGATTGCCTAACGCGGCCTGAACGGATGCGCCTTCTGGTGCCAGGCCCAGGCCGTGCGGACGACCGTCGGCAGGTCGGAGTGACGCGGCACGAAGTTCAGCACCTCTCTCGCAGCAGAGGGATCGGCGACCAGAAAGGTGGGATCGCCGGCGCGGCGCGGCTTGACCGTGTGCGGCACCTCGCGCCCGGTCTCCTGCCTGATGGCGTCGAGGATCTCGCGGACGGAAAAGCCGGAGCCGGTGCCGAGATTGAAGCTGCCGCCGGCATGGCCTTGCTCCAGAAGCTTCAAGGCCGCGACATGCGCCGCTGCAAGGTCCGTGACGTGGATGTAGTCGCGGATCGCGGTGCCGTCGGGCGTGTCGTAATCGTCGCCGAACACCGCGAAGTCGACATGGCCCTGAAGCGCCATCATCGCGCGCGGAATGAGGTGGGTCTCGTTGTCGCGCAGCTCGCCGATGCCGCCGGCCGGATCGGCGCCGCTGGCGTTGAAATAGCGCAGGCAGAACGCACCGAAGCCATAGGCCGTGCGGTAATCGGCGAGCATGCGCTCGATCATCAATTTCGATGCGCCGTAAGGATTGATCGGCGCGCAAGGAAAGTCTTCCGGCAGCGCCTTGGAATCGGCATTGCCGTAGACGGCGCCGGTCGAGGAGAACACGATGCGATGGCAGCTCGCGTTGCGCATCGCCTGCAACAGCGACAGCGTGCCCTGGACGTTGTTGATGTAATATTTCTGCGGGTCGGTCATGGACTCCCCGACGAGGCTCGCCGCCGCGAAATGCATCACCGCCGTGATCTTGTGGTCGGCGAAGGCGCGCGCCAGCGCCGCGCCGTCGAGCAGGTCGCCCGTCACCAGCGTGCCGGATACGAAGCTGCGATGACCTGTCGAGAGATTGTCATAAACGACGGGCTGATAGCCGGCGGCGGTCAATGCGCGGCAGGCATGCGAGCCAATATAGCCAGCGCCCCCGGTGACGAGGACGGTCGGTCGGTCGGTCATGTCGTATTCTGCTCTTCTCTTAGCGGAGGGGGCGGTTGCGGCTGAAGAGAAGATAGAGCGCGCGGGGGTTGGTGGTCAAATAACGCCAGAGCAGACGGCGCGGCTCGAGCAAGGTGCGCCAGGCCCATTCGAGCCCGATCTTCTGCATCCATTGCGGCGCGCGGGAACGGCTCCCTGACAAGAAGTTGAATAGTCCGCCGGATGTCTTGATGACGCCAACATTGGTCAGATGCGGCGTGAACTCCTTCACGAATGCCTGTTCGTTGGGCACACCCAGCGCGACCCACAGATAATCCGGCGCCAGGGCATTGATCTCCTCGACCTTGGCACGCAGCGCCTCGCCGCGAAGATAGCCGTGGCTGCGCCCGACGATCTTGAGACGTGGATACATCTTCTGGACGTTTGCGACCGCAGCGGCATTTTCGGGGTCGCTTGCGCCGAACATGTAGAAGGTGCGGCCTGCGGCTTCGGCCTTGCGCGCGACGACGTGGAACAGGTCCGTGGTTGCGACGCGCTCCGGCAGCGGGAACCAGGATTGCAGCTTCGAAGCTGCGACCAGCGGCTGACCGTCGGCGTTGATCAGATCAGCGGCACGGAACAGGCGCTCGGTCTGCGGCTCGGTCGAGCAGCGCGCCAGCACCTCGCCATTGGCCGAGGTCAGGAACAGCGGACGGCCGATGCGATGGGCGGGATTGGTCGCCTCGATCATGAAATCGGCGGTCTCTTCCAGATCGAGCGCGGCCATGCGAAGTCCGCCGACGGTGATTCTCGGCACCTCGGCAGTTGCTGCCCGTCCGTCGAGGTTGACGCGGCGCTCAAGCATATTGTTTGCCTCGCTGGCGCGTTTGCATTGCAGGGGCGAGCTCGTCGAGCACGACGCCGACGAGCTTGCGCTCGGCCTGGCCGAGCGCGGTCAGGATCTCTTCCAGGCTGTCGTTGACGTCGAGGCTGGTCGGCAGCACGGCCACCAGCGAGTCGATGTCGTCGAGCAGCTTGCTGCCGCCGGCCGGGAGCGGCAGGGCCGGGCCGTCGAGGACCACGAGATCATAGCCGCCCGCCGAACGGGCCTGCGCAATCGCCTTGCGGATGGCGTCGGCGGCCTTGCCGGCGTCGCCCTCTGTGGCCGGGAGCACCGAGATGCCGTTGACCGTCCTGATCTCGCGTGAGTCCTTGCTGCCGATCGAGAGCCAGCCGAGCCTGCTCGGCTCGCTCTTGCCGGGACGGATGACCTTGTTCGAGAGCGAGCGCGCCTGATGGTCGGCATCGATCATCAGCACGCGGGCGCCGTCGCGGGCGGCCGCCAGCGCGTAATTCAGCGCGGTCAGGCTGCGGCCGCTGGTCCTGCCGGCACCGACCAGCGCAACGACCGGCATCGCCTTGCCGCCGGCGCGCCGCGCCACCGCCGCGCGCATGTCGCGCCAGGCGTTGAGCAGGCTCGTCAAGGGAAAGCCCGGGCGCAGCGTCGGCCAACCCAGCCGTGTGAGATCGACGCCGCCGCCGGTGGGAAGTATGGCGCCGAGCGTGTGGATGACGTCGGCCTCCTGGAAGCGTGCGATCAGCGGCTTCTCGATCAAGGGCTGCTCGACCATCGAAGGCTGCAGCGGAGGCGCGACAAGTTCCGGCGGAGCCGACGCAGCTTGAGATGCGCGCGGGGTCTGCCGCGGCTGGGCAGCCTCCGCAGCCCGCGGGAGCTCCGGTGCTCGGGATGCCTGTGGCATCGGCGAGCGCTCACGTCGGGCGGGTGTCGGCGTCGCAGGCGCGGTTGCGCCAGCGAACAGCAAATCTGCCACAACGAACCAGCTCGATGCAGCGATCGCCCCGAAAATGAAGCCGATCATGGCAAACAGGCTCATGGCCGGCGGGAACGAGCGCCGCTGCGGCACCGTCGCCTCGCCGATGACGCGGGCGGCCGAGGTGTTCAGGCTCTCCTGCTCCTCGGTCTCGCGGGAGCGCTTGAGAAAGGACTGATAGACGTCGCGGCTGGCATCGGCTTCGCGCTCGAGCTCGCGCAGCCGCACGGCGGCCTGGCTGAGCTGCACGCTTTGCCGCTTCTGTGCTTCCAGCGCGCGGTTGAGCGAGGCCTCGAA
Organism: Bradyrhizobium sp. CCBAU 11357; assembly: GCF_028128865.1. Classification (NCBI taxonomy): domain Bacteria; kingdom Pseudomonadati; phylum Pseudomonadota; class Alphaproteobacteria; order Hyphomicrobiales; family Nitrobacteraceae; genus Bradyrhizobium; species Bradyrhizobium sp. CCBAU 11357. The sequence continues at coordinate 349,395 of NZ_LBJW01000110.1, read as the reverse complement.
ATCGCGGGCGCGCGTCAGGTCGTTCTTGGCGGACTGGGCGAAGCGGTCGATCTCCTCGTTGATGGTGCGCTTGAGGTCCTCGACCTGCTTCTCGGTCTGGCGCAGTGCCGGATGGCGCGGGCCGAGCTCGCCGGCCTGCTCCGCATATTTCTTCCGCGCATCGGCATATTGCGCGCGCAAATTCGCAATGGTCGGCGATTGCAGCGCCTCCGGAATCGCGCCCGCGTCGGCAGCTGTACGCCGGCTCGCCTCGATCTGGTCGAGCCGCGCCTGCGCATCCATCGTCCCTGCCCGGGCCGCGGAAAGCCGCTGGTTGCTGGCGGAGAGCTGCTGATCGCTGATCAGCGCATCCTGGGTGCCGACGAAATTGTTCTGGGCCTTGTAGGTCGCCAGCGCGGTCTCGGCGTTGCGCAGCCGGTCGCGCAGCTCCTTCAGGCGGCTGGAGAGATCGTTGGTGGCGCGCCGTGCCGCCGAAGCCTGCGAGTTGCGGGATTCGGCGAGATAGGCATTGGTCAGCGTGTTGGCGAGCATCGCCGCCTTCGCTGGATTCGTCGACCAGACCTCGACGTCGACGATGAAGCTCTTCTCGGTCTTGCGAACGGCGATGTGCCTGTTCAGCGCCTCGAGCGCCGCAAGCTGCACCTCCTTCGTCTCCGCAGCGGAGGGCGCGCGGGGCTGCAGGCCGATCAGGCCGAGCAGCGACGACATCAGGCTCGCCGCGTCACCGCCTCCGAATTCCGGGTCCTTGTCGAGACCCGCCTGCTGGATCACCTGGAGCAGCACGCTGTTGGAGGTGATCAGGCGCGCCTGGCTTTCCACCACCATGGACATGCCGGAGACGTCCTGGGCGCGCGGCGTGAGCTCGCGGTCGACGAGCTGGAGCTCGCGCGGGTCGACATAGAGCTGAGCGGTGGCGGTGTAGCGGGGCGTCACGCTCTTGCCGATGGTGACGGCAAGCGCCGCGCCGAGCAGGGCGGCCGCGGCGATCGCGACCTTCCGCCGCCAGAGCAGATTGGCGAGCTCCAGCACGTTGAAGCCGCCCTGGGGCTTCCGCTCAGAGGCCTCCGGTCCGGCTCGATCGATCGGCTGGTTATAATCAAGCATGATCCCCAGCTTTCATTCCAAGTGCCGCGGGCTGAGGGGTTACTCTTCGCTTTACGCCACGCACCCGGGATATGGGTGCCCAATCAACGCAACAGGGAAAATTAACCATACTCATTGAGGGACTATTCACCGAAATGGCAAACAAAGCGTTTAAGCGCATGCCATCCCTCGGCGCGACCCTATGACGCCCGCGATACCCGCCTCTTCCAGCAATTAACGGTTCGTTACCGCGCGCAGCATGGCCGCGAGCCGCCGTTCGTCCGGTGATGGGCCGCTCACGTGCCATCGCCGTCAGATCCTCCGAAGAATGACGTGATAGTCGCCGCGGCGGACGTCGGTGCCGCGCGGCAGCACGGCGTTCAGCACCGCGGCGCCCGCGTCGACCAGCGCCGCAACCAGCGGCTTGCGCCGGCGCATCTCGGGATAGCGCGGACTTTCGACCTCACGGCGGTAGATCATCTCGAGGCCGTTGGCGGCCGCGAATGCTTGGAGCCGGGGCAGCGTCACCAGCGGATGAAAGAAGGTCGGGAAGGGAGGCTCGCCGGGCAGGCCGGCGTCTTTGATGCCGCGGATGTGCCGATAGAACCAGACGTGAAACCAGTGCGGCGAATATTTGGTGACGACCCCGGAGAGCGAGCGCGGATTGGGCGCGCCGATCAGGATCATCCCGCCGCGCTTGAGCGCGTCACGGAAATTCAGCAGCGCGGCGTCGACATCAGGCAGATGCTCGATCACGTTGTAGCAGATCACGAGATCGAAGGTCTCGCGGCCGAAGCGGTAAGTCTGGACGTCGCCGAGGATCGCCTCGTCGGCGTAGGTGTTGTTGCGGACCTGGTCCTCGTCGATGTCGACGACGGTGACCTTGCTGCGGCTCAGCAAGTCCGGCGGCAGAACGCTGCACGAGCCGCCGCCTGCTTCATAGATCGCGAGCCGGCCCCGCGGCAGCTCGCGGCACAGCACGTCATGGACGGCGAGCAGGCTGTCGCGGGCTTCTCCGGGGACGAGATCATGAAGCGCTTCGGCATATGGCACGGCCGCGGGGATCGCCGTGGCTGTCGCGAAATCGATCGTGGCTGGCTTGTTCATGGATTCTGACCGCGCTTGTTCTATTCAAATTTACAGGAAAAAATGCGCCTGCCCGAAGAGCAAATCCGATGCCGCATCGTCTCACCGGTCGCAGTGCTTACGGTCCGGTTAATGCGCATGCGTATTAACTACAGCATTGTTCATGTTGGAGCGCCGTCGGCGCGTGGACCGCCAATTGCAGCATGACGTGCGGCGAACTTGGTGGTCATGTGCCGCGCGGCAGTCGTCCATTTTGGGACGCATCTGTCCGGCGGCGATGTACCGTCGTGGGACGCGCGATCGAAGCAGGGCTTTTTCAATACATCTCGGACATCTAGACCTCATGACATTGATCCCGACAGACCTGTCTGCGGCGCGCATCTCGGATGCCGTGCGCGATCCCAACCGGGAGATCGTGGCGAGCTCTCGCGTCATCGACCTGTCGGTCGGCATCGTCGTCTGCGTTCCCTGCTTCCGTCGTCCGCAACACCTGCGCCTGACGCTGGAATCGCTGGCAAACCAGCGCACCCCGCGTTCCTTTGCCGTCGTCATGGTCGAGAACGATGCGGCGCGGCGCGAGAGCGCGCCGGTTGCCGCGGAGTTCCTGGCCGCAGGAAGGCTCCAGGGCGTTTGCCTCATCGAGAGGCGGCAGGGCAATTGCCAGGCGATCAATGCTGCCTTCGAGACGGCGCAGGAGCTGTTTCCCGCCGCGACCCGTTTCTTGATGATCGACGACGACGAGATTGCTTCGCCGGACTGGCTCGAGCTGATGGTGCGCACCGCGGAAGCGACCGGCGCCGACGTGGTCGGCGGGCCGGTGTTGCCGGTGTTCGACGACGACAGCAAGCCCTGGCTTTCGCGCCATCCCGCCTTCTGTCCAGCCTACGAGTACAGCGGTGCGGTGCCGCTGATCTACGGCTGCGGCAATTGCCTGATCACGCGTGCCGCCTTCGAGCGGTTCGACCGTCCCGCGTTCGATCTGCGCTTCAATTTTCTCGGCGGCGGTGATTGCGATTTCTTCGTGCGGTGCCGTGACGCCGGCATGCTGTTCCACTGGACGGCGGAGGCCGTCATCACCGAGACCGTGCCGCACAACCGCACCAGCCTCGGCTGGATCGCAAAGCGCGGGCTGCGCATCGGTGCGATCAACTATCGTGTGCAGTACAAGGCCGCGCGAAGCGCATCGGCGCGGGTGCGGGTGTTCGCGCAGATGCTTGGACGGTTGCCGCTGTCGCTCCTTCGCGCCGCCGTCTTGTCGACGTCGTCGAAAGCCGTCGTCGCGATGCATCCCGTGATGGTCGCTTTTGGCGCCGCCCTGGCGGCCCTCGGCCTCGAGCCGAAGCCTTACGAGGCCTCGAAGATCGCGTCTTGACGCGGCGGGGACTAGATGCCGAAGCGGGCGAGGGCGACCCGGATTGCCGAGCGCGGCAGCGATTTGAGCGACCGCCGGCCGATCATCGCGAGATAAGCGAATGCTTGGCGATACCTGCCGAAGCGGACCGCCTGCATCGCCGAGTAGGTGACGAGATGAATCTCGGCGGCGAGGCGCAGCCCGGCCGTCATGCGCCCGGGCAGTCGCGCCAGGATCAGTCCGTCATCGAACACCCGCGCAATGGCTGGGAAGAAGTCCTTTGGCGTCCGGACCGCAGCGTTCATGGTGTTGGCGGTGTGCAGACGATAATCAAGCAGCAGCTCCGGCGCGAACTCGAACTCGCCGATCGCAGCGAGGCGGCACCAGCAATGCCAGTCCTCGCAATATCTAAGGGACGTATCGAAGCCGCCGATGGCACGGAAAGCTTCGGCGCGTGCGAGCGCGATGCCGCCATTGACGATGAAATTGCCGGCGGCGAGCCGCGTCAGCACGTCGCCGGACGGCTTCCGGCGCCCCTTCAAGAGGCCGCGCCGGCCGATCTGGCGACCTTCGCTGTCGATCGTGTTGTAGTCGCCATAGACGAGAACGGCGCGCGGCGCGCCGCGCGCCGCAGCGAGCAGCGCCGCCACCGCACCAGGGCGCAGGCGATCGTCGGCATCGAGGAAGAGCAGCCATTCGCCGCTTGCCTGTCGCGCGCCGAGATTGCGCGCAGCCGATACGCCGGCGGAATCGTTGCGGATCAAGCGCAGCCGCGGGTCACGCACGCCGCGCACGATCGCAACGGTTTCGTCGGCCGAGCCGTCGTCGATGACGATCACCTCGGTCACCTCGCGTTGCGCCAGTGCGCTGGCGAGAGTTTCGCCGACATAGGCCGCAGCGTTCTTGGCGGGAATGACGACGGATACCGATGTGGTCGAGCCGACCTGATGCGGCAAGCGCGCCGGCACTGCCGCGCGTGAGGCGGCTGGCAGTTCGAGAACCTCTTCGGCGGTGATCACGCTACGGCTCGCCTTTAATGATCTGTTAACCAGGACCCGTGTGCCGCGCTGAGAAACGCTGACGATCGCCAAGTCCGGCGGTCTCGGATGATACCCGCATTGCGCTCGATCTCGTTGCCGAGAAGGCCCGCGTCTCGCCGATTTCGTAGAATAACGTTAAGTCGCTGGCATTAAGCCTGTGGCAAATTTCAAAGAGTGCGGCAGACGGCCCCGTGCGAGAATGCGCATCGGACTGCCGCGGATGGAATCCAGTGCCCGCAAACACGTTCGAACACGACCCCGATGCGATGATCCTGAACCTCTTCTATGAGGACAAGGACGACCGCTGGTTTCCCGGCGACCGGCATCTGCGGCGCATGGCCCGCCGGTTGCTGCTCGGCGAGCCGCGCATGAGCGGCCAGCTGCGCGTGTTCCTGAATCTCTGTGCGGGGCTCGACCGGCTCGGCATCCGCTACCGCATCAACGATTACGGCTACATTGCGCAACATCCCGACGAGCTCGCCTGCATCGTCGGCCGCACCTTCCTGCTCGACAAGTTCGCGTGGAAGAACCCGATCCTGCTCGGCGTTGCCGCCCACAATCATCCGCTCGACGATCTTGATTTGTTCAAGCGTCTGCCGGTGAAGAAGGTCGTGGTGCCCGGTCCCTGGTACGTCGACATGTACCGGCCATATTGGCCCGCGACCGATGCCTGGCCTGTCGGCATCGACACGAATCTCTGGGCGCCGTCGGCTCGAGCGCAAAAAACCGTCGACGTCCTGATCTACGACAAGGTGCACTGGGACCGCGAGCGCTACGCGCCGGAGATGATCGAGCCCGTTCGCGCCCGGCTCGTCAAGGAAGGCCGCTCGTTCACGGAGCTGCGCTACGGCAGCTATAAGGAAGCGGATTATCAGGCCGCGCTCGGGCGTTCGCGGGCGATGATCTTCCTGTGTCAGAGCGAGAGCCAGGGCATTGCCTATCAACAGGCCTTGTCCTGCGGCGTGCCGGTGTTTGCCTGGGATCCGGGCGGACCGTGGCGCGACCCCGATTATTATCCGCACCGCGTGCAGTTCGCGCCGGTGTCCTCGGTGCCGTATTGGGACGAACGCTGCGGCGTCAAGTTCACCGACGTCGCGGGCTTCGAGGCCGGCTGGGACAAGTTCTGGGCCGGGTGCAACGCAGGCGCGTTCGATCCCCGCGGCTACATCCTGGACAATCTCACGCTGGAGCAACGGGCGCTGCAATACTACGAGATCGCGCTGAGCATCATGCGGCAGCCCGCGGTGTCGCAGACCTCCGCAAGGCCCGTTGACGAAGCCCCGGAAGAGTTGAGCCACGACCGGAAGCTTCACCGGCGTCACCAGATGTCTTGAGCCATGGACCGCAACGCCGCAGACATGACCGACGTCGAGGCTCAATCGTTCGGCCATATCCTGCGCGATCGCCTTGCAGGTCTCGATGCCGTGCCGCTGGCGCGCGGCCTCGTCGCGGTCGGGGCCCTGCTGCTGGTGCTGGTGACGCTCGATCCGTTTCCGGACCTGCGCAATCCCGACGTCACCGTCATCGTCGGCGGACGAATGGCGCTGACCTATGTCGCCTGGGGTCTCCTGGCTGCGGTGGCAACGCTGTGTGTAGCCGCCTCGGATGCGCCCGCGCTGAAGAGCCTGGTGACGCCGCTGCATCTTTGCCTGCTGGGCTGGCTCGTGGTCAATATCGCCTTCTCCGAGAGCCGCGGCGTTTCGATGCAGCGATTCGTGCTCACGGTCAGCGTGACGTCGCTCGCCATCGTGTTGCCGTTGCTGCCGCCGACGCAGCGCAGCTTCAATTTATGCCTCGGTGCCGCCGCACTCGTGCTGCTCACGCTGTGCTATCTCGGCGTCTTCCTCGCCCCGCAATATGCGATCCACACCGCGCTCGACGTCACCGAGCCGCAGCTCGCCGGCGACTGGCGCGGCAGCTTCGGCCACAAGAACATCGCCTCGGCCGTGATGACGATCCTGGTCTATGTCGGCATCTACCTGTCCGCCGTCGGCTCGTTCGTGATGGGGCCCGTGATCGCCGTGCTGGCCGGCACCTTCCTGATCTTCACCGGCGGCAAGACGTCGTCGGTGCTGTGCCTTGCGATCTACGCGCTCGCATCACTGGTCTATGTCACCCCGGGCCTCTGGCTGAAGCGGATCATCTGCTTCGTGCCGCTGGTTGCGATGAACCTGTTGACCGTCGGCAGTGTCCTCAGCCCTGTGCTCGCGGCGATGACGCGGCTGCTTCCGCTCGATCCCACCTTCACCGGACGCTCCGCGATCTGGGACTTCGCGCTCGCGGCCGTCGCCGAGAAGCCGATCATTGGCCACGGCTATGCGGCGTTCTGGGACGACGTCAGTGCGCGGGCCACCGCCCAGGGCGCCGAATGGGCGACGTCGGCGGCGCACAGCCACAACAGCTACCTCGATCTCGCGGTCACCATCGGCTTGCCGGGGCTGCTGCTGGTGATCGCAGTCTTCGTGCTCGCCCCGCTCGGCAATTTCCAGACGGCGCAGGCTCACAGCCGCAGTGGCGCACTGGCCAAGCTGTTCCTGACCGTGTGGTTGTTCGGCCTCTATTACGGCGCCACCGAGACCTTCCTGCTCGAACGGCAGAATCCGATCTGGTTCATGTTCGCGCTGGCCGTGGCCGGCCTGCATTTCCTGGCCAGGTTCCAATGCGTCGAGCAGATCGAGCCTCGCGGATGACCTTCCTCAGCGTCGACCAGCCCGATGATGTTGCGTCCCGCGCGTCGGCCATCGCGGTCGATGTCCTGCGTGATTGGCGGCAGGCGGCCTCGCGCCTGAGCGCGGGGCACCGCACCGCGTTTCAGCATGCCGACTGGCTCGGCGCCTGGTACGCGGCGTTTCACGACGTCGCTCCGCTGATCGCATTGATTTCCGATGCTGCCACCGGCAAGGACATCGCGATCGTGCCGATGATCAGCCATGTCAGGCGCGGCATCCGCATCGTCGAGTTCGCGGACCTCGGCGTCTCCGACAACAACGCACCGATCCTGGCGCTTGATGCCGCGTGGGATGCGGGAGCGACGGACGCGATCAACACGGCGCTGATCGGTGCGTTGCGCGCACTGCCCGACCGTCTCGATCTGCTGCGCCTGAAGAAGATGCCGGCCCAAATCGGCGGTAAGCCGAACCCGCTGGTCGCGCTCGGCCGGATCGGATCCTCCTCGCTCAACGGCAATCTCGTGTCGATGGACGACGCCTATGACGACTATCAGGCCTCGATCAAGCGCCTGCAGATGCGGCGCTGCTGGCGGGTCTTCAGCCGTCATGCCGGCGCGCGCTTCGAGATCGCCGCCGACGTCGCGCGTGCGCACGAGTTGTTGGACGTGATGGATGTCCAGCAGCAGGCCCGCATGCGAAAGCTCGGCTCGCCGTTCGTTCTCAACGACGAGACCCATGCGCGATTCTATCGCGAGATCGTCCGCCGGGGCGTCGCGGAAGGTTATGCCATGGTCTCGGCATTGGTGTGCGACGAAGGCGTTGTCGCCACCGCGCTCGGCGTCAAGCATGGCGCGACCTATGTCCTGCTGCGCATCAGCCATGGCGGCGATCCATGGTCGAAATGCTCGCCCGGTCTGCTCGTCACCGAGCGCACCATGGCCGCGCTGCATGCACAGGGCGTGCGCCGCTTCGACCTCAGCATCGGCAATCAAGCCTACAAGCGCCGCTTCGGCGCCGAGAGGGTGCCGTTGGCCGACGTCAGCGTCGCGCTGTCCTGGCGCGGTCTGCCCTACGTCTGGCGCGATCTCGCCGCGCAGGACCTGCGCCGTCACCCCGGGCTCGCTGCCTTCGCCGCGCGGGCGATGGGCAAGGGCGCGCGCTGACGGGCGCCGTCTGTTTCGCCATCATCTCGGAAGGCCCGCGCGGAAGGCATCCAGCAACGCGCGTCCTTGCGGCCAGTCGCCGAGCCCGCTCGCGGCATTGATGTGGCCGAGCGCGCCCGGCACGATCAGGCCGGACTGCCAGTCCTGCGCCCGCCGCCGCGTCACCTCGAGCGCGCCATAGGGATCATTCGTGCTCGCGATGATCAGCGCGGGAAAGCGCAGCGCACGGTCGGGGATCGGCTTGAACGCGATGGCCTCTGCGGGAAAATTGCCGCCATCGGGATCGGGCACCGCGACCAGGAAGGCGCCCGCAATCGCGGAAGGGAAGCGCGCGGCCCAGTGCGCCACCAATAGGCAGGCGAGGCTGTGTGCGACCAGGACGGGCGGCCTGGCGCAGCGCGCGACCGCGTGCTCCAGGGCCTGCTCCCAGTCGTCGATCTCCGGCTGGTCCCAGCTCGCCGGCCGGAATCGCGTGAAGCGCGCATCGGTGCGCTCCCATAGCGTCTGCCAATGGGCATCTCCGGAGCCGCCGAGTCCGGGCAATGTGACGATGTCGTGCATGAACGTCCCGTGCTATCTGAGGTGACGCCACAGTGTGACCGATCGCGGTCCTGCATCACATGGCAAGTCATCGGCGAAATCGACCATCTGCCGATGATCTCAAGGTGGAACGGAGAATTGAGTTGGATCGCTTCGGGAGCATCGATGCCAAGGACTTGAAGATCCTCGAGGCGCTGCAGGCCAATGCGCGCGTGCCGCTGTCCGAGCTTGGCCGTTCGGTCGGGCTGTCCCAGCCGGCCGTGTCCGAACGCGTCAAGCGGCTCGAGGAAGCCGGCATCATCGAGGGCTACGGCGCCCGCATCAACCCGCGCGCCCTCGGGCTCGGTCTGATGGCGCTGGTGCGCCTGCGCACCTCGCACGAGCACATCAAGTCCTGCCTCAAGCGGTTCAGCGAAATCCCTCACATCATCGAAGTCCATCGCGTCACGGGCGATGACTGTTTCGTGCTCAAGGTGCTCGTTCCGGCGCCGGAGGATCTCGAGACGATCGTGGATCGCATTGCCGGTTTCGGTGCTGTGACGACCTCGCTGGTGCTACGGAGCGAACCCGCGCGGCCGATCGGCAAGGACCTCGTCAGGAAGACGATCTAGCGGAGCTGAGGCGGCATTCCTCGAAGGAATGCCGCCATCGCATCAGCCATGCAGCTTTTTGGCGGTCTCCGCGATCTGGCGGCCTTGATAGCGCGCGCCGGCGAGCTCGTTGGCGCTGGGCTGGCGGCTGCCGTCGCCACCGGTGATCGTGGTGGCGCCATAGGGCGCACCGCCCGTGATCTCGTCGAGCTTCATCTGGCCGGCAAAGCCGTAGTTCATGCCGACCACGACCATGCCGAAATGCAGCAAGTTGGTGATGATCGAGAACAGCGTCGTCTCCTGGCCGCCATGCTGGGTCGCGCTGGAGGTGAAAGCGCCGCCGACCTTGCCGTGCAGCGCGCCCTTGGCCCAGAGGCCGCCGGCCTGGTCGAGGAAGTTCGCCATCTGCGAGGCCATGCGGCCGAAACGGGTGCCGGTTCCGACGATGATCGCGTCGTAATTGGCGAGGTCCTCGATCTTGGCGATTGGGGCGGCTTGGTCGAGCTTGTAATAGGAGGCTTTGGCGACCTCGGCCGGCACCAGCTCGGGCACGCGCTTGATGTCGACGGTCGCGCCGGCCTCGCGCGCGCCTTCGGCGACGGCGTTGGCCATCGCCTCGATGTGGCCATAGGCGGAATAATAGAGGACGAGAACTTTGGTCATGGTGGTCTCCGTTGTGATTGGTGAGGTGGTTGGCCGTTCGGATCGTTACGCGGCGTCGACGAGCACGAGCTCGGAATCTTCCAGCGCCGTGATCTTCAACTTGGCCTCGTCGCGGATCGCAGCGCCGTCGCGGGCATTGACGCGCACGCCATTGATCTCGACGGCGCCGGCCGCCGGCACCAGATAGAGATGCCGCGACGTCTGCGGCTCATACTCTGCGCTCTCGCCCGCTTTCAGCGTGGTGGCGAGCACCCGGGCATCGGCGCGGATCGGCAGTGCGTTGGTGTCGCCCGCAAGGCCGCTCGCGATGGTGACGAGCTTGCCGGAGCGGTCCGCCTTCGGAAACGGTTTTGAGCCCCAGGTCGGCTGCCCGCCGCGCTCGGTCGGCTCGATCCAGATCTGGAAGATCCGCGTCCTGGTCGGCTCGAGATTGTACTCGGAGTGGCGGATGCCGCTGCCGGCGCTCATCACCTGCACGTCGCCCGCTTCAGTGCGGCCCTGGTTGCCCAGGCTGTCCTGATGCGTGATCGCGCCCTCGCGCACATAGGTGATGATCTCCATGTTGGCGTGGGGATGGGCGGGAAAGCCGGTGTTCGGCGCGATCTCGTCGTCGTTCCACACCCGCAAGGCGCCGTGGCCCATGTTGTTCGGGTCGTAATGGCCAGCGAAGGAGAAATGATGTTTCGCCTTCAGCCAGCCGTGATCGGCGCCGCCGAGTTTTGCGAAAGGTCTGAGTTCGATCATTTGCATAATCCTTGAGTGAGTGGTTGGCGCCTTGATCAGGCGCCAAACCCGCCGTCGACGTTGAGCACGGTGCCGGTGACGAAGGAGGCTTCGGGGCTTGCGAGGAAGACGATTCCGGCGGCGACCTCCTCGGGGCGGCCGAAGCGTTGCAGCGCGTGCTGCTTGCGCTGCGCTTCGGCGAAGTCGCGGTCATCGTCCGGATTCATGTCGGTGTTGATCGAGCCGGGCTGCACCACGTTCACGGTGATGCCGCGCGGACCGAGGTCGCGTGCCGCGCCCTTGGTGTAACCGACCACGGCTGCCTTGGTGGCGACGTAGTCGGCAAGACCAGGGAACGTGGCGCGGTCGGCCAGCATCGAGCCGACGGTGACGATGCGGCCGCCTTCACCCATCAGCTGCGAGGCGGCGCGGATCGCCGCGATCACGCCGTGAACGTTGACCTGGTCCTGCCGCTCCAGCGCGGCCGTGTCGGCCTTGGCATCGTCGGTCGCGCCGCCGGCGGCGACGCCGGCATTGTTGACGAGGATGTCGAGATGGCCGAATTCCTTGGCGACGTCGTTGACGAGCCGGGTCACGTCCTTGGCCGAAGCCTGGTCCGCCTTGAAAGCGCGGGCCTTGACGCCCTTCGCCTTCAACTCGGTCACAACAGCTTCTGCCTTGTCGGGCGAAGCGACGTAGCTGATGGCGACGTCGGCGCCTTCATCGGCGAGAGCGCGGGCCGAGGCCGCGCCGATGCCGCGCGAGCCGCCGGTGACGAGGGCAACCTTGCCTGAGAGCTTCTTGGTCATTGGATTTCTCCACGTCCTGAGTGTTTGATGGTTCTTGGATAAGCCTTCGCCTGTGGTATAGAAATAGAAACTGTCGAAACACATTGTTTCCCTAAATATCCCGATTGGACCAAGGCCCATGGCAAAGCTTCCCGACTTCGAAGCACTCGCGATTTTCGCAAAAGTCGTGGAATTACGGTCCTTTGCCGGGGCCGCGAGCGAGCTTGGGATGTCCAAGGCCACGGTGTCCAAGGCGGTCACGCGGCTCGAGGAGCGGCTGGGCGCCCGTCTGTTCAACCGCACCTCGCGCCGGCTCGCGCTGACCGATGCCGGTCACAAGCTGGCCGAGCGTGCGACGCGCCTCTTGGCCGACGGCGAGGCCGCCGAGAACGAGGCGCTGGCGCAGTCGGTGGCGCCGCGCGGCCTGGTGCGGCTCGCCGTCCCCATGACGTTCGGCATCAAGGCGGTGGCGCCGCTGCTGCCCGAGTTCTTTCAGGCCTATCCGGAAGTCTCCGTCGACCTGCATTTGAGCGATGCGACCGTCGACCTGATCGGCGAAGGTTTCGACATGGCGGTGCGGATTGCGCGGCTGCCCGACTCGTCGCTGATCGCACGGCGGCTCTTCACCATGCCGCGCTACACGGTCGCCGCGCCGTCCTATCTCAAGCAACACGGCCGGCCGACGCACCCGATGCATCTCGCCGAGCACAAATGCTTCAGCTACGCCTATCTCTCCACGCCCAACGTCTGGCACTACACCAATTCGGCCGGCGAGCAGGCCAGCGTGCGCCCGGGCGGCCAGCTTCGCGTCAACAACGGCGAAGCCGTGATGCCGGCGCTGGTCGCAGGTCTCGGCATCGCCGAGCTGCCGGAATTCATCGTCGGTGAAGCGATCTCGTCAGGCGAGGTCGAAGTGATCCTGAAGGACTGGAAGCAGGCCGAAGGCGCCGTGCACCTCGTGACCCCGCCCGGCGGCCCCCGCCCCGCACGCGTCGAAGCGCTCGCCGATTTCCTCGCAGCGACGCTGCCCGGCACGTCCAAGCGGCCGCCGAAGAAGGGTGTGAGAGTGCCTTGATGTTTGGTCGGGGCAGGGCGCGAAAGGCGCGCCTTTGCCTATGGAATCTCGCTAGTCTATCCTAAACGCAACTACGTAGGGTGGGCAAAGCGAAGCGTGCCCACGTCTTTGCCCGAGGGGATCGCAAGTGTCTCGATATCGGCGCGCGCAGGGCAGCATGTTCTTCTTCACAGTCGTGCTCGCCGATCGTTCAAACACGTTGCTCGTGGATCACGTTGATCGCCTGAGGCGAATTTATCAGACGGTCCAGCAACGCCGCCCGTTCGAAACGATCGCGATCTGTATCCTGCCCGATCATCTCCATGCAATTTGGTCGCTTCCGGACCGCGACGTCAATTTTTCGTCGCGGTGGAATCTGATCAAGGGCGGCTTTTCGCGCGGGATAGAACCGCAGGAGCGCTCGGCAAGCAAGCTGCTCAAGCGCGAAAAGGGAATCTGGCAGCGCCGCTACTGGGAGCATGCCATTCGCGACGATGCGGATCTGGAGCGCCACGTTGACTACATTCATTTCAATCCAGTGAAGCACGGCCTCGTCAAGCGCGTGCGCGATTGGTCTCTCAGCAGCTTCCATCGCTACGTCGACCAGGGCATCCTGCCCGTGGATTGGGGAGGGAATATGCGGGACATCGAAGGCCAGTTTGGCGAATGACGGTGGGCACGGCGCGCGAAGAGCGCGCCTTTGCCCACCCTACGAGATCTATCGCAAGCGCAGCTATCGTAGGGTGGGCAAAGCGAAGCGCGCCCACCATCTCGCTACGACACCTTCACGCCATGGCTCGCGACGACGCGCAGGCTCGGCTTCAGCGTCCCCTCCAATTGCGCCTTCAATTCGTGAACGCGTGGGTCGCTCGACCGCGCCGCGCACACCCCGTATTGATGGACGGATTGCGCCAGCGCGCGCCGCGCTTCCGGCGTTCGCGTCAATTCGGGCGTCGAAAGCCGCAACACGATCGCTGCGAGATTCACCAGCATCTCGTCCAAGGCGACGTCGATGGTTCCAAGATTGTGCATCACTCACTCCCTGGAAGGCCAACAATGGCTGCAGGCCGGCGTTCCTGGCCACCCCAGACATGGCTAACGCTTGGTAAACGTCTTGTTCCTGGCCGTCGCCACGTTAGGCTGGCCCGTGAACAAAGAAAATCAGGGGAGGCCCACCATGGATCGCCGCGATCTCTTGCGCGCCGCTGCGGCATTGCCGTTGGTGCGGGCAGCCCTACCGGAGAGCGCGTTCGCGCAAGCCTATCCGGCGCGCAACATCACCATGATCGTGCCGTTCCCGGCCGGCGGACAGGCCGATCTCGCGGCGCGTCCCGTGGCACAGGGCCTGGAGCGGATCCTCGGCAAGCCCGTGATCGTCGACAACCGGGCGGGAGGCGGCGGCGGATCGGTCGGCAATGCCGCGGCCGCGCGTGCCGAGCCCGACGGCTACACGCTGCTGATGACGCTGTCCTCGCTCGCGGTGCTCCCCGAGGCCGACCGGCTGTTCGACCGGCCTGTCGCCTACGAGGTCTCGCAGTTCATGCCGATCGCGCGCGTGCTCGCCGATCCGACGCTGCTCGCGGTGCCGGCCTCGGCGCCGTGGAAGACCGCGCAGGATTTCGTCGAGGATGCGAAGACGCGGCCGGGCCAGATCGCCTATGGCTCGTCCGGGCCGTACGGCACGCTGCATGTCGCGATGGAGATGTTCGCGAGCAGCGCCGGCATCAAGCTGCTGCACGTGCCGTTCCGCGGCGCGGGCCCTGCGCTGACCGCGATCCTCGGCGGCACCGTGCAGGCGATCGCCGCCGCACCGGGCACGCTGAAACCGCAGGTCGACGACGGCAGGCTGCGCGTGCTCGGCAATTGCGGCGCGCAGCGCATCGCGAGCTTCCCGGACGTGCCGACCTTCCAGGAGCTCGGCTACAAGGACGTCGAGTTTTACATCTGGGCCGGGCTGTTCGCGCAGAGTTCTCTTCCTGCGCAGATCGCGACCCGCCTGCGTGAGGCGATGGCGCAGGTGATGACGAGTCCTGATGTGCTCAAGGCGTTCGAGACCTCGGGCAGCCTCGTCGCCTATCAGGACGCGCCGGCCTTCGCGCAGTTCATCGCCGCCGACAGCGCGCGTCTGATCGCGGCGGTGAGGAAGATCGGCAAGGTGGAGTAGGTTCCAGCCGCGCTTTTCACATTTTGTTGTTGGTCCAGAACAAGCCGGCGTCTCATTGATTGAAGATAATTCGAAAGACTTGGGAAGGATCTGGACATGCGAGCAGAGCGGATTGCGCTGGGTGTGGCGCTTGTGGTCGGCGGCATCGTGGCGCAGGGCGCTGCATCCGCGCAGGAATACCGCGGCACCATGGAACAGCAGATGGCGTGCACACCCGATGTGTGGCGGCTGTGCAGCGATCAGATTCCCGATGTGAACCGTATCGTGGCGTGTCTGCAACAGAACACCCCGCAGCTCTCCAGCGGCTGCCGTGCCGTGTTCCAGTCGAACAACCAGGCTCAACCGCAGCAGCCGGTCCCGCGCAATCGCGCCGCACCGCCGCCGCGCTTTAACAATGCGCCGCCGCCACCTCCGTACGGGCAACCGCGTCCTTATTACGAATATGACGATTAGGCTCTGAGGAGCGCATGAGAGATGCGCCGGCATGCGATCGTGCCGCCTCGTTCAGCGCTCCGGCCTGCTGCCCGATTCAGGCCGCGGTCCGAGCACCATCCGCAAGACGACACCGAACAGAATGGCTGCGACCGGCCAGTGAAACCAGATCCTGTTGCTGGTGAACAGATTGATCAGGATCAGGAAGGCCGACACCGTGAGAGCCGCTGCAACCGGGCGGGGCAGTCTTGCGAGCCAATCCGAGACGACATTCGTCGGCGAAGAAGGCGCGCGCCTGTCGTCCATTCGCGGAGCACGCGCTCGCTCTGAGGGCGTTGCGCGCTCCTCGATCGGGAAGCTCCCTGGCCCGGCGGCTTGACCACCCACTTGGCCACCCATTTGGCCACCCAGGGTCAGCCGGTAACTGGTCAGGGGGGCAATGTTCTTCATCGGGCGCTGGCCGAGGCAGTCGAAGCCGACGGATAGCTTGTTGTGCACCTGATCGTAGACGGAGCTCGAGATCACGACGCCCCCGGGCTCGGCGAGCTCCTGCAGGCGCGATGCGATATTGACCCCGTCGCCATAGATGTCGGAGCCGTCCACCATCACGTCGCCGAGGTTGATGCCGATGCGAAACCGCATGGGGTTCGCCTTGGACGCATCCGAAGCCTGACTGGAGATCTCCTGCTGAATCTCGACCGCGCATTGCACGGCCTCGACGACGCTGGCGAACTCGGCGATCACGGCATCGCCCCAGGTGTTCACGATCCGGCCGTCATGGCGCTCGACCAGGCGCGCGATGGCGGCGCGGTAGCGGCGGAGCGTCTCCAGCGTTCCGGTCTCGTCCGCTTCCATGAGACGAGAATAGCCGTACACATCCGCGCACAGCACGGTGGTCAGACGTCGTTTCACCTTGTCGTCGGTCATCACCGCCATGCTAGCCCGCCTGACCGGCAATGCAACCAGTCATCGTTATCCGGCGCCGTCGTTACGGCCTGTGCTCGCAGACGTCCACCCATTCGGCCGCGGTCAGCTCGGCCATGCGATCGGGGGTGATGCGCACCGCGCTGTGGGTCGAGCCGGCGGCCGGCACCACGACATCGAACGCCTTCAGTGAGACGTCGCAATAGACCGGCAGCGGCGACTTCAGCCCGAACGGGCAGACGCCGCCGACCTCGTGCCCGGTGATCTCGGCGACTTCCTCCAGGCCCAGCATCTTCGGCTTGCCACCGAACTGCGCCTTCACCTTCTTGTTGTCCATGCGCGAGGTGCCGCTCGCGACGATCAGGATCACGCGCTCGCCGACGCGCAAGCTCAGCGTCTTGGCGATCATTCCGGGCTCGACACCATAGGCCTCGGCCGCCAGCGCCACGGTCGCGGAGCTGATCGGGGATTCGATGACGGAAATATCGGGGGCTTGCGCGGCGAAGAAGGCGCGAACGGATTGCAGGCTCATTCCGGGTAGCTCATTCCAATCTCACAGGCGGCGACGTTTTAAGCGATTCTCGGCAGCTCGGAGAGCGCGCGGACGCGATGATCCGGTGCGAAGCCGAGCTCGTCCATCTGGGTGCGGATCGCCCTGAACATGGTGAGCGGTGCCACGAGTTCGGTCTCGACGCAAGCCAGCGCCATCGCGTCCGGCGTCACCCGCTCGATCCAGGCGACCTTCAATCCGAACGATTTCGCCCCGGCGGCGTCCCAGGGATTGGAGGAGACGAACAGAACCTCATCCGGCGCGGTGCCGAGCACCTCGCCGATCAGCTCATAGGCCTGTGGGCTCGGCTTGAAGACCTGCTTCGCGTCGACGCTGATGGTGGCATCGAGCAGGGCATCGAGCCCGGAATTGCGCACCAGCGCATTGAGCATGTCCGGGCTGCCGTTGGAGAGGATGGCGAGCTTGCGCGGTCTTAAGGTCGCGAGCGTTTCCGCCGCATCAGGATAGAGATCGAGATGCAGATACTTCTCGATCACGCGCTCGAACGTCTCGTGGTCGTAGGCCAGCCCGAGCACGCGCAGCGTATAGGCGAGCGAGTCGCGCGTGATCGCGTCAAAATCCTGGTAGCGCTGCATCAGCGAGCGCAGCCAGGTGTATTCGAGCTGCTTGAGGCGCCAGACCTGCGTGATGATCGCGCCATAGCCGGGAAACGCATCCTCGGTCACGTCAGCGACCGACTGGATGTCGTAGAGCGTGCCATAGGCGTCGAAGACGACGGCTTTTATGCTCATTGGTTGTCCTTCCAGGCAGTTGTGGTCACAAAAGCTCTGATCAGGGAATGTGCGTCCATCGTCGGCTTACCAAAGAATAGCGGAAGTCTGGCGCTACACGCCGGATCGGCGGCCCACAACCTTCATCGGACTTCTCGTATCGCAAACTATTGAACCTCGACATAGCGGATGATGCTCTGGTTCTGAACGTTTGCGATCAATTCATCTGCGCGAGACAACAGCCGATGGAGCAAAGGTGAGAAATTTGCCTGGTTGTATCCCAAGGCTAAATCGACCGTCGGCGTTCCCCCGTCGAGCGCTCTGGCGACAACGTTGGGTGCCAGCATATTCTGCGCATAGAGGGGAACCAGGCTAACTCCGCCCGTGGACGCGACCAGCGACATGGCCGAGGAGATGTTTTCGCCTTCGTACTTTGCCTTGAGCGCGATACCCGCCCTTGCTGCGTAGTCTTGAATGACGGCTTGGAGCACCGGAGAGGTTCTTGCCGAGCTGACGTAGACTTCCCGAGCGAGATCCTGCGGCCGAATCTTCTTGCGCGATGCCAAACGGTGGTCAGCCGGCAGCACGGCGATCAAGGGCTCCTTCGCCAGCGTCTTGAAGACCAGACCAACACTCTCCTTTTCAGGCCGTAGGAAACCGACGTCCAACTTTCCCCGCATCAATGCGAGGGCGATTTCTGGGGAAGATAGAGTACACAGCGTGACTTCGACCTCGGGTGCTTCCTCGCGGAGGATGCGCAATAGGTGAGGCAGCCAAGTCACCTCCAATCCAACCAGGAAGCCCATCGAAAGCACGGGTCTTTGCGGCTCGGCCGTCCGCCGAGCGCCATCCATCGCCGCCTCGACTTGCAACAGCGCCAGCCGTGCGTGATCGAGAAACACTTTTCCTGCGGCCGTCAGCGTCACGCCGCGCGCCTGGCGCTCGAATAATTGTACGCCAACTTCGTTTTCCAGATCGCGAATCTGCCGGCTCAAGGACGGCTGCGAGGTGTTCAGCCGCCGCTGGGCTGCGGTCAACAAGCTGCCTTCCTCCGCGACGGCAACGAAGTAGCGCAAGTGCCGAAGTTCCATTTGCCCTCGTATATCTCCAAGGCATAGCTCCGAGCCTACAAGGTCTTAGTCATCAACAGAAGGAGGATTTAGCTTCGCGGAGTTTCCAACCACGAAGGGACAAGAAAGAAAATGTCGACAACCTCCAAGCCTAGCATCGTGTTCTGTCACGGCCTCTGGGCCGACGGCTCATGCTTCAGCAAGGTCATCCCCACCCTGCAGGCCGACGGTCACCAAGTGATCGCCGTCCAGTACGGCCTCAATAGCTATACAGATGACGTCGCGACCGTGAAGCGCACGCTGGGGCGGGTCAACAGTCCCGCAATCCTCGTCGGTCACTCGTACGGAGGAGCCACCATCACGGGCGCGGGGACCGACGAGCGCGTCGCTGGCCTGGTTTACATCGCCGCCGTCGTTCCGGATGTTCACGAGACCGTACAGAGCGAGCTCAACAAATACCCCACCGAGATATTCTCCCGGATCGAGGTCGCCGGCGGACGCGTCTGGATCAAGCCGGAAGGTGTCAAGTACTTTGCTGGAGATCTTCCCCAGCAGGAGCAGAAGCTGGTGTGGGCGACCCACTACCCGCCCGCCGCCGACCTGCTCGATCAGCAAGATCTCGACGAGGTCGCCTGGAAGACGAAGCCGAGCTGGTACATCCTCGCCCGCAAGGACCAGACCGTGCATCCCGATCTTCAGCGCTTTCTGGCCAAGCGCATCAACGCCACCACGATCGAGACCGACAGCAGCCACGTCACCATGCTGTCGCAGCCCGACCTCGTCATCGACGTCATCCGCAAGGCGGCAGCCGCCCTTCAAAAAGGCTGATCGAACCAGGTGTTGGCAGGGACGAAGCCGTCATGGGGCGGCTTCGCCCCGGCGAGAGGCGTGCGCATGAACGGCAGCGCGCCACTGCTCAACACACGAGATTCAGGTCGAGGTCGGATCGGCCAGGCGCTTGCATCCCTACGGGTATTTGGAATCCGTCGTCGTCTCGGAGCGGGCGGTGATCTCTCGAAGTACTACCCTGGCCGCCTGTAGGTCCGGTGTCGCAAAACCCTCCGTGAACTGGCTATAGAGTGGTGCGAGCAGGTCTCGTGCCTCGGCATACCGATCCTGTTCTCTCCACAATCCTGCGAGGCGTGTTGCTGCGCGCAACTCCCAGAGCTTGGCGCCCTGCTGGCGCGCGGTTGCCGCGGCATGGCTTAACCGAGCTTGCGCGGCGCTCGCATCGGCGTTCGGCAGCCGTAGCATCAGCTCGCCCATCATCCGGTGCAGCTCGGCCTCGAACCATCGCTCGCCGGTTTCTTCCACGCGGTGCAGCGCCTCGCTAATAATATCCAGGCCCTCGTTCACTGCACCGGACCGGCCGTGGACCTCGGCAAACAGACTTCGGAAATAGGGCACGAGGAAGCCTGCTCCGGTGGCCTGCCACATCGAAAGCCCGTCTCGGATCTGCGCGAGACCGGCCCGAAGATCTCCAGCCTCGGCCAGCGTCCAACCGCGAACAATGATACCGGCTCCGAGGAAGTGTGGGGAATCCTGCTCGGCTGCCAGTGCGATCAGCGCATTCGCCCGATCGCCGGCCTCGTCGTGATTCTGGCAAAGCTGCGACAGGATGCAGCCGTACAGTAGAGCATAGCCGAGGGTGTTGCGGTGGGACAACTCCTTCGCGCCGCTCAGTGCCTCTCGGCTCCTCGCCTGAGCCTGCTCAGGATAGCCGAGGGCAAACAGTGCCCAGGATAGAACGGAAAGTCCCGCCACACTGGGATCCTGCGCGAACAGGAAGGCAAGCGACCCGTGAGCGGTCGGATCGTAGAGGGCGAGCGTCCGCTCCAAATGGGTGCGCGCAGCTGTCAACTCGCCGCGAAGCAATTCAGCGGTTCCGACGATGCGCTTGCCGATGGTTTCGGCGGCAGCATCGTTCTGTGCCTGGGCGCGGCGGAGCAAATCCTCGCCTGCAGTTCGACCGGCCTCGAGCTCCGCCCGTACGACGTGAAAAACCCACTTCCCATAGAGAACGGGAAAGAGCCGCGAGGTCTCGCCGAGGCGCTCGCACAGATCTCGGGCCCGTGCGTTGGTCCGGCCGACCTCCGGTGCGGCCCAGCCCTTTGCCGCCATCAAGGCGACGCCGAGCGCGATTTGCAGCTCGAGTTCCCGCCTCCATCGTGGGGCGTCGTCGGGGAGAGCAGGAATCAAGTCGAGCCCTTTGGTCAATTGCGTGATCGCCTCTGCTGTGGCCGACCGCGCGATCTCTGCTTGTCCCGCCTTCAGCCAATAGTCGATCGCCGGTTCGGCCAATCCTGCCTCCGTGTAGTGATGGGCCAGAAGCTCGGGCTGCGTCTGCACTGTCTCCGGAAAATGCTGCTCGAGCGCGACGGCGATCCGCGCGTGCAAGCGCTGCCGCTTCGCCCGCACCAGGGTCGCATAGGCGGCGTCCCGCACGAGTGCATGCTTGAAGCTGTAGATCGCTTGAGGCGGCGTGCCGCGCCGGAACACGAGGCCCGAACCGACGAGGTCATCCAACCCCGCCTGCAGGTCGCTCTCCGGAAGCGCCGTCGTCCTCGCGAGCAGTTCATGAGAGAATTCCCGGCCAATCGCGGCCGCGACCTGGGCCACCTCACGAGCGGGGGCCAGCCGGTCGAGCCGGGCCAACAGCGACTCCTGGAGCGTGGTTGGGATGGCCATGGGCGGCAGCGGCCCGGCGAGCGCGTAATGGTCGCCCTCATCGCGGAGCAGGTTGGTCTCCAGCACCGTCCGCGTCAGCTCCTCGACGAACAGCGGCACGCCGTCCGTCTTGGCGACGATCTGATCGAGCACCGCAGGCGGCAGAGCCTTACCACCGCTCAGCCGCGCGACCATTGCTGCGCCCTGCCGGCGGCTCAACCGACTGAGGGTCAGCGAGGTGACGTGGGCATAGCGCGTCCAGCGCGGCACGAACTCGGGCCGGAAGGTGATGAGGACGAGCACCGGGGCGCGCTGCACCCTGTCGGTCAGAAGATCGAGCAGCTCAAGGGAGGTTGGATCTGCCCAGTGCACGTCCTCGTAAAGCGCTAGCACGGGCCGGCGCGTCGCGAGACCGAGCACCTGATCGACCAGAACTTCGAGCGTCCGCTCCTTCTGCCGATGCGGGCTCATGTCGAGCGGCGGGTAGCGCGCATCTGTCTCCAGCGATAACAACGCCGCGAGCAGTGAAGCCACCGCGATGACGTGTTCGGTCGATAGCGCAAGCAGCGCCTCGAGTTTGTCGAGCCGGGTTGCAGCGGGATCGTCCGCAGCAAAGCCCGCTGCCCGCTCCAAAAGCCCGATCACCGGATAGAGTGGGCTGCTCTGATGGTGCGGTGAGCAGTAGTGACTCAGAGGCGTATGCGGCTCATGTTCCAGTCGCCCGCGCAGCGCCCGCACGAGGCGTGACTTGCCGATGCCAGGCTCGCCTCCGAGCAGGACCACCTGGCCCTCACCCTCTTTGGCTCGCTCCCAGTGCTCGAGCAGGAGACCGATCTCGTGGTCGCGACCGACCAGCGGCGTCAGGCCTGCGCCGTGCAACGCCTCGAACCGGCTCTCGGCGGCGCCTTCGCCGACCACACGCCACGCGCGCAGGGGATCGGGAAATCCCTTTAGGATCTGCAGGCCGAGCTCGGCGAGCTCGAACAGGCCGCCAATGAGCTCTCGGGTGCGTGTGGAGATCACCACGGTGTCGGGTTCGGCCAGGGTTTGCAGGCGCGCGGCAAGGTTCGGCGTGTCGCCGACCACCGTCTCCTCGCGCGCTGCGCCTTCGCCGATCAGCTCACCGACAACGACCGGGCCGGTCGCGATGCCGATACGGACCGCCAGCATCTCACCATGCGCCGATGCCAGACTATGGACCGCCGCGACCGCGGCGAGGCCGGCCCGCACCGCGCGTTCGGCCTCATCTTCGTGGGCGCGCGGATAGCCAAAATAGGCTAGGACACCGTCGCCCATGTACTTCGCGACGTGCCCTTCGAACCTTCCGATCGCGCCCGCCACCGCGTTCTGATAGGTCCGCAGGACTTCGGCCATTTCCTCCGGATCGAGCCGTGCCGCGAGCGCGGTCGAGTCGACAAGGTCGACAAACATCACAGTGAGTTGGCGGCGCTCGGCCTCGGATGCAAGCGAGGCCTTCCAGGAGATAGCAGCGCTCGCGGCGTTGGCGGGAGTCCGCGCCGAAATTGAGCCGTCGCGCAGAGCGGCAATGGCGGCGAGCAGCTTGCGGCGATGGCCGATCGAGACGACCCCAAGACCGATCAGATCCTCCGCCGTGAGGTCCATGAGGACCTCGGCATCGATGTCATGCTCGCGGAACGCCTGTTCATACTGTCCCAGCCCCAGACTGCACAGCCAAGCCATGACGTCCATGGGCGCCTCCCGGCTCTTGTCTCAGCACCAGGTACATCAGCCTACCGCAATACGGTCTGAGCGAAGCGCGATAAAACGTCACGAACGACTGCGGGAAAACGGCAATTCCTGGGAGCAGGCACTCGGATAGATAACCGCGCGGTGCAACGCTCTCCAGGTCCGGTCCGGCCCTATGGGAGCAAAACCGACGAGATCCACAGACGATCTGGCCAAGAGATCCCCATGCCCGAATGCGGAATTAACTGCCGGAACCTGGGATCGGCTTCTTCGGCTCGGAGCTGGCAATGGTCTCCCGAAGCACTGCGCTGGCAGCCTGCAGATCCGGCGTCCCAAAGCCCTCGGTGAACTGGCTGTAGAGTGGACTCAGCAGGTCGTGCGCCTCACCGCACCGACCCTGTTCTTTCCACGATTGAGCGAGGCGTGTCGCCGCACGCAACTCCCACAGCTTGGCGCCCTGCTGGCGCGCGGTTGCAGCCGCAATGCCGAACCGTGCTCCCGCGGCCCTCGCATCGGCGTTAGGCAGCCGCAGCATGAGCTCGCCTGTCATCCGATGCAGCTCGGCCTCGAACCATCGCTCACCGGTTTCTTCCACTCGGTGCAACGCCTGTGCGACCAGATCCAAGCCTTCTTCCGCCGCGCCGGAACGGCCGAGCACCTCGGCCTGAAGACCGAGGAAATAAGGCTCATAGAGCCCAGCTCCGGTGGCGCGCCACGCGGGAAGGCCCCGCAGAAGTTGCGCGAGACCTGTCTCCAGCTCACCCGACTGAGTCAAGGCCCATCCCCGGATCACCGTGGCTGCCGCGAGAAAATGCGGAAAGTTCTGCTCCGTCGAGAGCTCGACGAGTGTCTCGGCTCGTTCCTGTGCCTCTCGCCACGCGCCGCGGTACTGCTCGAAGAAGCACGAGAACAACAGGGCGTATCCCAGCGTGTTGAGGTGAGCGAGTTCGCGGGCGGAGTCGAGCGCCTCGCGGCTCCGCGCCCGGGCCTGCTCCGGATAGCCTAGCGCAAACAATGTCCATGAGATCCCCGACAAGGCCGCAACGCGCGGATCCTGCACGTAGAGAAAGGCGAGGGAGCGATGCCGCTCCGGGTCATAGAGAGCGAGCGCCTGCTCCAAATGGCTGCGGGCAGCAGCCACCTCGCCGCGCCAGAAGGAACCGGTCCCGCTGACGCGGTGAGCCACCAGGGTTGCGGAGGTCTCTTGATGGTCCTGCACCCGGCGCAGAAACTCGTCTGCCACTTCGCGCGCCGCTGTGTGCTCGGCGCGTACGCCGTGAAATACCCATTGACCGTAGAGCACGGGCCAGAGTTGGGAAGTGGCCCCGATCTGCTCGCAGAGTTCGCGAGCCCGGGCGTTGGCGCGTCCCGCTTCGGGTGCTGCCCAGCCCTGCGTGGCCATCAGCGCCACGCCCAAGGTTATCTGGAGGTCAAGCTCGCGCCGGCTCCGATCGGCCTCGGGGACACCCTTGAGCAGGTTCAAGCCGTTTCGCAACTGCGTCACCGCTTCGGTCATCGCCGAGCGAGCGATCGCTCGCTGCCCCGCCCTCAGCCAATAGTCGATCGCCGGTTCGGCCAGGCCTGCTTCCGTATAATGATGGGCCAGCAGCTCGGGCTGCGCCTGCACTGTCTCCGGAAAATGCTGCTCGAGCGCGGCGGCGATCCGGGCGTGCAAGCGCTGCCGCTTCGCGCGCACCAGCGTCGCATAGGCGGCGTCCTGCACGAGCGCGTGCTTGAAGCTGTAGGTCGCCAGGGGCGGCGTCCCGCGCCGGAACACCAGGCCCGAGCCGACGAGGTCGTCCAACGCAGCCTGTAGTTCGCTCTCCAGCAGCGCCGTCGTCCTCGCGAGCAGTTCATGAGAGAATTCCCGGCCAATCGCGGCCGCGACCTGGGCGACCTCACGGGCCGGAGCCAGCCGTTCGAGGCGGGCCAGCAGCGACTCCTGGAGCGTGGCCGGAATCGCCATCGGCGGCAGCGGTCCCGCGAGCGCGTAGTGGTCGCCCTCATCGCGGAGCAGGTTGGTCTCCAGCACCGCGCGTGTTAGCTCCTCGACGAACAGCGGCACGCCGTCCGTCTTGGCGACGATCTGGTCGAGCACCGCAGGGGGTAGCGCCTTGCCACCGCTCAGCCGACCAACGATGGCCGCTCCCTGACGACGGCTCAATCGGCTGAGGGTCAGCGCGGTGACATGGGCATAGCGTGTCCAGGAGGGCTCGAACTGGGGCCGGAAGGTGATGAGAACGAGCACGGGGGCGCCTTGCACCCGGTCGATCAGGAGATCGAGCAGCTCGAGCGAGGTCGGATCTGCCCAGTGCACGTCCTCGTACAGGGCAAGGACGGGACGGCGCGTTGCGAGGCCCAAGACCTGATCGACTAACACCTCGAGCGTCCGCTCCTTCTGCCGATGCGGGCTCAGGTCGAGCGGCGGGTAGCGCGCA
Source organism: Bradyrhizobium sp. CCBAU 11357 (assembly GCF_028128865.1). Classification (NCBI taxonomy): domain Bacteria; kingdom Pseudomonadati; phylum Pseudomonadota; class Alphaproteobacteria; order Hyphomicrobiales; family Nitrobacteraceae; genus Bradyrhizobium; species Bradyrhizobium sp. CCBAU 11357. The sequence continues at coordinate 323,962 of NZ_LBJW01000110.1, read as the reverse complement.
CCGGCCTCGACCGACAGCAATGCCGCGAGCAGCGGGGCCACCACGGGAACATCATCGCTCGATAGCGCAAGCAGCGCCTCGAGCTTGTCGAGCCGCGTCGCGACGAGATCGTCCGCGGCAAATCCTGCCGCCCGCTCCAACAGGCCGATCACCGGATGCAGCGGACTGGTCTGATGGTGCGATGAGCAGTAGTGGCTCAGGGCCGTATGCGGCTCGTTTTCAAGTCGCTCGCGCAGCGCCCGCACGAGGCGCGACTTGCCGATACCAGGCTCGCCCGCCAGCAGCACCACCTGGCCCTCCCCCTCTTTGGCGCGCTCCCACTGCTCGAGCAGGAGACCGATCTCATGGTCGCGACCGACCAGCGGCGTCAGGCCTGCGCCGTGCAACGCCTCGAACCGGCTCTCGGCGGCGCCTTCGCCGACCACACGCCACGCGCGCAGGGGATCGGGAAATCCCTTTAAGATCTGCAGGCCGAGCTCGGCGAGCTCGAACAGGCCGCCAATGAGCTCTCGGGTGCGTGTGGAGATCACCACGGTGTCGGGCTCGGCCAGGGTTTGCAGGCGCGCGGCAAGGTTTGGCGTGTCGCCGACCACCGTCTCCTCGCGCGCTGCGCCTTCGCCGATCAGCTCACCGACAACGACCGGGCCGGTCGCGATGCCGATGCGGACCGCCAGCATCTCACCATGCGCCGATGCCAGACTATGGACCGCCGCGACCGCGGCGAGGCCGGCCCGCACCGCGCGTTCGGCCTCATCTTCGTGGGCGCGCGGATAGCCAAAATAGGCTAGGACACCGTCGCCCATGTACTTCGCGACGTGCCCTTCGAACCTTCCGATCGCGCCCGCCACCGCGTTCTGATAGGTCCGCAGGACTTCGGCCATTTCCTCCGGATCGAGCCGGGCCGCGAGCGCGGTCGAGTCGACAAGGTCGACAAACATCACGGTGAGCTGGCGGCGCTCGGCCTCGGGTGCAAGCGAAGCGTTTCCGGGGGTGATGGTAGGGAGGGGCGCCGACATTGAGCCGTCGCGCAGAGCGGCAATGGCGGCGAGCAGCTTGCGGCGATGGCCGATCGAGACGACCCCAAGACCGATCAGATCCTCAGCCGTGAGGTCCGTGAGGACCTCGGCATCAATGTCGTTCTCCCGGAACGCCTGCTCGTACTGTCCCAGCCCCAGACCGCACAGCCAGGCCCCGATATCCATGGGCTCCTCCCGGCTCTCGTCTTCAGCGCTAAGGTGCTCCAGTCTAGCTCAAGATGGCGTGCGCTGCGCGATGAAACGCCAAGATACGAACTCCGAGCAAGAACAACTTCTGGCCCAGGCCGGACTCGAGGCGAGTTGCGCCAAAGCGCTGCGATCGGGGGCGGAGCACCACGGACGAAGCCGCGCAAGCTACACGGTCGGCCGACGTCCTGGCCGCGTCCAGCCCTCCCGCTCGGCGAATACCCGGCTGACCTCCGCCATGTGCTCGGTGCCCCATGTGCAAAGCGGCACGAGGGCCTGGGCGAGGCTCTGACCCAAGGGCGTGAGGCTATAATCCACCCGCGGAGGCACCTCCTTGTAGTCGGTCCGCTTCACGAGGCCATCGGCCTCCAGCTCCTTCAGCTGCTGGATCAGCACCTTGTCGCTGACGTCGCGTATGGCGCGCCGGAGCTCGCCGTAACGGGTCGGTCCGTCCTGAGCAACGAAGTACAGGATCAGCGGCTTCCACTTGCCCGAGACGACCCGCAGGGTCGCGTCGAGGCCGCAGGTGAAGCCGGGCAAAGTCGGCGTGCAACGCTGGACGTCTGCTTCAGCTTGCGCCGGCGGGGAGATGGGGTCTGAACGATCTGACATTTTTTGGGTACTTACCAAAAGGTGCATACTTGTCGATAGGTGGGTACGCCGCCAGCTCAGTGCAACCTCAATGAAGGGAGCACATCATGAGCAGACTACAAGGCAAGACGGCGGTGGTGACGGGCGGCGGGACCGGTATCGGGCTCGGAGCCGCCAAACGGTTCGTCGATGAGGGCGCATTCGTCTATCTGTTCGGGCGGCGGCAGGAGCCGCTCGACGCTGCGCTCGCGCAGCTGGGATCCTCGGCGCGCGCCGTCAGGGGATCGGTCACCGATCTGTCCGACCTCGACCGATTGTATGCGACGGTGAAAGCCGAACGCGGCAACGTCGACGTTCTGTTCGCCAATGCCGGGACCGGCGCGTTTGCGCCGCTCGGCCAGATCACGGTCGAGCATTACGACCAGATATTCGACGTCAACGTGAAAGGGCTGGTGTTCACCGTCCAGAAAGCCCTGCCGCTGATGCGCAGGGGATCGTCGATCATCCTGACCGGATCGAGTACGGGCGTGATGGGGACGCCGCAATTCAGCATCTACAGCGCGACCAAGGCGGCGATCCGCAATCTCGCGCGCAGCTGGGCGCAGGACCTGCGCGGCACGGGCATCCGCGTCAACGTGCTGTCGCCGGGGCCGACCAAGACGGAGCTGGCGCTGGAGGTCGTGGGCGAGGAAGCATTCGATGCACTCGGCAGCTCGACGCCCATCGGGCGTGTCGGTGACCCCAGCGAGACCGGAGCGGTGGCCGCGTTCCTGGCGTCCTCGGACAGCAGCTACATGACCGGCGGCGAGGTCTTCGTCGATGGCGGCTTGGCGCAGGTCTGAGTGAGCGAGAGGGCTTCGGTCATCGATCGAAGCCCTCAATGCGCTGCGGAGATCGTTGAGCGCCCAATTTAGATCCCCAGCAGTTTCCTTGCGTTCGCCTTCAGCACCTTCGGCCGGATCTCGTCGCGGATCTCGATCTTGGCGAAATCCGACAGCCAGCGGTCCGGCGTGATCACCGGCCAGTCCGAGCCGAACAGCATCTTGTCCTGCAGGATCGAGTTGATGTAGCGCACCAGGATCGGCGGGAAATATTTCGGCGACCAGCCCGAGAGGTCGATGTAGACGTTGGGCTTGTGGGTCGCGACCGAGAGCGCCTCTTCCTGCCAGGGGAAGGACGGGTGGGCGAGGATGATCTTGAGGTCGGGGAAATCGGCCGCGACGTCGTCCATGTACATCGGGTTGGAATATTTCAGCCGCATCCCCATGCCGCCAGGCATGCCGGAGCCGACGCCGGTCTGGCCGGTGTGAAACAGCGCGATCGCGCCGCCATTGTTGATCTCTTCATAGAGCGGATAGGCCATGCGGTCGTTGGCATAGAAGCCCTGCATGGTCGGGTGGAATTTGAAGCCGCGGACGCCGTATTCCTCGATCAGCTTGCGCGCCTCGCGCGCCCCGAGCTTGCCCTTGTGCGGGTCGATCGAGACGAACGGGATGAGCACGTCGAGATGCTCGGAGGCGATCTCCAGCATCTCCTCGTTCTTGTAGCGGCGGAAGCCGGTCTCGCGCTCGGCATCGACAGGGAAGATCACCGCGGCGATGTTCTTGGAGCGGTAATAGGCCGCGGTCTCCGGCACCGTCGGCGGATGCTTGTGCGGCGACTTGAAATACTCCGCCATCTGCGCCTGGAAATCGTCATAGCCGTCGTCAGGATGGGTGCCGCAGGGCTCCTCGGCATGGGTGTGGATGTCGATCGCGACGACTTTGTCGATATCAGGCAGCTTCAGCTTTGGCATTTGTGTCCTCCCGACGGGTTGCCGAATTGATTATAGTATATAACGAATTTGGCAAGGCGCTGGTGGCGGCGAAAGCGCTGGCGGCGAAAGTCTTTGTGGAGCCTGACCTCCCATGCGCCGGATCGGGCCGATCCGGCCGCTTCTACTGTGCATGGGGTTGTTTTCACGGATTTGCGGGACCGTGGGGCAGTTAACATTGACATCACCTCCCGCCATGCCTTAAGAACCGCCCCGTCCCGGGCGGCTGGTCCGCCGGCGGGGAAAATCTCATTTTGCCACATTCGCGCGTGCCGAAACGGTAGTGCCGAACACGGCCTTTCGAACGTTCAGGATTCTGCCATGAAGGTCCGTAACTCGCTGAAATCGCTGCGCGGTCGCCATCGCGCCAACCGCCTGGTCCGCCGCAAGGGCCGGGTCTATGTGATCAACAAGGTGCAGCGCCGCTTCAAGGCGCGTCAGGGCTGACCTGAGCGGCTGATCCACCGCCGGGCGCTGCTGCGCGCCCGCAAGACCACGGTTTCACACGAGTTTGACGCCGCCTTTGCTTTGCAAGGGCGGCTTTGCGCGTTTAGACTTTCACCATGGCAGTGAGATTCCGTTTCGCGCGCACCCTGTGTCTGGCCCTCGTGCTGGGAACCGTCGGCCTTGCGCCGGCCGCCCTGGCCCAGCAGGTCGAGCCGCCCGGCAAGCAGAAGAAGCTGCCCGAGGCGCCGTCAAAGCTGCCGAAGGTCGACCGCAGCAAGAATCTGGATTTCCTGTTCGGCGCGCTGAAGGCGGCGCCCGACGAGGCCAGCGCCAAGCATGTCGAGGCGCGGATCTGGGCGATCTGGCTGCAGACCCCGAGCGACACCGCCGCGCTTCTGATGTCGCGCGCCAAGTCTGCGGTCGACGCCAAGAAGATCGACGTCGCGATCAAGCTCCTGGATTCAGTCATCAAGCTCAGGCCCGATTACATCGAGGCCTGGAACCGGCGGGCGACGCTCTATTACATGCAGAACGACTATGGCCGCTCGCTCGCGGACATCCAGCAAGTGCTGATCCGGGAACCGCGCCATTTCGGCGCGCTTGCTGGCCTCGGCATGATCATGCAGGAGGTCGGTGACGAGAGGCGCGCGCTCGAGGCCTATCGCAAGGCGCTCGCCGTCAATCCGCACCTGGAAAAGATCCCCGATCAGGTCAAGGCGCTGACCGAGAAGGTCGAAGGCCGCGACATCTAGCTATAAGTCGATGATTGCTCGAGCGATCGCGGCCGGCGCGGATTAACCACGATCCGAGCCAAGGCGTCGCAAGCACTATTGCGGGACCTGTTGCAGGCCTACCTGCATGGCAGGAGCGAAAGCCATGAAGCGTTTGGTGGTCGCAGCTGTCTTGCTGCTCGCGTCGGGAACGGTGAGCCTCGCCGACGGACTGTTCTGGGTGGTCGGCAACCGCGCCACCGGCAAATGCGCTATCGTGACCAGCAATCCGGTCATCATCGGCGACATCTGGTTCGGCGACGGTCCCTACAAGTCCAGGGCCGATGCCAAGCTTGCCCGCTCGACGATCCGCGTCTGCCCCCCGGTCACACCCGAGCAGGAAAAAGAAGAGGACGGGGCGAACTAGCCGGTCCTCAATGCAGGACGCTGCTGCCGCGCTCGACTAGGCCGCGGTCGGCGGCTGCGGCGTAAGCCCTGGCAAGCTCCGCCTCGAGATGCTCGTTGATCAGCAGCAGCGCCCGCACGGCACCGCGCAGGTCGCCGTTGCAGCTCGCGACGATTTCGTCGATTGCAGTGTCGTTCGATCTGAAGCTCATCGAAAATTCTCCGGTTCAAACCAGGACATATCCTGCCGGTCTTTCTCGCATCCCCTAAGCTGCGAGGAGGATCGGCGCCCATCCGCGCCTAGATGGCGGAACCGACCGTGGCGATTATATGGAAGCCGCGATGACGCCTGCATGAAGCTGGTCCGAAGCTTGCGTGCCGCTTGGAATGCCTCTGATTTTGTTGAGTTTTCTCGATCGGCAATTATGCACATATCCACAGCCCCTGCATTTTCAGTGGAAGCGCTGACTGCCGGCGGCGAAACTGCCGCCTGATCAGACCCGTAACTGCCCCGTGCCCAGGATCACCCGGATTCTCTCCATGATCGTGATGTCAGTCGTGACGGCGCTGGTTCTGCTGGCGCTGCTCACGCAGGCCGGGGTCGTCGCCCTGCAGCGTGCCTTTCCGCCGCAGGGCCGCATGATCGAGGTCGATGGCGCGACGCTTCATCTCGTCGACATCGGCCCACGCGATTCCGGTCCTCCGATCGTGATGCTGCACGGCGCGAGCTCCAATCTCGAAGCGATGCGGCGGCCGCTCGGCGATCTCCTCGCCAGGGATCACCGCGTGATTCTGATCGACCGTCCCGGCCATGGCTGGAGCACGCGCGCGAGCCGGCAGGATTCGACGCCGCAGATCCAGGCGCGCATGATCGACGAGGCGCTTGGCAAGCTCGGGATCGGCCGTGCGGTCTTCGTGGTGCATTCCTGGAGCGGCGCCCTCGGCGCGCGGATCGCGCTCGATCATCCGCACCGCGTTGCGGGTCTCGTGATGCTCGCGCCCGTCACGCATCCCTGGCGCGGCGGCGTCGGGCGCTACAACGAGATCATCGCAACGCCAGTCATTGGCCCGCTGCTCGCCTACACGATCACGCTGCCGCTCGGCTATTTCGTCACCGAAGCCGGGGCGCGCAACGTGTTCCTGCCGCAGACGATGCCGGATGGTTTCGTGCGGGACTCCGCGACGCCGCTCCTGCTGCGCCCGCGCGAGTTCATCGCCAATGCCTATGATCTGGTGACGCTGAAAGAGTCGGTCGCCGCGCAAGTCGCGCGCTACGGCGAGATCGCGGCGCCGGTCACGATCATCGCGGGCGAGCCCGACAAGACCGTGAGAACCAGCATCCACGCGCGCCCGTTCGCCGCGGCGGTGCCAAATGCAAAGCTGATCGTGCTGCCCGATCTCGGCCACATGGTGCAGAACGCCGTGCCGGACCTCGTGAAGGCGGAGATCGAGACGATGATCGGACACATCGCCTCGGCGCAGGCGGCCGCCGACTAAAGCGTTTTCGAGCGAAGTGGATACCGGCTCGCGCGAAGAAAACGCGTCAAAATAGGAAAGCTAGAGCTTTCGGCTCTGATCCAATCAGAACCGAAGCTCTAGCGGCCGCCTCTTGCGCGCTTACTGCTTGGTCTTTCCGTCCTTGTCGTATTGAGCAAGGAAGGCCCAGAGATTGTTGATCTCGGTCTCATTCTTGATGCCGGCGAACGCCATCTTCGTGCCGGGGATCTTGGCCTTGGGGTCCTTGATGTATTCCTTGAACGTGGCTTCGTCCCAGGTGATGCCGGAATTCTTGTTGCCGTCCGAGTAGCTATAGCCCTCAACCGTGCCCGACTTGCGGCCGTTGAGGCCGTTGAGCTCGGGGCCGACCTTGTTCTTGGCGCCTTCGCCGATCGCGTGGCAGGCCAGGCACTTGTTGAACGATGTCTTGCCGGCCGCGACATCCTGCGCCATCGCGGCGGGTGCGGTGGCAATGACGGTGAGGATCGTCAGCGCGCCGAAAGTCAGTTTTGTCATAAGTGTGCTCTTCGTCTCTTCCCGGGTCAGATGGAGGGTCGTGGTTTTGGCAGGTCCGTTGCAAGGGGACAAGCCGCGAAACTTTGACAGGTTTCCCGCTAGCAGACTTGCCCCAGAGAGAACTTGCGCTGCAACAAAGCAATGGGACCTTCGGAGGAGCTACCCAAGGACGGCAAGACATGATTGATTTGCCGAGACAATTCCATCCGTCGGACGAGGGCTTCTTAAAATGGCCATCATGATGCCCGCCAGCGACCAGGCCGTGCTGGCGCGTCGCAGCGAAATCGTCGCCGCCTTGCGCGCCATCGTGCCGGGCGAGGGCGTGATCGATACGCCTGCCGAAATGCGAGCCTATGAATCCGACGGGCTGACCGCCTATCGGCAGCCGCCGATGGTCGTGGTGTTGCCGGATACGACCGAGCAGGTCTCGCTCATCCTGAAATATTGCGCCGCGCAGGGCATCAAGGTGGTGCCGCGCGGCTCCGGCACCTCGCTGTCCGGCGGCGCGCTGCCGCTCGAGGACGGCGTGCTGCTCGGCCTCGGCAAGTTCAAGCGCATCCGCGAGATCGATTTCGACAACCGCGTCGTCGTCACCGAGCCCGGCGTCACCAATCTCGCGATCAGCCAGGCAGTCGCGCATGCCGGCTTCTATTACGCGCCGGATCCGTCCTCCCAGATCGCCTGCTCGATCGGCGGCAACGTGGCGGAAAATTCCGGCGGCGTGCACTGCCTGAAATACGGCATGACCACCAACAACGTGCTCGGCTGCGAGATCGTGCTGATGAGCGGCGAGATCCTGCGCATCGGCGGCAAGGGGTGCGAGAATCCTGGCTATGACCTGATGGGCGTCATCACCGGTTCCGAAGGCCTGCTCGGCGTCATCACCGAGATCACCGTGCGCATCCTGCAGAAGCCGGAGACCGCGCGCGCGCTGATGGTCGGCTTCGCGCAAGTCGAGGCGGCCGGCGAATGCGTCGCGCGCATCATCGGCGCCGGCATCATCCCGGGCGGCATGGAGATGATGGACAAGCCCGCGATCCACGCCGCGGAGGCCTTCGTCCATGCCGGCTATCCGCTCGATGTGGACGCGCTGCTCATCATCGAGCTCGACGGGCCCAAGATCGAGGTCGACGAGCTGATCACGCGGGTCGAGACCATCGCACGAGGCTGCGGCTCGGTGACGCTGCAGATCTCCAATTCCGAGGCCGAGCGCAACCTGTTCTGGGCCGGCCGCAAGGCCGCGTTCCCCGCGGTGGGCCGCATCTCGCCCGATTATCTCTGCATGGACGGCACGATCCCGCGCGGCGCGCTGCCGAAGGCGCTCGCGCGTATCCGCGAGCTCGGCGAAAAATACCAGCTCGGCTGTGCCAACGTGTTCCACGCCGGCGACGGCAATCTGCACCCCTTGATCCTCTACGATGCCAACAAGCCCGGCGAGATCGAGCGCGCCGAAGCCTTCGGCGCCGACATCCTGCGCGCCTGCGTCGAGTTCGGCGGCGTGCTCACCGGCGAGCACGGCGTCGGCATCGAGAAGCGCGACCTGATGGGCGACATGTTCAGCGAGATCGACCTCAACCAGCAGCAGCGCCTGAAATGCGCCTTCGACGCGCAGGGCCTGCTCAATCCCGGAAAAGTATTTCCGACCCTGCACCGCTGCGCCGAGCTCGGCCGCATGCACGTCCACGCGGGCAAGCTGGCGTTCCCGGATTTGCCGCGGTTTTAGATCCGCGATGAACGAATTGCTTTCCTTTGTGAACTTCGATACCGGCTCAGTGGTGGATACGCTCAAGGTCAGAGACGCCAAAGACGTCGAAGAGGTGGTGCGCGCGGCGATTGCCAATGAGCAGCCGCTCGAGATCATCGGCCATGGCGGCAAGCGCGGCATCGGCCACGCGATGGCGACCAACGCCGTGCTCGATGTTTCCGCGCTCAATGCCGTCACCTCCTACGAGCCGAACGAGCTCATCATCACGCTCCAGGCCGGCGCGCCGCTCGCCGACGTGCTGGCGCTGATCGATGCCAAGAACCAGCAATTCGCCTTCGAGCCGATGGATACCGCGCCGCTGCTCGGCACGCCGGTATCAGGAACCATCGGCGGCATGATCGCGGCCGGGCTTGCCGGGCCGCGACGTATCCGGGCGGGCGGGGCGCGCGACCACCTGCTCGGCGCCCATGCCGTCTCCGGCTTCGGCGACAGCTTCAAGACCGGCGGCAAGGTGGTGAAGAACGTCACCGGCTACGACCTCTGCAAGCTGCTGGCGGGGTCCTGGGGCACGCTGTCGGTGATGACGGAAGTGACGCTGAAGGTGATGCCCAAGCCCGAGGCCGAGCGGACGCTGCTGCTGCGCGGTCTCGACGAAGCCGCCGCCAACAAGTCCATGACCGCAGCGCTCGGCTCGCCGTTCGACGTCTCTGCCGCCGCGCATCTGCCTAAATCGGCGCTCCGGGCCAGGACCGAGGGGCTCGGCGATCTCGCAGGGGAGGGCGAGGCGCTGACGGTGCTGCGGCTCGAAGGCATCACCGCGTCTGCTGCGCACCGCGCCGGCTCGCTGCGCGAATTGCTGGCGCCGTTTGGAACCGCGACGCTGATCGAGGACGCGGCATCCGCGGGGCTGTGGACCGCCATCCGCGACGCGCTGCCGTTCGCGGCCAGCGGTTCGCTCGGCGCCTGGCCAGTCTGGCGGATCGTCTGCCCGCCGGCCTCGGGCGCGGTGCTCGGCACTCAATTGGCGCGCGAGACCGGCGGCGATGTGATCTACGATTGGGGTGGCGGCCTGATCTGGGCGGCGCTCCCGCCGAAGCCGGACGCGCATGCCGCGCTCGTGCGGGCGCGCGCGAACGCGCTCGGTGGGCATGCCACGCTGATCCGGGCGACTGATGATGTCAGGCGCGACGTCGATGTGTTCCATCCGCAAGCACCGGGCATTGCGGCACTCAGTGAGCGGGTGCGCGCCAGCTTCGATCCGAAGACCATTCTCAACCGGGGGCGGCTCACGCGGAGCGCTGGCTGATGAAGACCGAATTCTCACTCGCGCAGCTCGCCGACCCCGATATCGCGGAAGCCGACAAGATCCTGCGCGCCTGCGTCCATTGCGGCTTCTGCACCGCAACCTGCCCGACCTATGTGCTGCTTGGCGACGAGCTCGATAGCCCGCGCGGCCGCATCTATCTGATCAAGGAGATGCTGGAGAAGGACCAGGCGCCGACCGCCGATGTCGTCAAGCATATCGACCGTTGCCTATCGTGCCTTGCCTGCATGACGACCTGCCCCTCGGGCGTGAACTACATGCACCTCGTCGACCAGGCCCGGGTCCGGATCGAGCAGCGCTACAAGCGGCCGCTGACCGAGCGGCTGCTGCGCCAGGTGCTGGCCTTCGTCCTGCCGGACCCGCAGCGCTTTCGCATCAGCATGTGGCTGGCGCGGCTCGCCCGTCCGCTGGGCGACTTGCTGCCGACGCCCCGGCCTGCGGCGACGCCCGGCTTGATCCAGCGCATCAAGGCGATGCTGGCGCTGGCGCCGAACCGGCTGCCGCCCGCCGGACCCGCCGCCGGCAGCGTGTTCGCGGCGCTCGGCAAGAAGCGCGGACGCGTGGCGCTGCTCCAGGGCTGCGCCCAGCAGGTGCTGGCGCCCCGCATCAACCAGGCCGCCATCAGTCTCCTGACCCGCCACGGCATCGAGGTCGTCCTTGTCAGGGACGAGCAGTGCTGTGGCGCGCTGACCCATCACCTCGGCAACGACCAGGATGCGCTGGCGCGGGCTCGCGCCAACGTCGCGGCTTGGCGCAAGGAAATGGCCGGCGAGGGGCTCGATGCCATCCTGGTGACGACCTCCGGCTGCGGCACGGTGATCAAGGATTACGGCTATCTCCTGCGCGAGGACACTGCGTTCGCGGCCGATGCGGCGAAGGTGTCGGCGCTCGCCAAGGACATCACCGAATACGTCGCCGGCCTCGAGCTCGCGACGGCGGCGAGAGCGGACGACATCGTCGTTGCCTATCACTCCGCGTGTTCGTTGCAGCATGGACAGAAAATCACAGCCCTTCCGAAAGAATTGCTTTCCAAGAATGGATTCGTGGTGAAAGATGTACCCGAGAGCCATTTGTGTTGCGGCTCGGCGGGGACCTACAACATTCTCCAGCCCGAGCTTGCGGGCCGGTTGCGCGATCGCAAGGTCGCCAACATCGCAAGCGTCAAGCCGGACATGATTGCCGCGGGCAATATCGGCTGCATGGTGCAGATTGCCAGTGGCACGTCAGTTCCGGTCGTACACACGATTGAGCTTCTCGATTGGGCGACGGGCGGGGCGCGGCCGGCACTGAACGCGCAGGTTTGAGCTTTCAGGAGCCTGAACTGTCCTCCCGAGGTGACGACTGAAGACGCCCGATCGATCATTGTTCGGCGGCAACAGGAGGACCACGATGGCGAAAGCGAAGAAGAAGAAAAGCAAGAAGGCCAAGAAGGCCAAAAAGGCCGTAGCGGCGAAGAAGACCGCGAAGAAGGCGACGAAGAAGAAGGCAGCCAAGAAGACCGCGAAGAAGTCTGCCAAGAAGGCCGCCCCGAAGAAGGCTGCCAAGAAGACAGCAAAGAAGGCGGCGGCCAAGAAGGCTGCTCCGAAGAAGGCCGCGAAGAAGGCGGCACCGAAGAAGGCGAAGGCAGCGCCTGCTCCGAAGCCGTCGGCACCGGCGGAGACCCCGGCGCCCGCCGAGACAAGCTGGGCGATGCCTTCGTCTTCTGCGGAAGCGGCGCCTGCCGAGGGACAGGGGTAGGAAGGCGACCTTTCATCGCCTTCGGACTGTCACTTCGGACTGTCACTTCAGACTACAGCTTGGGACTTTAACAAGCAGGCCGCGGCATCCTGATGCTGCGGCCTTTTTGCATCGCCGCCGTCCAGCCTCGGCCGCCGTGCCCGGCCCAGCCTGATTCGTAAGCGCAGATGTCACGCCGCCGGGTGGTCACCGGGCTTACACGGGTCTGCCGTGCCCTCTAGAGGGCAAATGATGTGATCCAGAAGCCACACCGGCTGACAACCTTTCTTGGAATCGTCAAAACGCCCAAAAAGTCGGCAGATGCCCGCGCTTTTTGCTTCACCGTTCCGATCCACCGATCCAAATTGCCGCAGTAACGCAATTTTGCAGGTAGGCCGCATGCCCCGGGGGGCTTCCGGGGGCGACTGCTGAGTAAGAACGGGTAAATGGGGACCGAAATGAAAAAAGTGGCTTTGTTGGCAACGGCGCTGGCAATTGTGACGACGGGCTCGGCTTTCGCGGCAGATCTGCGCGTAAAGGCACTGAAAGCCCCGCCGCCGCCGGCCTTCGATCCGTGGGATATCGCCTTCGGCGCCGGCATCATGAGTGATTACATCTTCCGCGGCATCACCCAGTCCAACCATAATCCGTCGGTCACGGCCTATTTCGAGCCGCGCTACAACGTCAACAAGGACCTCCAGCTCTACATCGGTACGTCTGCCTCGAGCATCTCGTTCCCGAACCGTGCTGCGGCCGAAGTCGACATCTACGGCGGTATCCGCCCGACCTTCGGCATGTTCGCCTTCGACTTCGGTGTCTGGGGCTACCTCTATCCGGGCGGAAGCTGCTTCGGCTCGCAGGGGACCTTGCCGCAGGGCAATTGCGGCAGCGACATCGATTACTCGCAGGGCGCCATCGGCCTTCCCATCAACGGCAACTTCGCCAAGAAGGACGCGAGCTTCTTCGAGGCCTATGCCAAGCTGAACGTCACCCTCAACGATCAGTGGACGGTCGGCTTCAACGAGTACTACTCGCCGAACTTCCTGAACCTCGGTGCCTGGGGCAATTACGCCTCGGTCACCGCCAAGTGGACCGCGCCGAGCACGGTCTTCGGTGCCAGTGGCGTCGGCATGTACGTGTCGGGTGAGTTCGGCCGGCAGTGGCTCGGCACTTCGGACATCTTCTACGGCATCGCGGGCGATCCGGTGTATGCGAACGGCATCAAGGAGCCGAGCTATAACACCTGGAACGTTGGCGTCGGCTTCACCTACAAGGTGTTCACGCTCGATCTGCGCTACTACGACACCGATCTGAACAAGGGTGACTGCAACGCCTTCACCAGCGATCACACCGCGAAGTTCAGCAGCAGCTTCACCCCCATCAACCCGGGCGGCTTCGGCTCCAACTGGTGCAGCGCGGCCGGCGTCGCCAAGCTCTCGTTCGACCTGACGGCGATGACCAACCTGAAGTAAGTTTCTTTCCGAAATGACTTCGCGAGGGCGGCAGGGCAACCTGCCGCCCTTTTGCTTTGGGCGCGGAGGTAGGGAAGAGACGGGGCGGGCCCGGCCAAGATACTACTAAGCTGCGTAAGGGGCTTGAGAACCGGCAGGGCGCCGCCGCTGCCTCACACTCCGTCATTGCGAGCGCAGCGAAGCAATCCAGAGTCTTTCCGCCTAGGCAGTCTGGATTGCTTCGTCGCAAAAGCTCCTCGCAATGACGAGGCCCGAGTTGGGGTCGTCCCTCAGATCGTAAGAACAGCCGGCGAGGGCGCCTACGCCTCAGCGCGCCGCGCTCGGCTCCGCCGCCGCCCGCTCGCCGCCGACCACGTGGATCGCGCCGTCCTTCACCAGCGTCACCTTGCGGGTGTGGAAGGCGTCGAGCGTCGAGCGGTGGCCGATCGAGACGATGGTGGCCTGCGGCAGCTTCTCCGCCAGCAGCCGGTAAAGCCGGGCTTCCGACGGCTCGTCGAGCGAGGCGGTAGCTTCGTCCAGGAACAGATAGTCCGGCGCATGCAGCAGCGCGCGCGCAAGCCCGAGACGCTGCTGCTCGCCGAGCGAGAGCATCCGGTTCCAGTGGCCGTCCTCAGCGAGCCGTTCGGCGAGATCGGGCAGCCCGACCGCGATCAGGGCGTCGCGGACCTGCGTGGCCTCGAACGCGCCGGACGCTGCCGGATAGACCACGGCATCGCGCAACATGCCGAGCGGGAAATAGGGCCGCTGAGGCAGCATCATCAGCTTGGCCTTCTCCGGGACGACAACCGTGCCGGTGCCGAACGGCCAGATGCCGGCGATGGCCCGGAACAGCGTGGACTTGCCGGAGCCGGACGGTCCGGTCACCAGCACGCGCTCCGGGGCCTGAATGGTGAAGGCCTTGGCGGCCACCAGCGGGGTGCCGTTGGGCAGGTTCACGCAGAGCTGCGCGAGATCGACATGGCGGCCGGCGACCTCCAGCGTGATGGCCGGCTCATGCGCCGGCAAATTGACGGCCGAGGCGACCGACATCTCAAAGCCATCGAGACGGGCAACGATCGAGCGCCATTCCGCCAGCGACCGGTAAGCCGTGACGAAGAACGACAGCGCGCCTTGGACGCTGGAAAAGGCGGATGCGGTCTGCATCATGTCGCCGAGCTGGATCTTCTTGGCGAAGAACGCCGGCGCCACCAGCACGTAGGGGAACAGCACGGCCGCCTGCTGGTAGCTGGCCGTGAACGCGGTGAGGCGCTTGGTCCGGCTCATGATGCCGTACCAATTGGCGATCACGAAGCCGAAGCGATCGAGCAGGCGGGCACGCTCGGCGCCTTCACCCCTCAGCAGCGCGATCTGCTCGGAATTCTCGCGCACGCGGACGAGGTTGAAGCGGAAGTCGGCTTCATAACGCTGCTGCTCGAAATTGAGGTTGACCAGCGGCGAGCCGATCCAGTGCGTCAGCGCGGTGCCGAAGATCGCGTAGATCAGCGCGCCCCAGCACAGATAGCCGGGGATCATGACATCGGTGCCGAACAGGCGCAGCGGCGCGGCGTTGGAAAGGCCCCAAAGGATGATGACGAAGGAGAACAGCGTCACGATCGACGAGAGCAGGCCGAGCCCGATGGTCAGCGTCTGCTCGACGAAGTTCTTGACGTCCTCGGTGATGCGCTGGTCCGGGTTGTCGGCAGCATCGCCCTTGAGCTGCATGCGATAATGCGTCGAGCCCGCCAGCCACTCGCCGAGATAATGTCGCGTCAGCCATTGCCGCCAGCGGATCTGGAGCCATTGGTTCAGGTACAGCTTGTAGACAGCCAGCGCGATATAGGTCGAGGCCAGCGCGACGAAGATCCAGATCTGCGTGACGAACGCGTCCCAGTCGCTGTTCTGGAGCGCGCTGTAGAACCGGTTCTGCCACTGGTTCACCAGCACGTCGATCGCGACCAGCGCCAGCTCCATCGCGACCACCGCCGCGAGCAGGCCGCGGCCGGCCCATTTGTCCTCAGATCGGAAATAGGGGGCGGCGATTCGCCAGACGATCGCGAGCGTGGCGCTGATGTTCTTCACAGAGCAGGATCTCCTCGGGGGATGTGCACAAATGCCCGGAGCCAGAGACCTGAGGCAACGGCGAAAATGGGCGCACTTAGACTAAAGTCGCAAGGTCTGCAATTTGCGTTGGCTTGTCGCAGCTTGCAACCCTAGCATGGGGTTGGATGGCGCGGGGCGGGGTGCTCCGGGATTTCGCGACCTTGTGAGCGGCCGGGAACCGCTGCATTCACGAGGAATTCACGTCCAACGCGGGGGCTATCGCTTCCGGCGTCAAGCAGGACCGGCTCTCCACGCGGGCCGCCTGCCGCAACATGCGTGGGGAGGAAGACTTATGTGGAATCAGATCTATGATCCGCTGCACAGCCCGGTGCTGTCGACGATCGCGGCGGCGGTGCCCGTCGTCACGCTGCTGGTTTTGATCGCGAGCGGTCGCGTCCAGGCGCATATCGCCGCCGTCATCGCCGTGATCGTGACCAACCTGATCACGATCTTCGTCTTCACCATGCCGGCGAACATGTCGATCCGCGCTTCGGTGCTGGGGATCGTCACCGGGTTCTTCCCGATCGGCTGGATCGTTCTCAACGTCATCTTCCTCTACCAGGTCACGGTGACCACCGGGCGCTTCGAGCTGCTCAAGCGCGCGGTCGGCGGCGTCACCGAGGACCGGCGGCTGCAATTGCTGCTGATCGCGTTCTCGTTCGGCGCGTTCTTCGAAGGCGCCTCGGGCTTCGGCACGCCGGTCGCGATCACGGGCGCGGTGCTGATCGGGCTCGGCTTCTCGCCGCTCGCGGCCTCCGGCCTGTCGCTGATCGCCAACACCGCGCCGGTCGCCTACGGCGCGCTGGGCACGCCGATCCAGGGCCTCGCCTCGGTCACCGGCCTCGATCCCTACATTCTCGGCGCCATGGTCGGGCGGCAATTGCCGTTCTTCTCGCTGCTGGTGCCGTTCTGGGTGGTGTGGGCCTTCGCCGGTTGGAGGGGCATGAAGGACGTCTGGCCGGCGATCCTCGTCACCGGCCTGTCGTTCGCGATCCCGCAATTCGTGATTTCGAACTACATCAATCCCTGGATCGTCGACATCGGTGCGTCGCTGATCTCGATGGGGGCGTTGATCCTGTTCCTGAAGGTTTGGCAACCGAAGCAGCTTTGGCTGTCCCCCGCGCTGCGTGGCCGCGATGAATCGGCCGCCACCATGGCTGCGGGCAGGCCGCTCGACAAGACGCCGCTGACCCAGAAGGAGTTGTTCGACGCGCTGTTGCCGTGGATCATCGTCTGCATCGTGATGCTGATCTGGGGCAATGGCGCCTTCAAGACATGGGCAAACGCGATCTTCGTCTGGAACTATCCCATTCCCGAGCTGCACCAGATGATCAACAAGATGCCGCCGGTCGCGCCGGGACCGACGAAGGAGAGCGCGGTGTTCGCCTTCACCTATCTGTCCTTCACCGGCACGGGCATGCTGATCGCGGCGATCATCTCCGGCGTTCTGATGGGCGTCGGTCCCGGAAGGCTTATCGCCCAATATGGCCGCACCATCCGGCTCTGCGCGATCTCGCTGATCACGATCTCGGCCATGCTCGCGATCGGCACGTTGACGCGTCTGTCCGGCGTCGACGCAACGCTCGGCCTCGCCTTCGCCGCGACCGGTGTGCTCTATCCCTTCTTCGGCACGCTGCTCGGCTGGCTCGGCGTGGCGCTGACGGGATCGGATACGTCGTCCAATATCCTGTTCGGCAACCTGCAGAAGATCACCGCCGAGCAGCTCGGCCTGTCGCCGGTGCTGATGGCGGCGGCGAACTCCTCCGGCGGCGTGATGGGCAAGATGATCGACGCGCAGTCGATCGTGGTCGCCTCCACCGCCACCAACTGGTACGGCCATGAGGGCACGATCCTGCGCTTCGTGTTCTGGCACTCGATCGTGCTGGCGTGCCTCGTCGGCGTGCTCGTGACGTTGCAGGCCTATGTCTGGCCGTTCACGGCGATGGTGCTGAAGTAGCTGTCGCGCCGCACCCGCAAATCCCCGCGAGGCTCGTCCCCCGCGGGGATTTGTGCGTCTGCCGCGAACCTTCTCAACGGCACGGCTGTCCTATAGAAGATGCCGCAAATCAGGTCGGTCGAGAGGTCTCATGGTTTCGCTTCTGCGCTTGCTGTGTGCGGCGGTTGCAATGCTCGCGATGTCCACGCTCGCGCGTGCCGAGGAGGGGTTTCCCTTCGGCACCGAGATGACGCTGGAGGCGTTGCCGCAAGCGGGCTCGAAGCGGATTCCCAACATCGAGATCGGGGACAATGGCGAGGTCGTGCTGGAGCTCTGGTGCAAGGGCGGCAAGGGCCAGTTCTCGGTCGCCGGCAACACCGTGGTCTTCGTCCCCGGCCAGATCCAGGACCGCAACTGTCCGGCGGCGAGAGCGCAGGCCGATGACGAGCTCGTGGCCGCCCTCGCCAGCGTCGAGACCTGGAAGCGCCAGGGCGACGTGCTGACGCTGATCGGCCCGAAGCCGCTGCGCTTCAGGACGACGGGGAACTAAGGTCTCTCGAACGTTGCTCTCGTGTCCCGGATAAGGCGCGTCGCGTAAGCGATGCGCCGCAGAGCCGGGACCCAGTTTCTCATCCGCGACTTCGCTTGCAGCCCCTGGGCCCCGGCTCGCAGCGCTTTCGCGCTGCGTCCGCGGCACGAGAGCCTACTTCCACACCGACTTGTCGGCGTCCCAGCGCTGACCCTTCAGCTCCTTGACGAGCGCCTCGATCGAGCCGTTGTCGTCGGGCAGATCGCCTTCCTCCTCGGCCGAAGCGTCGTCCGACAGATTGAGCCTCGCCCCGCTGCCCTCGTCGGCCGTCGTCGTCGCCGGGCTGCCGATCCAGAGCATGAGCTTGTCGGTGGTGCCCGGCTTGTCGGGCGAGACCAGCGCTGCGAGCTCGATCGTGTCGGTGAGCTCGAGCGCCGGGAAATCCTGGTTCGGCCGCTTGAACACCAGCTTGAGCTTGCCGGTGGCGGGGTTGAAGTTCTGCGAGACCGGCTTTGCCTCGAGCGTCCTGCTCAGCACGTTCGCGACCGCCGTTGCCAGCTTGCCCTTGTTGATCTTGTCGCCCTCGCGCCAGTCCGCCGCGGCGAAGCGGATGGTGCGGTCCATCTCGGTCATGCCCGCCGTCCAGCCTGCGGCGGTGACGCCGGGCATCGCCTTGAATTTCGCCAGCAGCGCGCCGGCGCGCTCCGGGTCGACCGACATGGTGATGGTCTGCTCGCCCGCGCGCAGCGCGTCGCAACCGACATTGAGGCTCGCCAGCGTCACCTCGACCTCCTGGCCCTTCAGGCTCTTCAGGAAGTCGGTCGCCGCGTCGAGCTTGACCTTGACCGCGATCGCCTCCGGCGAGACGTCGGTGAAATCCTTCGGCTGCGGCGTGATGCCGTCGTCTGAGGTCTGACTGTCCAGGAATTCCTTTTCGCTGAGATCGGAATTGTCCGGCGAGGTGACCTCGGTCACCGCCTGGCCGATCGCGATCTGGCCGCGGAATTCGAACGTATCGCCGGATTGCTTGCGCATCAGCTTGACGCTGACCGGCGACTTCTCGCCGACGCTTTGCGTCGTTCCCGTCAGCGTCTGGCCCGCGACCTGGAGGTTGACGACGAAGCGATCCTTGCGGTCGGAGTTCTTCGCGATGGGGTAGCAGACGTCGAGCACCGCTGCGGTCACCGTCTTGCCCTGGCGCGTCTCCTTCAGGATCACGTCGGCATTGCCGTCCATCAGCCCGTCGATCGAGGTGAAATAGCGCGTCTCGGTTCCGCCCGGCGCGGTCGCCTTCGGCGACAGCTTCATCTGGGCGGACGCCTGCGGCGGAACGGCGAGCAGGGCCGCCAGAACGGCCGTCGAACAGACCAGAAGCGCACGCATTGATGACATCCTCGCGCAACGGGCATGATCCGGAAAAAGCGGTTTTCCGAGAGGATCATGCCCAAACAATCGAATCGGCGCGCCACCGTAGTGGGTTTTGGCCGCTGGTTGAATCGGAAAGCGAAACAGGCAGGATCGGCAAAAAAAGAAGGCCGCCCGGAGGCGGCCTTCGCAACTCTGTCACGGAACGGAGGCTTAGAAGCCGCCCATGCCGCCGCCGGGGGGCATGGCGGGCGGGGCTTCCTTCTTCGGCAGCTCGGCGACCATGGCTTCGGTGGTCACCAAGAGGCCGGCCACGGAGGAGGCGTCCTGCAGCGCGGTGCGCACCACCTTGGCGGGATCGATGATGCCCTTCTCGACCATGTCGACATAGTCCTCGTTCTGGGCGTCGAAGCCGAAGGTCTCGGACTTGTTCTCCAGGATCCTGCCGACCACGATCGAGCCTTCCACGCCGGCGTTCTCGGAGATCTGGCGGATCGGGGCTTCCAGCGCCTTCAGCACGATGTTGATGCCGGCCTGGACGTCGTCATTGGCGTTGGTGAGACGGCCGACCGCCTTCTTGGCGCGGAGCAGCGCGACGCCGCCGCCGGGGACGATGCCTTCCTGCACCGCGGCGCGGGTGGCGTTGAGCGCGTCCTCGACCCGGTCCTTCTTCTCCTTGACCTCGATCTCGGTGGCGCCGCCGACGCGGATCACCGCGACGCCGCCGGCGAGCTTGGCGAGGCGCTCCTGCAGCTTCTCGCGGTCGTAGTCCGAGGTGGTCTCCTCGATCTGGGCCTTGATCTGGCCGACGCGGGCCTCGATGTCGGGCTTCTTGCCGGCGCCGTTGACGATCGTGGTGTTCTCCTTGTCGATCACCACCTTCTTGGCGCGGCCGAGCATCTTCACCGTGACGTTCTCGAGCTTGATGCCGAGCTCCTCGGAGATCAGCTGGCCGCCGGTCAGGATCGCGATGTCCTCCAGCATGGCCTTGCGGCGGTCACCGAAGCCCGGCGCCTTGACGGCCGCGACCTTGAGGCCGCCGCGAAGGCGGTTGACGACCAGGGTGGCCAGCGCCTCGCCCTCGACGTCCTCGGCGATGATGACGAGCGGCTTGCCCGACTGCACGACGGCTTCCAGCACCGGCAGCATGGCCTGCAGGCCCGAGAGCTTCTTCTCGTGCAGGAGGATGTAGGCGTCCTCGAGCTCGGCGGTCATCTTCTCGGCGTTGGTGACGAAGTAGGGGCTGAGATAGCCGCGGTCGAACTTCATGCCCTCGACGATATCAACCTCGGTCTCGAGCGACTTGTTCTCCTCGACGGTGATGACGCCCTCGTTGCCGACCTTCTGCATCGCCTGGGCGATCATCTTGCCGATGGCGGCATCGCCGTTGGCGGAGATGGTGCCGACCTGGGCGACCTCGGAGGAGGCGGCGACCGGCTTGGCGCGCTTCTCGATGTCCTTGATGACGGCGGCCACCGCAATGTCGATGCCCCGCTTGAGGTCCATCGGGTTCATGCCGGCGGCGACGGCCTTGGCGCCTTCGCGCACGATCGCCTGGGCCAGCACGGTCGCGGTGGTGGTGCCGTCGCCGGCGAGGTCGTTGGTCTTGGAGGCGACCTCACGCACCATCTGGGCGCCCATGTTCTCGAACTTGTCCTCGAGCTCGATCTCCTTGGCGACGGTGACGCCGTCCTTGGTGATGCGGGGGGCGCCGAAGCTCTTCTCGATGACGACGTTGCGGCCCTTCGGGCCGAGCGTCACCTTGACGGCGTTGGCGAGAACGTCGACGCCGCGCAGCATGCGATCGCGCGCGTCTCCGGAAAACTTGACGTCTTTGGCAGCCATGGTCTGCAATCCCTCGTGTTACGTGATGTGTCTTGTCTAGTCGCGGCGGAACGATGGATGCCCGGATCGCCTGGATCCGGGCATGACATTCAGCGGCCGTTCAGGCGGATGGCCTTAGGCCAGCACGCCCATGATGTCCGACTCCTTCATGATCAGGAGCTCTTCGTTGTCGATCTTGACCTCGGTGCCCGACCACTTGCCGAACAGCACGCGGTCGCCGACCTTGAGGTCGATCGGGATCAGCTTGCCGGTCTCGTCGCGGCCGCCGGGACCGACGGCGACGACCTCGCCCTGGGACGGCTTTTCCTTGGCGGTGTCCGGAATGATGATGCCGCCCTTGGTCTTTTCCTCGGCGTCGATACGTTTGACCACGACACGGTCATGCAGCGGACGAAATTTGGATTTAGCCATGACGTTTCCCTTTGGAGGCTCGCTTCGGAAGTAGTGGGGTCGGTGGGGCGGCGCTTCCGTCCACCCTCTCGTCGAGGATCGAACGGCGCGCTTAGCAATCGGGCTTTCCGAGTGCTAATAGTGGGTCCGGAAATATGGCTTGGCCGCGATCCTGTCAAGCAAAGGTGGTTAAGCGGTTGTTGAGGCGGATATAGGATGGTGGCATTGGAAACTCGCTCGGGGCGCCGGCTTAGAGAACGACGTCATTGCTCCGGCAGCGATTTTGCGCTTGGCTGCTCGAGGGGTGCGGCCATGGTCTTGTTCGGGGGAATGCCATGATCAGTTCGGCTCACGCGCGCACGGTTGCCAATCTGGCGGCCGCCTCTTGTCTGGCGCTGCTGCTGGGCGCCTGCGGCGGCGGCTTCAGCCTGCCGTCCCTCACGTCGTCCTCGCCGCCCCCGGAAGCTGACACGGGGGTTGCTCCCGAAATGCCGGCCACCATCCGCGGCGACGAGATCGTCGGCCGCTGGGGCCTCGCCTCGTTCCAGAACCCGGCCGACCGCGCCCGTACCGAGAAGATGGCGCGCGAGCAATGCAAGAATCCCTATGTGATCACCGCCGGCTCCTCCGGCGGCGTGATCATGCATCTCGCCGACCAGGCGACGCCGCAGGAGCTGCGGCTGAAGGGCTCGCCGAGCGGCAAGAACTACATCGGACCGGCCGGCCCGACCCCCGGCGAGCAGGATCGCGAGATCGTCTCCTTCGACGGTCGCGTCATGATCACCCGCTTCATCGACAAGGACGCCGCCACCCGCTACGGCAACATGGTCTACGTCCGCTGCGCGCCGAGGGCGTGAGGCAGCCTTTGGCCTAACGTCTCGTCATTGCGAGCGGAATCGAAGCAATCCAGACTGCCTCCTCGGAGACAGCCTGGATTGCTTCGTCGCTTCGTTCCTCGCAATGACGAAAAAACAAAGAACGCCGGCCCCAAGGCCGGCGCTTTGCTATTTCCATATCGCCCCCGTTCAGTCGAACAGCGCGTCGATGTCGTCCTGCGAGGCGTGGCCGACGTCGCCGGCGAGCTTGGGGCCGTTGAGGAGCTTCTCGTCCTCGCTGCGGCTGTCGACCGGCGCCGGCACATGGGACTTGATCGCGTCGACGCCGCCCCAGATCTCCATCATCGCATTGATGTGCTGCTCGATGAACTTCATCGTGGTCATGACCTTGCTGATGCGCTGGCCGGTCAGGTCCTGGAAGTTGCAGGCTTCGAAGATCGAGATGACGCGTTCCTGGATGTCGTCGGCAAGGCGCTTCTGCTGATCGACCGAGTCCACCTTGGACATCGCGCTGGCGGCCTGGTCGATCGATTCCGCGGCTTCGAGGATCTGCTGGGTCGCCTGCTCGGTGCCGCCGACCACCGCGCCGAGCTCGCCATTGACCTTGGCCATCTCGCCGCCGTCGAAGCTCTTGCCGTGCAGCGTCGCGATCTCGCGCTTGGTGCGGTCGATGGCGTCGTGGATGAGGTCGAGCTCCACCTTCAGCTTCTCGCACTGCTCGATCTGCGCCCGGTAGGTCTCGAGCATGGTGCGCGCTTCGGACAGCTCGTGGGCCGTGGAGGCGTCGATCGCCGCCATGGCGGCGCTGCCGGACAGCGGGGCCGCGACGATGCCTTTCGCCATCTGGGCGCGGATCGCGCGCAGCTCGGCCATGATCTCGCTATGCATCGGGATTGCCTCTTCGGTTACGTCCAAAATCGGCATCTCGCCACCGGCGATATCCTCGACGCGAAAACGCTTGCGGTGAACAGCCATCAGGATACTCCCCCCACCTCACTCACGCGTCTTTGTAGGCAGAAGCGATTTAACACGAAGTTCACAACCGGAACTGTTGTGCGGCGTCGCGCGACGCGGTGCAAAGAAGCGATTAACCATGGCCGCGCTGCGTTCATCGAAAATAAACGCTGATCGCCAAATTGCAGGCGCGCTCGCGACGTGGTGAATCGAAACGCGCTTTCCGTTTACCAAACAAAACGGCTTTTGCTTTTTATTGACCACGTCGAAGGGCGCGGATCAGCCACCGGCTCTCCACGACGCATGTGATCTAGACGAAACAGTACAGAGTACGTCGATGTTCAAGAAAATGTCTGTCGCGCTGCTCGGCAGCGCTTGCACCTTCATGGCCGGCGCGAACGAGGCCAGCGCCTTCGACAACAGCGTGCCGAACGATCCGCCTGCGGTGCTCTACCAGCCGCGCGTGCCGCCGGCGCCGGTGCGCGTCGCGTCCAATTCCAACATGGGCGGCGGCTTCATCGAATTCCTGTTCGGCGACGGCCCCGGCCGCGGCCCGGCCTACGCGCCGGAGCAGCCGGTGTATCAGCAGCAGCCGGGCTATTACGATCCGCGGCGCCTGCCGCCGATGGGCGAGCCGCAGATGCAGGGCGGCTATCAGCAGGGCGCGTCTCTCCAGCAGGAGTCGGTCGATCCGCGGCAGCGCCCGTTCGATCCGAGATTCGAGAAACAACTCGTTGACTATAGCGGCAAGGAAAGTGCCGGCACGATCGTGGTCGATACGCCCAACAAGTTCCTCTATCTCGTCGAGGGCAACGGCCGGGCACTGCGCTACGGCATCGGCGTCGGCCGTCCCGGCTTCACCTGGTCCGGCGTGAAATCGATCACCGCCAAGCGCGAATGGCCGGACTGGACGCCGCCGGCGGAAATGCTCGCGCGCCGGCCCGATTTGCCCAGGCACATGGAAGGCGGCCCGGAAAATCCGCTCGGTGCCCGTGCGATGTATCTGGGATCGACGCTCTATCGCATCCACGGCTCCAACGAGCCCTGGACCATCGGCACCAACGTCTCCTCCGGCTGCATCCGCATGCGCAACGAGGACGTCATCGACCTCTACGGCCGCGTCAATGTCGGCACCAAGGTCGTCGTGATGTGAAGGGTCATGCGATCGATGGAGCGATCGGATCCGCGTGCCGCGTCGGCTCGACCTGCGGGGCATCGAAGGGGGCGCTGCTGTCGCCGAACGCCTGCCTGAATGGTCACGTCTACTGACGTTGCCTCGACCCAGGCCGAGCAACAGCGGAGCGGCGACGGCGAGTTGATGTAGCCGAATGCGGTGCGCGAGCAAAGCGCTTCAACCGCCGCACCGACAGCTCGGCCTTCCTGAGGCGCTCGTGCAGCCCCTCCAACTCGTACAATTCGGTGATGAGATGGGTTGTGGCGTCGCTCAGGTTCGCGATGCGCTGTTGAAGTGGGCTCATTCTTGAAACTCCCGACTGTAGCCAAGAGAGGCAGCCACGGCGTGTGGCATAAGCAACGTGTTCTTCCAGTTGAACACCCATGTCCAAATTTGGAAATCCGGGAGTCTACGGCAGCGTGTGTCGGTAGACGATTTCGCTCTGTATGGTGAAGTCACGCGCGCGTCGTGACGTTCTGCAAGGTGCCGTCCGACAACGCATGCACTAGTCATATTATATCAATGGCCTCTTGGCCTGTGGTGCAGAGCAGCGCGCGTTGAGCCCTGCTTGAAAAGAAATCGGCCGCCCGGAGGCGGCCGCTTCACATCTGTCGGTCGAATGGCCTACGCGGAATCGCTGCCGCCGTCGTCGTCGCCGCCGAAGTCGCTGTTGTCGGCCGTGTCGAAGCTGTCGTCGCGATCGTCGCCGTAGTTCTGGTCATTGTTGTCGCGGTCGTTCGACGCTTGGTCGAAGAAGCCGTGGCGGGACTCCCGGTTCGAGCCGATGTCGTCGACGCCGGCATCGTGCGCGAGCGAGCCGCTGGACTGGTCGCCGCCGCCGCTCCAGGGGC
Organism: Bradyrhizobium sp. CCBAU 11357; assembly: GCF_028128865.1. NCBI lineage: Bacteria > Pseudomonadati > Pseudomonadota > Alphaproteobacteria > Hyphomicrobiales > Nitrobacteraceae > Bradyrhizobium > Bradyrhizobium sp. CCBAU 11357. The sequence goes on along the minus strand of NZ_LBJW01000110.1, from coordinate 298,584 downwards.
TGCGGTCGCCGAGCGCGTTGGTGTCGCCAAAAGCCTGCTGGTGCGATCCGCCCATCATGCCGCGGATGCTCGAGAGCAGCAGGGAGCCGCCGACGACGCCCGCCGCGGCTGCCGCCGCCGTGCCGAGGAACGAGCCGCCGCCACCGCCAACCGGCGGAGCGCCATAGCCCTGACCCGGACCCTGGCCATAGGCCTGCCCGTAAGGCGGCGCGCCGTAGCCCGGCTGGCTCTGCTGCATCGCCGGGCCGCTGTTCCAGACCGGCCGCTGCTCACGCGGCGGCACGTTCGGAACCGAGCCGCGTGATGGGCTCGATCCGAACAGGGTGTCGCGCATGGTGTCGAGGAAGCCGCCGGACTGCGCCTGCTCGGGCGCATGGGCCGCTTCCAGCTCCTGGATGCGGGCATTGGCGCGCTTCAACGCTTCGTCCTGGACCAGCGTGGTCTGCACCAGCGCGTAGATGGCGCCGGGCGCCTTGCGCAGGCCGTCGGAGATCGCGGCGATCGCATCGGGATCGCGCGGTGCGTTTTCCAGCTTTGAAAGCCGGTCGAAAAGGTCGTCGACGAGCTGGCGTTCCTGCGGCGTCATGATCTGTCTCCTTCGCGCAAAACCAAGCGCGGAGGAGATGTAGGGTTCCATTATGGCCCCAACAGTGCCGGCCGGATTAAATTTCGGTATGCGACAAGCTGCCTCTGGCGCGCTTTTCGCCGTTCATCCCAGTGTCACGTTGCTATCCGCCAGCAGGCGCGCGAAGGCATCGCCCGCGAGATAGGCGTGCTCGCGCTCGCGGACGTCGGTCATGGGATCGAGGCCGGTGAGGACATCGTCGACGAAGCCGGGATGGCACATCACGAGGCCGCCGTCGGGGAGGCCGTCCAGGAATTGCCGCATCAGCGCGCCGAAATCGGCGGCGCGCGTGAAATCATAGGCGCCGGCGAAACCGGGGTTGAAGCTGAGGCCGGCATGGCCGGCGCGGCGGCGGAATTGCGCGCTGAGACCATCGAGCACCAGCGCCTTCGGTGAGGCCAGCCGCTGCCGAAGCGGCAGGTTGCGGCCGCCCTGACGCACCCAGGCCTTTGGCGCAGCCTCGACCACCGCATCGACGAAGCCGTCGCGCACCTGCGGGAAGAGCTGCACATGCTGGTGACCGTCGACGAAGTCGGGGGCGCGTCCGAACGCGTCCGTGAAGGCGGCCAGCTGTGCCTTCACCTCGTTGCGGATGAATTCACGGTCGAGCCGCCGCATCAATCCGGCGCGCAGCAGCTTGGGAAAGGCGAAGAACATGTCGCCGTCCAAGGGGCGGAAATGCATGGTGAGCGGCCGGAACGGCGCCGACAGCGTCACATGTAGTCCGATCGCGCAACGCGGGCTTTTCGTTGCCGAAGCCTGAAGCGCCTCGACGTCGCTGCGCGCGATCGCGGGCCCCACCATCATCACCGAGGTGGCGTTGAGGCGGCCGCGTTCGATCAGGTCGCGGATGGCGCGGTTGACCCCCGGGCTGATGCCGTAATCGTCGGCGCAGAGCCAGATCCGCCGCACCCTCGCGGCCACGCTCATTCGGCCGCCGTCCTGCTCGCGGCCTCGTCGGCCTTGCCGGTCTCGAAATGCTTCTCGCTGTGCTCGGCGACGAAGTAGATCGGACGGGCCTTCAGCTCGGAGAGGATCTTGCCGATATATTCGCCGACGATGCCGATCATGATGAGCTGCACGCCGCCGATCGTCATCAGGCCGACCACGAGCGAGGGATAGCCCGGGACCTGCTTGCCGGTCGTGAACACCTCCCAGAGAATCGAAAGGCCGAACAGGAATGCACCGCCGGCGAGAATGACGCCGAACAGGCTGGCGAAGCGCAACGGAGCCACCGAGAACGACGTCAGACCCTCGATCGAGAGGCCGAGCAGGCTCGCGGCGTTGAAGGTGGTGACGCCATGGGCACGCGCTGAGGGCTCGTAGTCGACGCGGATCTGGCGGAAACCGATCCAGCTGGCGAGGCCCTTGAAGAACCGGTTGCGTTCCGGCAGCTGCCTCAGCGCAGCGACCGCGCGCGGCGACAGCAGGCGGAAATCCCCGGCGTCCTCCGGAATCTTCTGGCGGGCGCCCCAATTGATCAGCGCGTAAAAGCCGTGCACCGCGACCCGGCGCAGGAATGGCTCGTTGTCGCGATGCGCTTTCGCGGTGTAGACGACGTCATAGCCGTCATCGATCCAGTGCCGCACCAGCTGTTCGACGAGCGCCGGCGGATGCTGGCCGTCGCCGTCCATGAACATGACGGCGCCGAGGCGGGCATGGTCCAGGCCCGCCATCAGCGCGGCCTCCTTGCCGAAATTGCGCGACAGCGACACCACCTGAACGTCGATTGCGTCGGCCGGCAACGACCGCGCGATCGACAGCGTCGCATCCTTGCTGCCGTCGTCGACATAGACGACCTCGCAAGACAGGCGATAGCGCTGCCGCAGGGTCCTGGCGAGCTCGCAGATGCGCTGGTGCAGGGAGGCGAGGCCCGCCGCCTCGTTGTAGACGGGGATGACGATCGACAGCCCCTTCGCTGCGGCGTTGGCTGCGGTGGTCGTCATGCCGGAAACGTCAGAGCCCAGCGTCATCGATCAAGGTTCCAGAGGCGTTTAGGTCTTCTCAACAGCATATGGTAGCAGCCGTTTGCTGTCGCTACGCTGAACGGAGCTGCTCAAAACGTCGGGCTCACCGCCGCAAGAAAGCTTCGAGCTTGGCGAACAGCGGGTTCTCCCGGTCGAACACGTAGTCGAGCGAGACGACCGAGACGGTCTCGGCGCCATGCTCGCGCAGGAAGCTCGCCAGCGCGTAGAGCTGCCCCGGTGGGCAGTGCAGCGTCAGCATGCCTGACGAGGTCGGGCCGCCGAACGGCGCTTCCACGCCGAACCGGCTGTGGGCTTCGCCGAGCAGGGCGGCATCGCACTGCCGGAAGCGGGTGCGGACCTCGCGGTATTTGTTGGCCCTTGCCCTTGCGGCGATGTGGTCGAGGATGACGCGCGCCGTCTCGCGCGCCTGCGGCGACCAGTCGGCCTCCTTGGCGGCCACCAGATTGGCCTGGCTGCGCAGGATCACGCCGTCGTCGAGCACCCGCAGGCCGTTGGCGGCGAGCGTCGCACCGGTCGTGGTGATGTCGACGATCAGCTCGGCGCTGCCGGCCGCCGGCGCGCCCTCGGTGGCGCCCGCGCTTTCGACGATGCGGTAATCGGTGATGCCGTGAGCCTGGAAGAAGCCGCGGGTGAGGTTGACGAACTTGGTCGCGACCCGCATCCGCATGTGATGCTGCTCGCGGAAGCCGGTGGTGACGTCGTCGAGGTCGGCCATGGTGCGGACGTCGATCCAGGCCTGCGGCACCGCGACGACGACGTCGGCATAGCCGAAGCCGAGCCCCTCGATCAGCGATACGCGCTTGTCGGCATCGGCGATGTTCTCGCGCACGAGATCTTCGCCGGTGACGCCGAGATGGGCCAAACCGCGGGACAATTGCGAGGCGATCTCGCTCGCCGAGAGATAGGCGACCTCGACATTGTCGAGCCCTGCGATGGTGCCGCGATAGTCGCGGGCGCCGCCGGCTTTCGACAGCTTGAGGCCGGCACGGGCGAAGAAGGCCTCGGTGTTTTCCTGCAGGCGGCCCTTGGAGGGAACGGCCAGAACGAATGGCGCGCTCATGACTTAAGCTCCCACCTTGCGGCCGATCCGGTTCAGCGCGTCCACCCAGACCGAGAAGCCGACCGCGGGGATCGGCTCGGTCGAGCCGAGCTGGGTCATCAGCCCGTCGTAGCGGCCGCCGGCGACCAGCGGCTCGGCGCCGTTGCCCCTGTGGTGCAGCTCGAATTCGAAGCCGGTGTAATAGTCGAGCCCGCGTCCGAACGCGGTCGAGAAGCGGGTCTGCTTCACATCGATGCCGCGCGCGGCCATGAAGCCGACCCGGCTCTCGAACTGATCGATCGCGGAAGCGAGATCGAGCTTCGCCTCCGTCGTGAGGGCGCGCAGCTCGGCGATGGCATCGTCGGGATTGCCCGCAATCGACAGGAAGCGCTTGAGCACGGCGATCGCCTCGCGCGGCAACGCGCCGCCCTTCAGTGTCGATTGCTCGAGGAAGCGATCGGCGATCTCGGCCGTGGTGCGGCCGCCGACATTGGTGGTGCCGGCGATCGACATCAGATCGGTGACGAAGGCGAGCGCCGCCTTGCGGTCGGAGCCGGCAAGGGCCGCCAGCACGCCCTCATATTCGCTGCGCGTCGCGGTGGTCGCGGCCGCCAGCCGCTCCAGATCCTGCTCCAGGCTGATCTTGCGGTTGAAATCCTTGACCAGGCGGCGGCGCCAGACCGGATAGAGGTTGAGCGCGTCGAGCAGCGCATTGAACAAGGCAACATCGCCGGTGCGGATCTCGACATCGCGGACGCCGAAGGCGGCCGTCGCCTCCAGCGCCAGCGCCAGCATCTCGGCATCGGCCGCGGCGCGGTCCTGACGGGCGAATGATTCGATGCCGGCCTGGAGGAATTCGCTGGTCTGGCCGCTGCGGTAGCGGAACACCGGACCGAGATAGCTGAACCCCGCCGGCTGGCCGGCCCGGCCTGAGGCGAGATAGTCGCGCGCGACGGGAATGGTCAGGTCCGGGCGCAGGCAGAGCTCCTCGCCGGAGAGGTCGGTGGTCAGGTACAGGCTCTTGCGGATGTCCTCGCCGGAGAGGTCCAGGAACGGCTCGGCCGGCTGCAGGATGGCGGGCTCGGCCCTGACATAGCCGGCCTGCGCGAACGACAAGAGCAGCGTATCCGCCCAGGCGGCGGAGCCGGCAGCATTTGAGGTGGCAGTCGCGGTCATCTCAGGAGTCCATCGTCCCGGCGGAACCGGGCAGGGCAAGGGGAGGCGAATTTGGCGCAGGCCTTAGCATGGCCCGACAGCGGTTTCGACCTCCAAAGGATCAATCGCTTAACGGGTGGGCAATGCGCAGGATCAGGTGCTCTTGCCGCCCCAATCGCCCAGCACCGCCTGCACCAGCGCCAGGGCGGCGACGGCGGCGGTGTCCGCCCGCATGATGCGGGGGCCGAGCGCCAGCCGCAGGATCTTGGGCTGGAGCAGCAGCGCCCGCTCTTCCTCGGCAAAACCGCCCTCCGGGCCGATCAGCAGGTCGATCCCGTGCCTGGCCTCGCGCGCGCCTTGCAGGCTCTGTAGCGGATCTTGGACCTCCGCTGCCTCGTCGCAGAAGATCAGCAGGCGATCGGCGGGACGTTGGCTCAAGAAGCGCTCCAGCGGCACCGGTTCGGCCACGCTGGCGATGCTGAGAATGCCGCATTGCTCGGCCGCCGCGACCACATTGGCGCGCATCCGCTCGGTATTGACCCGTGAGGCCTGGGTGAACCGGGTCAGGACCGGCTGCAGGGCAGCGGCGCCCATCTCAATGGCCTTCTGCACCATGTAATCCAGCCGGGCATGCTTGAGCGGGGCGAAGACGTAGGTGAGGTCGGCGAGCCGGTCCTGGGGCCGGGTCTGTTGGAGGATCACGAGGCTGTCCGGCCGCTTGCGGCCCTCGATGGCGGCCTGCCACTCGCCATCCCGGCCGTTGAAGGCGAGGACCTCGGCTCCGGCGCCGAGCCGCAGCACATTGCCGAGATAGTTGCTCTGGTCGCGGTCGAGCGGCACCCTGGCGTCCTGGGCCAGGGGGGCATCGACGAACAGGCGCGGGGCGCGAAAATCGTGGGAAGGCATCGCTTTGGGGGTCCGGTTACCGGCTGTTCTTAACCGAAAGGCGCCATTCCGGGGTAAATATTGCCAAACTGGTGCGTCCCAGCGCCGCGCTCTCGCCCAATTCCACGGGTTGTTAAGCGCCGGCGGGAATCGTAAAAACGCGAACACGCTGGTCACGATTCAATTGGGAAGCCCTGACCCCCGTAAGCTCCTGCCGGAGAGACTGTCTTGATGATCCGTCATTTGATGGTTCCGCTCGCTGCCGCCATGGTCGCCATGAGTGCCGCCGGCGCTTGTGCGCAAAGCGCCTTCCCGGCGCCACTGCCCAACCAGGCTTCGAACAGCTCGCCGTTTCCACCCGTGAACGGCTCGGCGCCCACCGCGTCGATGGGGAGCGCGCCGCAATCGTCCTTTCCCGTCCACGGCGCTGCCCCGATCGGCGGCGGCGCCGGCGCCTTCAGCGCGGCTCCGCCGACGCAGGCCGGTCCCGGTGAGGACTGCATGAAGGCGTTCATGCCCCTGCGCGAAGAGGCCGAGAAGCGCGGCAAGTTGATCAAGGCCGCGAGCGACCGTCATGCGCAGCCGGACGAGGCCTGCAAGCTGATCCGCAACTTCAGCCAGGCCGAGTTGAAGATGATCAAGTACATCGAGGCCAATGCCTCGAAGTGCGGAATCCCGCCGCAGATCGGCGCGCAAATGAAGGACGGCCACAAGAACACCGAGGCCATGCAGACCAAGGTCTGCAACGTCGCGCAGCAGATGCAGAATCAGCCGCGCGGTCCGGCCGGTCCGTCGCTGAGCGAGGTGCTGGGCTCGGGCTCGGCGCCCGAGGCCAATGCCGGCAAGAAGGGCGGCAGCACCTTCGATACGCTCAACGGCAACGTCCTGACCCGATGAGCGATACATCCGCCCGCGTTGCCGATTCCACCGGCAACTGGGTCGATACGCTCGCGCCGCATTGGGCGCGGCCTTACCTGCGCCTGTCCCGCTTCGATCGCCCGATCGGCTCCTGGCTTCTCTTGATGCCATGCTGGTGGTCGGCGGCGCTGGCCGCCGGCATGGCGCATGACGTGCGTCGTCTGCCGCTCACCATCGTGCTGTTCTTCATCGGCGCCTTCGTGATGCGCGGGGCCGGCTGCACCTGGAACGACATCACCGACCGCGACCTCGACGACAAGGTCGAGCGTACGCGCTCGCGGCCGCTGCCGTCGGGGCAGGTGACCACCAGGCAGGCGCTGGTCTTCATGGTCGCGCAGGCGCTGGTCGGTCTCGTGGTGCTGCTGCAGTTCAACCGCTTCGCGATTGCAACGGGCATCGCCTCGCTCCTGATCGTTGCGATCTATCCCTTCATGAAGCGCATCACCTGGTGGCCGCAGATCGTGCTCGGGCTCGCCTTCTCCTGGGGCGCCTTGATGGGCTTTGCCGTCACCTTCGGCCGCATCGACGTCACCGCGCTCGTGCTCTATGCCGGCGCGGTTTCCTGGGTGATCGGCTATGACACGATCTATGCGCATCAGGACGCCGAGGACGATGCGCTGATCGGCATCAAGTCGACTGCGCGCCTGTTCGGTGCGCATACGCGCCAGGCGCTGGTGCTGTTCTACGGGCTCGCGGTGATGTTGATCGGCGTCGCGCTGGCATCTGGCGAAGCGCGCTGGCCGGCCTGGCTCGGGCTTGCCGCCTTCGCAGCCCATCTGGCCCTGCAGATCGTGCGGCTGAAGATCGACGATCCCGGGCTGTGCCTTCGCCTGTTCAAGTCGAACAAGCATGCGGGCCTGCTGCTGTTCGCGGGATTGCTGGTGGATGCGATGCTGCGAGCGCAGCTCTCGTAGGGTGGGCAAAGGCGCTTGCGCCGTGCCCACGTTCCTTCTCAGCTTCTAAAGAGGTGGGCACGCTTCGCTTTGCCCACCCTACGGTACCATTAATTCCTCGCGATGATCTCGCGTTCGTCGCGGTGAATCGGCAGCTCGCGCGCCATTGCGGTGCGCCGGCGCATCAAGAATTTCGGACGGCGGGCGCGGATTGCGTTGGCGCGGCGGCGGCGCGGTGCGGGCTTGCGGGCGCCCTCGTCGAGCTGCGGCAGCGCGAAGATCTCGCTCCAGATCGTCCAGGCCTGCGCGATCTCGTCCGCGTCAGTGCTGATCAGCAGCGGGATGGACAGCGAGGGATCGCGGTGCACGAGAACGAGCGTCTGCGCCTCGTCGTTGCCGCGCAAGGCAACGCCGGTGAAGTCGGCGACGCGCACGTTGATCGCCATCTGCATGCCGCGCACGGCACGGCGCAGCACGACGCGCTCGCGATGAAGCTCGATCTGCCTGACATGTCCGTCGGCGCGCGGGTCATGCGCATCGAAGCGGACCGGAAGGGAAAGAGGGTCGAGCCGCAGGGAGCGGCTCGACCCGGCGGGGTTAGCCCCGCATGTTGCTGTTTGACGCCTCACGGCTTCGTTCTCCCCGCCGGGATTATGTTCCCGGTCGATGCGAGGACCTTAGCGCGCGGCGGTCCGAAACCGCTTAAAAAGGCTGGTTAACCCACCGTCACTGCACCTCATGATTGACAAGACCTTGGCGCGCATGATTGACGAGACGTTGCGCCGACGTCGCGAATCTGAGCTTTTGGCGGGCTGAAAATGCTTGAAGTCCGCGCTATCAGGGCACATCTGTGGGTTCCGGTCCCGAACCCCGCCCCAACAGGATTTCGTTCGTGAACTCTTCACCAAGCTCGACGCTTTCGACTACCGCCAATCGCGACCTGTTCGATCAGTCCGCACTCTCCGATCTCGCGCAGCGGCTGGTCGAGGCAGCCAGGCGCGCCGGCGCCGATGCGGCCGATGCGGTCGCGGTGCGCGGCGTCTCGCAAGGCGTCGAGGTCCGCGACGGCCGCGTGGAGGAATCCGAGCGGTCGGAGGGCGACGATGTCGGCCTGCGCGTGCTGGTCGGCCGGCGCCAGGCGGTGGTCTCGACCAACGATGTCAGCGGTGATGCCGTCACCAAGCTCGCCGAGCGCGCGGTCGCGATGGCGCGCGTCGCACCCGACGACAAATTTGTCGGCCTCGCCGATCCTGCGCTGCTCGCGCGCGACTTCCCCGATCTCGACCTGCTCGATCCCGCCGTGCCCACGACCGCCGAGCTCGAGCGCCGCGCGCTCGCGGCCGAAGCTGCGGCACTCGGCGTCAAGGGCGTGACCAAGTCCGGCGGCGCCTCGGCCTCCGCGGGCATCGGCGGCATGGTGCTCGTCACCTCGACCGGCTTCCACGGCTCCTACCTGCGCTCCAGCCAGGGGATCTCCGCCACCGCGATCTCGGGCGATGGCACGAGCATGGAGCGCGACTACGACTTCACCTCGGCGCCGCATGGCGCCGATCTGCTGCCGCCGGAGGTCGTCGGCCGTTCCGCCGGCGAGCGCACCGTGGCGCGCTACAATCCGCGCAAGGTCGAGACCTGCAAGGTGCCGGTGGTGTTCGATCCGCGCGTCGCCGGCTCGCTTGTCGGCCATCTCGTCGGCGCCATCAACGGCGCCTCGATCGCGCGCAAGACCAGCTTCCTGAAGGACAAGCTCGGCCAGCAGCTGTTCGCGAAAAACATCCGCATCATCGACGATCCCTTGCGCAAGCGCGGCCTGCGCTCGCAGACCTTCGACGCCGAAGGCGTCGCGGTGAAGCGGACCGCGCTGGTCGACGACGGCGTGCTGACGACCTGGCTGCTCGATTGCGCCACCGCGCGCGAGCTCGGCCTCACCACCACCGGCCACGCCCATCGCGGCGTGTCCTCCTCGCCCTCGCCCGGGCCGTACAATCTGCATCTCGAGCCCGGCACGCCAACGCCGGCCGAGCTGATCGCCGACATCAAGCAGGGCTTCTACGTCACCGATCTGATCGGCTCCGGCGTCAACGGCGTCACCGGCGATTACAGCCGCGGCGCCTCCGGCTTCTGGATCGAGAACGGCGAGGTCACCTATCCCGTCAGCGAAGTGACGATCGCCGGGCACCTGTTCGAGATCTTCAAGTCGATGCAGCCGGCGAACAATCTCGAATTCCGCTACGGCGTCAATGCGCCGACGGTGCGCATCGAGGGTTTGACGCTTGGCGGACGCTGATCGAGCTGTTGCTGCTTGGCTCACCTCTCCCGTAGGGAGAGGTCGCGCCGGAGGCGCGGGTGAGGGGACCGCTCTCTCGTGGGACCTGAGCCCCCTCACCCGATTTGCACTCGACGATGCTTCGCATCGCGAGGAGCAAATCGACCTCTCCCCGATGGGGAGAGGTGTTCTCGCCGTGCCGCGCGATTGAACCCGATGGCAGCTGCTCTCGACGACACGATCCTGACCCGCGACGCGGCGCTGCTGAAGCATACGGTGCGGGAGGCGGGCGCGCTGGCGCAGTCGATGTTCCGCACCGAGCTGCGGAAGTGGACCAAGGGCGCGTCCTCGCCGGTCTCGGAGGCCGACATCGCGGTCAACGATTTGCTCGAAGCGCGCCTGCGCGCTGCGACGCCCGATTATGGCTGGCTGTCCGAGGAGAGCGCCGACGATGCGGCGCGGCTGTCGCGGCGGCTGACCTGGATCGTCGATCCCATCGACGGCACCCGCAATTATCTCGGCGGCCATGACGAATGGTGCGTCAGCGTGGCGCTGGTGGCGGACGCTTCGCCGGTGCTTGCCGCCGTGTTCGCCCCGGCCACCGACGAATTCTTCTTCGCAACGCGCGGCCAGGGCACGACGCTCAACGACAAGCCGGTGCGCGCGACGCGCGGATCCGAGCTCGACTTCGCCCGCGTCGCCGGCCCGAAGCCGCTGGTCGAGCGGCTGAAGCCGTCCCTCGGCGAGATCAAGCTGCATCGGCGGATCGGCTCGCTGGCGCTGCGGCTGTGCCGGGTCGCCCATGGCGCGTTGGATGCGGCTTTTGCGGGCGGCAACAGCCATGATTGGGACCTTGCGGCGGCCGATTTGATCGTGCAGGAAGCGGATGGTAGGATGAGCGACCTCTCCGGAGAACCCATCCTCTATAACCGCCGGGAAGTGGCGCACGGAGTGCTGGTGGCAGCGGGACGCGATCGTCATGCGGGCATTGTCGCGCATTTTCGCAACCGTCCGTTAGCCTAAGGCGCTTTCGTCGTGCTTCTCGAACACTGCTTTGCCGGGCAGCCCGTTAGGAACAGAACTCATGCCAGATAATGCCCCGCAACAACTGCTCCATCTCGTCATCGGCGGCGAGCTCGTCGATCTCGAGCACAACACCTTCAAGAACCTGGACGAGGTCGACATCGTCGGCCTCTATCCGAACTATGCCAGCGCCCACGCCGCCTGGCGGGCCAAGGCGCAGAGCACGGTCGACAACGCGCAGATGCGCTACTTCATCGTCCACCTGCATCGGCTGCTCGATCCGAATCAAGAACCGGCGCGTTGAAAAAACTGCTTCGCAATACGCTGCGAAGCAGCTGGTTTCAGCGTGCCGTCGGGATCCTGGCGGCCGAATATCTGCGTCTGGTCTGGCGGACCAACACCTTCTCGATCGATCCGCCCGACATCTATGAGCGCGTCGAGCCGCAGCTCCCTGCGATCTTCGCGTTCTGGCACGGCCAGCATTTCCTGACGCCCTTCATCAAGAACCAGAACAAGGCCTCCTATCGGGCCAAGGTGCTGATCTCCCGGCACCGCGACGGCGAGTTCAATGCGATCGCCGCCGAGCGGCTCGGGATCGGCACGATCCGCGGTTCCGGCGACCATGGCGGCGCGTTTCACCGTAAAGGTGGCGTCGGCGCCTTCAAGGAAATGGTGCGGACGCTCCAAGCCGGTTGTAATGTCGCGCTGACCGCCGACGTCCCCAAGCGCTCGCGCGTGGCGGGGCTCGGCATTATCATGCTGGCACGGGAATCGGGACGGCCGATCATGCCTTTCGCGATGGCGACCAGCCGCTTCGTCCGGCTCAAGAACTGGGACCGCACCACCATCAATTTGCCATTCGGGCGGGGCGCATTGGTCGGCATCAAGGAAATCCACGTTCCCGCAGATGCCGACGCCGCCATGATGGAGATGTTGCGGCAGGAGCTGGAAGACACCTTGAACGAGGCGACCCGGCGCGCCTATGCGCAGCTCGGCCGTCCGGGACCGGAAGATGCCTAAGTCGCTGCCCATTGCGCTGCCGATCACGCTGCGGATGTACCGGCGCCTGGCCGCCGGCCTGGTGCCGCTCGCGCCTGCGCTGATCAAGCGGCGGCTGAAGCAGGGCAAGGAGGATCCCGCGCGCGTCGGCGAGCGGCGTGGCCTGTCACGCGACGTGCGGCCGCATGGCCCGCTGGTCTGGATTCACGGCGCCAGCGTCGGCGAGGTGCTGGCCTCGGCGGCGCTGATCGAACGCCTGCGCGATCTCAATCTGCGCATCCTGCTCACCTCGGGCACGGTCACCTCGGCGGCGGTCGTCGCCAAACGCTTTCCGCCCGACGTCATCCATCAATACGTGCCGTATGACTCGCCGCGCTATGTCGCGCGCTTCCTGGATCATTGGAAGCCGTCGCTGGCGCTGTTCATCGAATCCGATCTGTGGCCGAACCTGATCCTCGCCGGCGCGGCGCGCCGGGTGCCGATGGTGCTGATCAACGGACGGATGTCGCCGCGTTCGTTCCCGCGCTGGCGGCGCATGCACGGCACCATCTCGGCGCTGCTGTCGCGGTTCGACATCTGCCTTGCGCAGTCGAAGACCGACGCCGAGCGCTTTGCCGCGCTCGGCGGCCGCGACGTCGTCACGACGGGGAATCTCAAGCTCGACGTGCCGGCGCCGCCGGCCGATCCCGCCAAGCTCGAACGGCTGATGGCCATGACGCGTGGGCGTCCGATCATCGTCGCGGCCTCGACCCATCCGGGCGAGGACGAGATGCTGATCGCGGCGCATCGCAGCCTGGTCGGCTTCTTCCCGCAGCTTCTCACCGTGATCGTGCCGCGGCATCCGGATCGCGGCTCTTCGATCGCAGGCCAGGTCACGGCCTCCGGCCTGAAGCCGAGCTTGCGCTCGCGCGAGGAGCTGCCGACGGCGACGACCGACGTCTATGTCGCCGACACGATGGGCGAGCTCGGCCTGTTCTATCGGCTCTCGGAAATTGTCTTCATGGGCGGATCGCTGATCCACCATGGCGGACAGAATCCGATCGAGGCGATCAAGTTGGGCGCCGCGATCGTCCACGGTCCGCACGTGTTCAACTTTGCCGACGTCTATGAGGCGCTCGATACGAGCGGCGGGGCGCGGCGGGCCGACTCGCAGGAAGCGCTGGTCAAGCAGCTCGGCCAGCTGCTGGCCGATCCCACTACGCGCGACAAGATGCAGCGCGCAGGCACGGGCGTGGTCGAACAGCTTGGCGGTGCGCTCGATCGCACCATGACCGCGCTCGAGCCCTATCTGTTGCAGTTGCGGATCGAGATGGGGGCCGCCAATGCGTGAGCCGGCCTTTTGGTACCGGCCACGCTCCCTTCAATCGTATGCGCTATGGCCGCTCGGTGCGCTCTACGGGGCGATCACCGCACGGCGCATGCTGCGCCAGGGCTTTGACGCCGGCATCCCCGTGATCTGCGTCGGCAACTACCATGTCGGTGGTGCCGGCAAGACGCCGACCGTGCTGGCATTGACCAAGCTCCTGCGCGAACTCGGCGAGACGCCGGTCGTGCTCAGCCGCGGCTATGGCGGGCGCCTGAAGGGTCCTGTCGTGGTCGACCGCGCGCGCCACGATGCGTCCGACGTCGGCGACGAGCCCTTGATGATGTCGCGCGACGTCCCGGTCGCCGTCGCGCGCGACCGCCTCGACGGCGTCGCGCTGGCGAAGTCGCAAGGAGCCACCGTGATCCTGATGGATGACGGCTTCCAGAATCCGGCTCTGTTCAAGGACGCCTCGCTGATCGTGATCGACGGCGAGCGCGGCCTCGGCAACGGCAAGGTGTTTCCCGCGGGCCCCCTGCGCGCCCCGCTCGAGGTGCAGCTCGCGCGCACCGACGCGCTGGTGCTGATCGGCGACGGCAATGCCGCCAACGACGTCGCGGCGGAGATCGCGAAACGGAACAAGCCCGAGCTGCGTGCGCGCCTGAAGCCGGATGCGGCCTCGCTCGCGCAGCTGCTCGGCAAGCGGGTGTTCGCCTTCGCCGGCATCGGCGATCCCGAGCGTTTCTTCCGCACCCTGCGTGCGAGCGGCGTCGAGGTCGCGCGCACGCGCGCCTTCGCCGACCATCACATGTTTTCGCAGGACGAGATCGCAGCGCTCGCAGCGGACGCTCAGCGCGAGCAGCTCACGCTGGTGACCACGGAGAAGGATCTTGCACGCTTGCGCGGCCGCGAAGGCGTGCCTGACGGCATCGTGCCGTTCGCCGTCCGGCTCGAGTTCGATGACCCGGCAAAGCTGCGGCAATTGATCGGCGATCATCTGTACAGAGCGCGCGAGCGAAGGTTCAGCGCGCGCTGATCTCGCAACGTGAGGCAACGTCTCTGCCCTAGTCGCAAAACGCGAAGTGTCGTGGCCGGCGAATTTCCTTCCGCGCGTTCGGCAGTTGATGTAGCCTTGCACGAGAGCCGTTACCGGGACGTGCCGAACTCCCGGAAATCATCGACGGCGTTGATGCCCACGGCGGGCAATGAATCTTCATCATGTCAGGTGCAGCGGCCGTAACGACCAGTTCGCAACGGCACGGAGAATTATTGCCAATAGTTCAGAGGAGAGCTTGCCATGCATTTTTGCCTCACCGGACAATACACGCCACGCGCTCTCAATGCCATTTTGGAGAATCCCACGACCAATCGCCAGGAGGCAGCTCGAAAGCTCATCGAAGCGGCCGGCGGAAAATTGGTCTCGATGTACAGCGTCGCGGCCGACGGCCCCGGCGTCCTCGTGATTTTCGATGTGCCTGATCCCAGCGCGGCTCCGGCCATTTCCGGCCTGACCGTGACGGCCGGCACGCTGCAGAACGTGAAGCTGGTTCGGTTGTTCACGCAGGACGAGATTAAGCAGGTCCGCCAGAACGCGGCGAAGCTGCGTCCGTCGTATTCGCCGCCGGGCAGCTGACCTCCGGACCCAGGGCGCAGCCGCCGTTGTCGGACGACGCGGCGGCTGTACTCATGTCAAAGCCGAAGTCATGTTTGCGACGAGCCGAGGGAGCATGCTCACCACGCGCCGGTGGCCATCAATCCGATGATGGTCAGGCACGACATGCAGGCCACGACGACGGTGTAGCATTCGGGTGTATTCATTGCCGTCTCCCAAACTGTTGCCAATTGCTTGGTCACTGCTACGCGGGAGTGATCGCCGGTCTTGGAGCCGCTTCAATTCGGCAGGCCGTGACCGGACTTGCTGTATGCGTCCGTTGTCTCGTCGTCACTCTGAGCCGCAGGATGACAAAGCGCTTCGAGAGCCTCGGATCGTTCGGCTGCGATCAGAAGCTGTTTGCGCATTTCAGCGAGACGGGCGCGGCAATATTCACGGTAGAGCAGTTCGAATATGGCGGGCATGATCCACCCCCACCGCTTGATTTGATCTACAGATATTCCACTGCTGATTTTCGAGGTGATCGTAGCCCGCTAAAATGGCTCTGCGATATGAGCCCGTTCACAGATCTTCCAATTCCAGAGCTCAGTGGCTGATTGGTTGGTCGATTGCCTGTGCGATAAAAACGAACGGGGGCCGGTTACCTGGCGTGCGATATAGCAGCTCTCTGTTTCAGAAAGACTTCGTCAAACAACTTAAAGACGCGGAACTGCAAAAAAAATCCAACCCCAGCGCGAAATGATTTATCTCGGAGTGCAAGGAACATTCAATGCACGCTGGTCGGCACGACTGAGCCATTCACGCCTCATTCATAGCAACCCTCCTACCAGTTTCACACGATCAGGAGCGTTCGATCAGAAGATTGTCGGCGAGGCGCGCAAGAACGCGATCAAGAATTGCGTGGGCGGAGATGCCACGGAGCAGTGAACAAGTGCGATGCCGTAGGGTGGGCAAAGCGAAGCGTGCCCACCAATGTCGCGAAATGCGGATAAAATGGTGGGCACGGCGCAAGCGCGCCTTTGCCCACCCTACGAGAGTCATGAGAGCCGAGGGATCACGGCTGCTTCAGCGCGCCGGGAAAATGCCGCTGCAGCACCGCGGCGGGCGTGGAATAGGCTTCCTGCAGATCCACGCTCCAGTACTTCAGCTCGTCGAGCGGGATTCGGGCGTCGGTGATCGCGCAGCGCACGAACGTCCCCGGCGAGATCACGCGGAAATCGCCGTCGAGATATTGCACCTGCGCTTCGCCATGGCCCGAGGGGCCGAACTTGTTCAGCACGGTCGAAAGTCTCCGCGGAAGGCCTCTCCATGGAAACCCGTGGAAGGCACGATGTGTTGGACGGGATGTAGCATAGATGGGGTGGCTTGTCCGCCCGTTAAACCCACCGGTTCGTGATGATTTGCCGCCGTTTTCGCATGATAGGGCTTCGGTCGAAGGGACGCTGGTTCCGGCAGCTCCTGCGGCAGAGTCCGATGCGCCTTCGCCTGACCGCTGTGTTCCTGACGCTGCTGATGTCGGCTGCGCACGCCGCCCCGGCGCCGCAGCCGGTCGAGATTCCGCTCGCCTCCGGAGTGCTCCATGCGCAGCTCTACAAGCCCGAGGGCGCGGGGCCGTTTCCGGCCGTGATCGCGCTGCACGGCTGCGGCGGGCTCAGTGGCCATGCCGATCCCGTGCTGCCGCGCTATCGCGATTGGGCCGAGCGCCTGCTCAAGGCTGGTCATGCCGTGCTGCTGCCCGACAGCTACGGCTCGCGCGAGCTCGGCCCGCAATGCCGGGTCAAGGAGATGCACGTCAAGGCGCGGCGCGAACGCGTCGCCGATATCGCGGCCTCACGCGCCTGGCTGATGCAGCAGCCTTTCGTGGCGCAGGATCGTGTCAGCCTGATCGGCTGGGCCAATGGAGCGAGCGCGCTGCTCTGGGCGGTGCGTCCGCAAAGCGCGGGGCGCGATCCCGGCCCGGACTTCCGCGCCGCGATCGCGTTCTATCCGGATTGCCGGATCTCGGCGGGCCTCGGCTGGAGCACGCGGGTGCCGACGCTGGTCTTGATCGGCGCCGATGACGAGGTGTCGTCGCCGCCGGCCTGCCGCCAGATGGTGGACGGCGCGCGCGGCCGCAGCGCGCTGGCGCGCATCGTGGTCTATCCCGGCGCCGATCACGATTTCGACCGCGCCACCCCACCGCTGCACGCCGCCGCAGCGCCCGATTCCACCGATGCCGAGGCCCGCGCCGCCTCGCAGAAGGACGTGGCGCAATGGCTGGCGCGGTGAGGTGGTGCCACCGCGTGGCCGTGCCATCATTCGACCACGATGTCGATTCAACGCATCTCACATGCGCAGCCGCATCACGCTCTTCGCCTCCGCCCTGATCGTCTTCACCGTCGCGATCCTGTTGTTCGAAGCCCACGCCGGCGCCCCGCAGCCGGAACATTGCGGCTTCTGGACCACGATCGAGGCGGGATTGTCCTGCCGCTGAAGTAGATTTGAATGGGCGACGCGCTGCCGCCACGTCGTCATTGCGAGCGCAGCGAAGCAATCCAGAATCCCGCCGCGGAAAGACTCTGGATTGCTTCGCTGCGCTCGCAATGACGAGTTTGTGGCAAGGCGCGTTCCACACACTCGGTGTCATCGCCCGGCTTGACCGGGCGATCCAGTACGCCGGGGCGGCTGTGGGTCATCGAGAAGCCGCGGCGTACTGGATTCCCCGCCTGCGCGGGGAATGACAATGAGGGCGGCGCACTGCCCTCGCTCTTCAGAACAAGCTGCCCTGATCCACCGGCTTGGCCAGGCGCTTCGGCGCTGGCTTGGTCTCCGCCGCCGGCTTCGGCTGCGCCGCTGCGGGCTTGGCCGCGGGCGCCACACGATCCGCATCCGCCGTCGCGCCGACACGGCCGTCCGCGAACTCGATCTCGAGCCGCGCGCCGGGGCCGATCGCATCCGCCGCATGCAGGGGATGGCCGGCCTCGTCGCGCACCAGGGCAAAGCCGCGCGCGAGCACGCTGCGGTAGGACAGCGCGGAGAGCAGCTTGCCGCTGTTCTCGACCCGCGCCTCCAGCCGGTGCAGCAGCGTCGCCAGCGCGCGTTGCGCCCGCTCAGTCAGACGATGCGTGCGCTCGCGCTGGCGGAGAATCGCGTTGCGCTGCGCCTGCGCATTCGCAAGCTTCGAGGCGCGCAGGCGAATCTCGAGCCCGGCAAAGAGGTCGCGCCGCCGACGCAGCAGCGAACGCGCGGACAGGCCCAGCCGCTCGCCGCAAACCGTGAGGCGATGATCGGCCTGCGATATCTGGCCGTGCAGCACGCGCAGCGTCAGCTTTGAACTTGCGGCGGTGAACCTGCGGAAGTGCGCATGCGTGTTGGCCTTGAGGCAGCGCGGCAGGGAGCTACCTGCCGAATCCAGCCGCTGCCGCGGGATCGCGAGCAGATCGCCGGCCGCCGGCAGCGCGCGCGCGGCGGCGCGCAGCTCGCTGCGGCGGCTCTCCTGGGCGCGTTGCCAATAGGCGCGGGTGCGGCGGGCGAGATCGCCCACCTCGACGAACAAGTCGCTGCGCACGGGCACGGCCATCTCGGCCGCCGCCGTCGGCGTCGGCGCGCGCTTGTCGGCGACGAAATCGATCAGCGTGATGTCGGTCTCGTGCCCCACCGCCGAGATCAGCGGGATCATGCTCTCAGCTGCTGCGCGCACCACGATCTCCTCGTTGAAGGACCAGAGGTCCTCCAGCGAGCCGCCGCCGCGCGCGACGATCAGCACATCGGGCCGCGGAATCCTGCCGCCTTCCGGCAGCGCGTTGAAGCCGCGGATCGCGGCCGCGACCTGCTCGGCCGAGCCGTCGCCCTGCACCTTGACCGGCCACACCAGCACGCGGCGGGGGAAGCGGTCCTCCAGCCGATGCAGGATGTCGCGGATGACGGCGCCGGTCGGCGAGGTGACGACGCCGATCACCTCCGGCAGCCAGGGCAGGAGCTGCTTGCGCGCCTCGTCGAACAGCCCTTCCGCGGCGAGCTTCTTCTTGCGCTCCTCCATCAGCGCCATCAGTGCGCCGATGCCGGCCGGCTCCAGCGCCTCGATCACGATCTGGTACTTCGAGGAGCCCGGATAGGTCGTCAGCTTGCCGGTGGCGATGACCTCGAGCCCCTCCTGGGGCTTGAAGCGCATCCGGCTATGCACGCCCTTCCAGATCACCGCCTCGATCTTGGCGCTCTCGTCCTTCAGCGCGAAATAGCAATGGCCGGAGGAATGGGCCCCGCGAAAACCGGAGATCTCGCCGCGGACGCGGACATGGCCAAACGCGTCCTCGACCGTCCGCTTCAGGGACAGGGACAGTTCGGAGACGGTGAATTCAGGCGCGTTGAGCAGTTGTTCCGCAGGCGGCATCTCAAAAACGATTCGGCATTTTGGGGTCAGGCCCGACGTTAAGGATTTTCGCCGGCCGGCGCCAATCCCTGGGTTGATCGGAAGAGTACTCTGTATTATAGAGTACTCTATTGATTGATGAGTTTGAGGAGTGATCCATGACGATCCGGTTGCTGCGCGGCGTCTTGAACGGCCTGAAATGGGGTCTGTGCGCGGTCGGCGCCGTGGCGCTGATCCTGGCTGCGATGATCGCAACGCCACTGCAGCGGCCGCCTGAGATGCGGTCGGTCTCCGACTCCACCAAGGGCATCGACTGGTCCACGCTGCCCCCGCTCGAGCGCTTTCAGGCCCGTGACGGGACCTGGATCGGCTATCGCCACTATTCGCCGAGCGGCTCCGCGACCGGCGGCGGGGCGGTCTTCATCCACGGCTCCTCCGGGTCCAGCGGTGCTGTCAACCACGCTCTGACGCATGCGATCGCCGCGCGCGGCGTCGAGACCTGGGCGCTCGACATCCGCGGCCATGGCGGCTCCGGCACGCGCGGCGACATCGGCTATGTCGGTCAGCTCGAGGACGATCTCGTCGATTTCGTCGCGCATGTCCGAAAAAGTGCCCCGGACCTGCCGCTCACCCTGATAGGCCATTCCGCCGGCGCCGGTTTCTCGCTGCGCGTCGCCGCGACACCGATCATGCAGGACATGTTCGTGCGCACCGTGCTGCTCGCGCCCTATCTCGGCTATGACGCGCCAACCAACCGGCCGAGCAACGGTGGTTGGGTCAGTGCCGACATTCCACGTTTCCTGGGCCTTGCGGCGCTGCGCAAGCTTGGGATCGACTGCTGCTCGCAGCTTCCGGTGCTCGCATTCGCGGTGCCGGTGAGCTCGGCGAAGTATCTCACCTCCACCTATTCCGATCGCCTGATGCGCAACTTTGCCACGCACGGCTATCGCATCGATCTTCCGGCGACGACGCGTCCGCTCACGATCATCAGTGGCGCCGAGGACGAGATGATGATCTCGGACAAGTATGCGGAAGCCGTGCAGGCGATCAAGCCGACGATCGACGTCAAGATCATCGCCGGCATCAACCACATGGGCATCGTCACCCAGGCGAAGGCGATCTCGGTCATCGCCGAGGACGTCGCAACGCGCGGAGGTGGGCAATCATGATCGACAGCAAGGAGGCATCCGCCGCGCTGGCCGACATCGACGACATCGTCCAGCGCGTGAAGCAATCGCAGCTCTATGAGCTCGCGAGCCTCGCCGCGATATGGTGGGGCGTGCTGGTGTTCGCGGCCAATCTCGTGACCTGGCTCTGGCCGGTCTACGCGGTCTATGCCTGGGTTGCCGTGGACGTCCTCGGCGTCGGCGGGCTGGTCTTGCTCCGCTTGCTGAATCCGCCGCAACACACCAACAGCACCGCGGCCAGCATCAGGATGCTCCTAGTGCTCGTGCTGTTCTTCGCCTTCGGTTATCTCTGCACCGATGTGATCGGCCATTTCGGCCCGCGCCAGCTGGGGACGTTCTGGCCGCTCTATTTCATGCTGTTCTATACGCTGGCGGGCCTCTGGTTCGGCTCCGCCTTCGTGGCGATCGGCCTCGGCATTGCCGCGCTGACGTTGATCGGCTTCTTCTATATCGGCGAAGCCTTCCCGCTCTGGATGGCCTTCGTGAACGGCGGCGGCCTGATCCTCGGCGGCCTCTGGATGCGGCGGATCTAGCGGGATGGCCGAGCTCGACGACATCATCCACCAGCCGCTGCGGCTGAAGATCATGGCCGCGCTGAACGCGCTCCCGATCACCACCGGCCTCGAATTCGCCCGCCTGAAGAAGCTCACCGGCGCCACCGACGGCAATCTCGGTGCCCATATCGAGACCCTGGCCAGGGCCGGCTACGTGTCGGTGGAGAAGGCGTTCGTGGGCAAGAAGCCGCAGACCACCGTCACCGCCACCGCCGCCGGCCGCGGCGCGTTTGCGCGGCATGTGGCGACGTTGCAGGAGATCATTGCGGGGAGGCAGGTTTAGCCTCCGCCGCCGTCACGACGCGGACGTATCCGTCCTCCGTCATTCCGGGGCGTCGCGAAGCGACGAACCCGGAATCCATTCATCCACCGACGCTGTGGCCCGATGGATTCCGGGCTCGCGCTACGCGCGCCCCGGAATGACGGAGGATTACGGTCCAGTGCACCAAACGGAGTCAACTGATGCGTTGGCTTTGGAATCTTGTGCACCGTCACTATCGTTGCCGAGACGGCCGTGATAGCCCAGCATCGACTTGATCAGTTCGGACCACCGCTCATGGTCTAGATCGTCCTTGGTCAGTTTGCGCCACACCAAAACGCGAATGACATAGTCCAGTGTGTGCCCAAAGTGAATTGCTGAGCGCATTAAGAAGGGTTGGAGCGTCTCCCACTCGTCCCATTGGTGGTCAGACCTATCGAGCTGCCGAATGGCGTACTTCAATATGCCGTCATCGCTCTCAGCGAGGGACAATTCGAATGCATATTCAAGCGCGGCCCTTAAGCGTTCCTCTCGGCGGTGATCGGGAGCCACTAAGGCAACTTCTAAGCGATTTGCAACGTCTGACGGCCATGCATCTGTAAAACGAAAGTTCGCACCATAAATGCGAGTCTTGCTCTCATTGATGTCGAGCTCAAACTCTCGCAGGCAGTTTCGATATAACCATAACGCTCGCTCGACTTCCGAATGCGATTGTGCACCGATCCAAACATCGTCAACGTGCCGAATAAATCCAATCTCAGTGCTTCCAAACCGGGAGTGAAAGTCCGTATCGATACTCGTGCAGATCAGCTCTGCGACATATCGAGAAGCGTCCGGCCCGACTGGAATTCCAATAGTCTGGCCATCCTGCCCTTGTCGCAAAGTGAAATCGAGTCGATTGAAATACACGTCCTTAGCATCGAATTTTCTTGTCTTCTTGGCGACATCCTTACCATGAAAGGCCCATGAAACCGAATGCGTATAAATCGAGTGATAGAACCGAGAAATGTCGGTTTTTGCTATGAACCGATATCCTGCAAGCCTGCTTAGGGGCGAACCGGCTGCTCACTGCTCAGCCTTGTCCATCCAATTGGGACACTACAGAGAAATGGGTTTTATATACTATTGAAATCGTTGCTATTTCGTGCTCACCCTTCACCCGGAAAGTGGAGAAGGGAAGAAGGTTTCGCGTCCCCCGGATGACGGGGGTTCGAGTCTAGCGCCTTGAGCCCCACCCCGATTCGTGCGACCTCCCCGCCCAGCAAAACCCCTCATCCTGAGCCTTCGATGCACATTCTCCTGCTCGGTTCCGGCGGCCGCGAACATGCCCTGGCGTGGAAGATCGCGGCCTCTCCCCTGGTGACCAAATTCTGGTGCGCGCCCGGCAATGCCGGCATCGCCAAGGAGGCGGAGTGCGTGGCGCTCGATGTCGCCGACCATGCCGCCGTGATCGACTTCTGCAAAAAGAACGCGGTCGCGCTCGTGGTGGTCGGGCCGGAGACGCCGCTCGCCGCCGGCATCGTCGATGATCTCACCAAAGCCGGCATCAAGGCGTTCGGCCCGAGCAAGGTGGCGGCCCAGCTCGAAAGCTCCAAGGGCTTTACCAAGGCGCTGTGCACCGAGTTCGGCATTCCGACCGGCGCCTATGAGCGATTCACCAATGCCGATGACGCGCGCGCCTATGTGCAGAGCCAGGGCGCGCCGATCGTGGTCAAGGCCGACGGCCTTGCCGCCGGCAAGGGCGTCGTCGTCGCCAAGACCGTGCGCGAGGCCGAGGATGCCATCGCCATGATGTTCGAGGGCGCCTTCGGCGAGGCCGGCGCCGAGGTCGTGATCGAGGAGTTTCTGCCCGGCCGCGAGATCAGCTTCTTTGCGCTGTGCGACGGCGAGACGGCGATCCCGCTGGCCTCCGCCCAGGACCACAAGCGCGTGTTCGACCACGACGTCGGCCCGAACACCGGCGGCATGGGCGCCTATTCGCCGACGCCGCTGGTCACGCCCGCCATCCACGACGCGATCATGGCGAAGATCATCCTGCCGACGGTATCAGGCATGAAGCAGCGCGGCACGCCGTTCCGCGGCGTGCTCTATGCCGGGATCATGCTGACGACGCAGGGGCCAAAGCTGTTCGAGTTCAACGTGCGCTTCGGCGATCCCGAGTGCCAGGTGCTGATGCTGCGCATGATGAGCGACATCGTGCCGGCGCTGCTCGCCGCCTGCGACGGGCAGCTCAAGAACTTCGATCTGCGCTGGTATCCGGAATCCGCCATCACCGTGGTCATGGCCGCGAAGGGCTATCCCGGCGACTACCAGAAGGGCACGCGCATCGGCGGGTTAGAGGAGGCCGCCAAGGTCGACACCGTCGAGATCTTCCACGCCGGCACGGTTGAGAAGGACGGGGCGATCCTCGCCAATGGCGGCCGCGTGCTCAATGTCTGCGCGCTCGGGGCGACCGTGACCGAGGCGCAGCGCCGCGCCTATCAGGCCGTCGATCGCATCGACTGGCCGGACGGCTTCTGCCGCCGCGACATCGGCTGGCAGGCGGTGGAGGCGGAAAAGGCCAAAAATTAGCGCCTTGACGGCGCGCAAACGCGCCGACGCGTCGATCCGGAATCTCGACGTTCGCGTCACCGCGCCGCCACATCTACAATCCAGAATGTGCAATCAGCAGTTGGGGTTAGTTGCCCCGACCATAATACCGGTACTGTGCATGGGGTTGTTTTCGACGTTTTGTTGAGGCCGGCCCCAAGACTGACCAATAAGACTGACCAATAAGACTGACCCATAAGGATGCAACAAGATGTCCGATCTCGCCGACCTCTATCCGGGCTTCGCCGCCGAATGGATCGATACCTCGTTCGGCCGCATCTTCGCCCGCGTCGGCGGCAAGGGCCCGCCGCTGCTGCTCCTGCACGGCTTCTCCGAGACCCACGTGATGTGGCACCAGGTGGCGCCTGAGCTCGCCGAGCACTTCACGCTGATCATCGCCGACCTGCCGGGCTACGGCTGGTCCGACATGCCCGCGAGCGATGCGCTGCACATCCCCTACAGCAAGCGCGCCATGGCCAAGGCCATGGTCGAGGTCATGGAGCGCCTCGGCCATGTGCATTTCGCGCTCGCCGGCCACGACCGCGGCGGCCGCGTCTCTTATCGCCTCGCGCTCGACCATCCCGGCCGGCTGTCGAAGCTCGCCGTGCTCGATATCCTGCCGACCTATGATTACTGGGAGCGGATGAACCGCGCCTATGGCTTGAAGATCTATCACTGGACCTTCCTGGCGCAGCCCTATCCGCTGCCGGAGACGCTGATCTCCGGCAATGGCGAGTTCTTCCTGCGCTTCAAGATGGCGAGCCAGACCAAGTCGAAGACGCTGGACGCGATCGACGAGCGCGCGCTCGAGCACTACCTCGCCCCGTTCCGCGATCCCGCCCGCATTCACGCGATGTGCGAGGATTACCGCGCCGGCGCCTATTTCGACTACGACCTCGACAAGGCCGATTTCGAAGCCGGCAAGAAGATCACCGTGCCGATGCTCATCCTGTGGGGCAACGCCGGCATCGCCCAGGCCGCCGCGACGCCGCTCGACACGTGGAAGCAATGGGCCACCAACGTCGACGGCATGCCGGTGGATTCGGGACACTTCCTGACGGAGGAGAATCCGGATGTGACCGCGAAGGCGCTGCTGGACTTCTTCTCGGCTTGATCCACCGCGTCATTGCGAGCGCAGCGAAGCAATCCAGACTGTCTCCGCGGCAAGACTCTGGATTGCTTCGTCGCTTCGCTCCTCGCAATGACGGGGAGGCACCTACCGCCGCTCCCGAAAGAACGCCTTGAGCAGCCGCGCCGCCTCGCTTTCGCCGACGCCGGAATAGACGTCCGGCGCGTGGTGACAGGTCGGCGAGGCAAAGAACCGCACGCCCGAGTCCACCGCGCCGCCTTTGGGATCGGCCGCGCCGTAATAGAGCCGCCTCACCCTTGCAAACGAGATCGCGCCCGCACACATGGTGCAGGGCTCCAGCGTCACGTAGAGGTCGCAGTCGACCAGCCGCTCGCTGCCGATCTTCGCGGCGGCCGCGCGCAGCGCGACGATCTCGGCGTGGGCGGTCGGATCACGGTCGGTCAGCGTCCGGTTGGCGCCGGTGGCGATCACCTCGTGATCGCGGACCACGACGCAGCCGATCGGAACTTCGCCCGATTTTCCGGCATTTTCGGCCGCCAGAAGCGCCAAATCCATGAAAGAAGGGGCTTTCATGCCTCGTATCATCGCCAGAAACCTGCTACTAGCTCCGCCTTCAGCAAGAGTGGATACCGATTTTGCCTGAGCATGCGGCTCGGAACGAGCGCGCACACTGCTCGCGCCACCCCTTAAGTGAGATTAGTCATGCCTCGCGACAGCGACAAAGACAACGATTCCCGCGGCCGGCGAGGCCCGGCCAAAGGCGGCCGCAGCGGCAAGCCGCGCGGCCCCGAGAAGAAATTCGCCAAGCGTGGCTTCGAGGGCAAGGGCGACCGCGACAGCCGCCCGCCCCGTGGCGATCGTGACAGCCGTCCATTCCGCCGCCGCGAGGAGGGCGACGCACCGCGCCGCGATTTCAGCGACCGTCCCCGCTTCAAGCGCGACGACCGCGGCAGCGAGGGGCGCGGCGAGCGCAGCTTCAAGCCGCGCGGCGATCGTCCGTTCTCTGATCGCTCTTCGCGTGACGGCGAGAAGCGGCCCTTCAAGCCGCGCGGTGATCGCCCGTCCTATGGCCGTGACGACCGTCCGCCGCGCCGTGATCGCGACGAGTCCCGTCCCGCCGGCCGGTTCGGCGACAAGAAGTTCGGCGACAAGCGGCCCTATGCGCCACGTGGCGAACGTCCGGAGCGCAAGTTCGAGGGCGAGCGGAAGTTTTCGCGCGATGGCGACCGTGGTGACCGTCCGCGCGATCGTGGCGAGCGCGGCGATTCAAAGCCGTGGCAGAAGCGCGACGACCGTCCGCGTGGCGATCGGCCGCCGCGCAAGGATTTTGGCAAAGGCCCGCGCAAGGATTTCGGCGGCCGCGATCGCGGCGAGGACAAGCCGTGGCAAAAGCGCGATGACCGCCGCGACGGCGGCCATGGTGGCGATGACCGTCCGCGCTTCTCACGGCGCCGCGACGAGGGCGATGATCGCCCGCGTTTCTCACGCCCGCGCGAGGAGCGTTCCGGTGACGATCGTCCGCGCTTCAACCGCTCGCGCGAGGGGCGGCCGGAAGGTCGCAGGGACTGGCAGGAGCATCCGCGCAGCGAGGGCCGTTTCGGCGATCGTCCGCGCCGCGACAACGAGGACGACGGCAGGATTTTCGAGAAGCGCCCGGCCTTCGGCGGCCGCGGCGCCTATCGCGAGCGCGATCGTGATTTCGAGGGACGGCCGCGCCGCGACGACGCGCCGAAGCCGAAGAAGGCCGGCGAGCGCATCGCCAAAGTGCTGGCCCGCGCCGGGCTTGCCTCGCGCCGCGACGCCGAGGAGATGGTCACGCAGGGCCGCGTCGCCGTGAATGGCCGGGTCATCAACTCGCCCGCGCTCGACATCACCAAGAACGACGTCGTCATGGTCGACGGCAAGCCGTTGCCGGAGCGCGAGCGCACGCGGCTGTTCCTCTATCACAAGCCGCGTGGGCTGATGACGACGCATGACGACCCCGAGGGCCGTCCGACCGTGTTCGACAATCTGCCCGAAGGCCTGCCGCGCCTGATTAGCGTCGGCCGGCTCGACTTCAACACCGAGGGCCTCTTGCTGCTCACCAATGACGGTGGCCTCGCGCGCACGCTCGAGCTGCCGGACACCGGCTGGTTGCGCCGCTACCGCGTCCGCGCCCATGGCGACGTCACTCAGGCGCAGCTGGATGAGCTCAAGAGCGGCATCGAGATCGAGGGCGTCAAATACGGTCCGATCGAGGCGACGCTGGAACGCGACCAGGGCGCCAATGTCTGGCTGGTGTTCGCGATCCGCGAGGGCAAGAACCGCGAGGTGCGCAATGTCTGTGCTCATCTCGGCCTCGAGGTGAACCGGCTGATCCGCGTCTCCTACGGCCCGTTCCAGCTCGGCGAGATCCCCGAAGGCCAGGTCGAGGAGATCCGCGCGCGCGTGCTGCGCGAGCAGCTCGGCGACAAGGTGATCGAGAAGTCGGGCGCGCAGTTCGACGCGCCCTCGAAATCATCTTCGCGCGACGACGAGGCACCGAGCGAGAAAAAGCCCGCCAGCAAGCGCGCCGTCATCAACGACCGCAAGGGCCGCCGCGTGCTGGTGCAGCGCACCGGCAGCGAGGAAGCGCGCGAGCGCAACGAGATGGAGGCGAACGGCTACGGCCCGCCCCGCCGTCCCAAGCGCGGCTACCACGGCAAGCGCGATTTGACGCCGCGGGAGGACTGACTTGCGCGTCGTCGGCGGTCGTTTGAAGGGGCGAAGTCTCGCCTCACCGTCCTCGCGCGACATCCGCCCGACGGCGGACCGCCTGCGCGAGTCCGTGTTCAACATCCTCGTGCACGCCTATGACGATCCGATCCAGGACGCGCGCGTGCTCGATCTGTTCGCCGGCACCGGCGCGCTCGGCATCGAAGCCGCCTCGCGCGGGGCGAAGTTCACGCTGTTCGTCGACAACGGCGCGGAGGCGCGCGCGCTGTTGCGCAACAACGTCGAGGCACTCGGCCTCGGCGGCATCACCAAGGTGTACCGCCGCGATGCGACCGATCTCGGGCCAGCGCATCCCGTCGAGCCGTTCTCGCTGGTGTTCCTCGATCCGCCCTATGGCAAGGGACTTGCCGAGAAAGCGCTCGCGAGCCTTCGCGACGGCGGCTGGCTGACGCCGGGCGCGCTGCTGGTGGTGGAGGAGGCCAAGGCCGCGCAATTCACGACGCCGGAAGGTTTTGAGGAGCTGGAGCGGCGGGCTTATGACGACACGGAGTTCGTGTTCTTGAGAAGGCCGTAGCCTCGGTGCCGTAGGGTGGGCAAAGGCGCAACGCGCCGTGCCCACGAACTTTCCATGATTGCGATAGGTGGTGGGCACGCTTCGCTTTGCCCACCCTACGGCACCGTCATCGCCGTCCGAACAGCTTCTCCACGTCGCTCAGCTTCAGCTCGACATAGGTCGGCCGGCCGTGATTGCATTGGCCGGAGTTCGGCGTCGCCTCCATCTCGCGGAGCAGGGCGTTCATCTCCTCCGGCCTAAGCCTGCGGCCGGCGCGCACCGAGCCGTGGCAGGCCATGGTGGCGGCGACGTGCATCAGGCGGCGTTCGAGCGGCAGCGCCTCGTCCCACTCGGCCATGTGCTCGGAAAGATCGCGCAAGAGGCCGCCCGCATTGGTCTTGCCGAGCAGCGACGGCGTCTCGCGCACCGCCACCGCGCCGGGGCCGAAGGATTCGATGGCGAGGCCGAAGGACGCGAGCTCCTCGCTGCGCTCCAAGAGGCGCTCCACCGTCGCCTCGTCCATCTCCACGATCTCAGGGATCAGCAGGATCTGCCGCTGCACGCCGTTCGCGGCGAGCGAGGCCTTCAGCCGCTCGTAGACGATGCGCTCATGCGCGGCGTGCTGATCGACGATGATCAGGCCGTCGCGCGTCTGCGAGACGATATAGGTCTCATGGATCTGGGTGCGTGCCGCGCCGAGTGGGCGATCGACGAGGTCGGCGACCGGCTGGCTCTCGATCCGCACGTCGGCACTGGGCGCGCCGACGTCGAACAAGGCCTGTGCGCGCTCGGCAAAGGCGGGCGCGGCAGCGCCTTCGAACGACGGCATCGGCCCGACCGGAGCAGATGGCGAGGCGCGCCAGTCCCAGCTGGCCGGACGCTGTGGCGTGAACGCGGGCCGGAACGAGGACAGCGCGCTCTCGCCGCTGTTGGCGGCGGTGCGGCGCCCCTCGCGCGCCAGCGCCTCCTTCAAACCATGCACGATCAGCGCGCGGACGAGGCCGGCATTGCGGAAGCGCACCTCGGTCTTGGCCGGATGCACGTTGGCATCGACCTCGCGCGGATCGAGCGCGACGAACAGCGCCAGCACCGGATGGCGGTCGCGCGGCAGATAGTCGGAATAGGCCGCGCGCACGGCGCCGAGAATGAGCTTGTCGCGCACCGGCCGGCCATTGACGAAGAGATATTGGCCGAGCGCATTGGCCTTGGTCAGCGCGGGCGCTGCGGCATAGCCGGCGACGACAACGCCCTCGCGCTCGGCATGGACCTCGATGGCGTGGCTGCGGAACTCGGCGCCGAGGATGTCGCCGAGCCGCGTCAGGCGACCGGCGGCACCGGGCAGGGCGGCAGCCCAGGTCACCGGCGCACGCTCCTCGCCGGCGAGCGTGAAGGCGATGTCGGGCCGTGCCATCGCGAGACGCCGCACCACTTCGCGGATCGCTTCCGCCTCGGTGCGGTCGGTCTTCAGAAACTTGAGCCGCGCCGGCGTCGCGTAGAAGAGATCGCCAACCTCGACGCGCGTGCCATGCGCCAGCGCCGCCGGCATAATCTCGGACTTTTCGCCGCCCTCGACCGACAGCGCCCAGGCGTGCGGCTCGCTGGCGTGCCGCGTTGTGATGGAGAGCCGCGCCACCGAGCCGATCGAGGGCAGGGCCTCGCCGCGAAACCCGAGGGTGCGGATCTGCAGCAGGTCCTCGTCGTCGAGCTTGGAGGTGGCATGGCGCTCGACGGCGAGCGCCAGATCTTTCGCGGTCATGCCGCTGCCGTCGTCGGTGATGCCGATCCGCCGCCGCCCGCCGCCGTCGGTGAAGACGTCGATCCGGCTCGCGCCGGCATCGATGGCGTTCTCGACCAGCTCCTTGACCACGCTCGCCGGACGTTCCACCACCTCGCCGGCGGCGATGCGGTTGACGACCTGTTCTGGCAGCTGGCGGACGGGCATGAGGCTCACTCGGCGAATATTCTCAAGTCTAATGCCGCGCAGCGACAAATGCATGGGGGAGGTCGAGCTTCCCACACCCGAAATGGGGACATTTTCGGCGCGCATCGCCGTCGGGAATGTGTGGCATGTTCCGCGCCGCCGCATATGAGGAGCACAATTCCGCGAAAGCGCCGCGAAAACCCTAAACGATCACCACACGACGCAGCTTGCATCACCCCGCGCCGTTCGAACTCTCTTTCGCGATGAACCGGTCCGGTGCAGGCGAACGGTGCAGAACGCAGCCGAACGGTTCATCGCGACATTCCAGGAGACATGGATGAAGTTGGTGAAGACCTCTGCGATCGCTTGCGCTCTCGCGGCCCTCGTTGCAACGCCCGTTCTCGCCCAAGGCACCTCGTCTGGGGCGAGGCCCGGCGGCACCGTACAAAGCAAGCCCATGCAAGGCGGCGCGTCAGGCAGCGAGGACGAGGATCTCGGTGCCCAGCAGGGCGCTGCCGGCGAGAAGGTCGGCATGAAGTCGAGCAACGGCACGAAGGGGTCCGTCGGAACCACCGGCAGCGCGACGCGCAAGGGCACGGCCGACGATTCGGCAACGGGTGGTGCTGCCACCGGCAAGCGCTACTGACGCCAGCGTGCGAATCGGCAAACCTCCGGTCGCTCGCGCGATCGGAGGTTTTTCATTGCCTAGTCGTCGAAACCGCGCCCGCGCTTCGCCTTGATATCGCTGCGGCGTTTCTTGCCCTCGAGCCGGCGCTGCTTGGAGGCGAAGGTCGGCCGCGTCGCGCGGCGAGGCGTCGGTCGCACCATGGCCTCCTTGAGGATCTCGACGAGACGGTCGATGGCATCCTGACGGTTGCGCTCCTGGGTGCGGAAGCGCTGGGCGTGGATCACGATCACGCCGTCCTTGGTCATGCGCTGGCCGGCAATGCGGGCGAGGCGCAGCGCCGCGTCCTCGGGCAAGGTCAGCTTGCGGGTGTCGAAGCGCAGCTGCGCGGAGGTCGCGACCTTGTTGACGTTCTGCCCGCCCGGGCCGGAGGCGCGGACAAAGCCGATCTCGATGTCGTCCTCGTCGATGACGAGATCGCGGGATATCCGCAGCATGCTGGCACCATTCGTGATGTCAGGACATACCGCGGACATTTGCCTTCAGCAATGGCGCTGCCGCGACACGCAAATGGCCGGGAGTGAGCCCGGCCATTCTGGAAACGTCCAGAAAAGAGATCAGTTCGACTTCGGTGTCGCAGCCGCCGGTTGCGCGGCGGCCTGGGGGGCCCGGCCGACGACGACGGTCAGCAGGCCCTGGCCCCAGAGCCGCTTGGCGGCCGCCTTGGCATCGTCCAGCGTCACGGCGTCGACGATGGCGTTGCGCTTCTCGATATAGTCGATCGGCAGCTTGTCCTGCTGATATTGCAGCAGGGCCTGCGCCAGCTTGGACGAGGTGTCGAGCGCCAGCATCTGCGAACCCTTGAGGTAGGACTTGGCCTCATCGAGCTCCTTCTGCGTCGGACCCTCCTGGGCGATGCGGCGCACCTCCTGTTCGATGGCCTCGATGGTGTCGCCGGCACGATCGGCGCGGGTGCCGGTATTGCCGATGAAAACCGCGGAGTGCTGCATCCAGAGCAGCGACTCGTACACCGAATAGGCCAGCCCACGCTTCTCGCGCACCTCGCGATAGAGCCGGGAGGACAGTCCGCCGCCGCCGAGGATGTGGTTGACGACATAGGCCGCCATGAAGCTGGGGTCACTGCGCTTCACGCCCGGGCCGCCGAAGGTGATCACGGTCTGCGGCACGTCGAGCGTCACGAAGGCGCGTTGCGGCGGCTTCGCGGCCTCGACGTCGGGGACCGGCGTCAGATTGGCCTTGGCCGGCAGGCTGCCGAAGGTGTGGTCGAGCAGCTTTCCGAGCGTGGCCGGATCGACGTCGCCGACGACCGCTACTTTGAGTCCATCCTTGGCGAGGACACGGCCGACATAATCCCTCATGTCCGCAACCGTGATGGTCGGCACGCTGTCGAGGTTGCCGTTGCTCTGCCGGCTGTAGGGGTGATCGCCGAACGCGACCTCCAGGAACTTGCGGCTGGCCAGCGAGGTCGGATTGGTGGTCTCGCGGCGCAGGCCCGAGATGACCTGCGAGCGGATGCGTTCGACGTCGGCCGTGTCGAAATGCGGCGAGGTCAGCGCCATCCTGAGCAGGTCGAAGGCCTCGTCCTTGTTGTCGCGCAGCATGCGCAGGCTGCCGCGGAAGGTGTCGCGGGAGGCGCTGAAGGAGAGCTCGATGGCGCGGCGGTCGAGCCGTTCATGGAACGTCTTGGAATCGAGATCGCCGGAGCCTTCGTCGAGGAGATCGCCGACCAGGTTGGCGACACCGGGCTTGTCCTTGGGATCCTGCGCCGAGCCGCCGGCGAAGGAATATTCCATCGCGATCAGCGGCACGGTTGCGTCCTGCACGAACCAGGCTTCGATGCCGCCCGGCGAGATCAGGTGCTGGATCTTCGCGGCGGCCTGCGACGGCGAGGCCGCAGAGAATGCGAGGACCGCGCCGGCAGTAACGGAGAATGCAACGCGTCGAAGGAAGGAATAGGTCACGAGCGCTTCTCCTCGCGCTTGGCGGTTGCAGTGTCCTTGATCAGGTAGCCCGTCACCGAGCGCTTCTTCTCGAGCCATTTCTGCGCAACGGCGCGGACCTGCTCGGCGGTGACGGCGCGGATGCGATCGGGCCAGCTCCGGATGTCCTCGATCGACAGGCCCGTGGTCAGCGCGCCGCCGTACCAGCGCGCCAGCACAGCCTGGTTGTCCTGTGCGTAGATCGCTTCGGCGATGAGTTGGGTCTTGACGCGCTCCAGATCCTCCGCACGGATCGGGTTCTGCGCCACGTTGGCAATGACGCCGTCGACCGCCTGTTCAACTTCGGCGAAGCTGACGCCGGGTTTCGGCGCAGCCGAGATCGCGAATTGGGTCGGGTCGAGCGAGATGCTCGAATAGCTGGCGTTGGCGGAGACCGCGAGCGGCTTGTCGACCACGAGGGCGCGGTAGAGATAGGAATTGCTGCCGCTGCCCATCAGCTGCGCCAGCACGTCGAGGGCGGCGCTCTCGCCGGCCGCGGCCGTGGTCGCCGAGGGCACCAGATAATAGCGCCGCATGTTCGGCTGCTCGACGCGCGGGTCGGCCAGCGTGACGGTGCGCGGGGCGGCGGGCTCCGGCTCCTGCGGCCGGACGCGCCGCGCCGGGATCGCGGGCTGGGCGGGAATCGAGCCGAAATTGCGCTCGACCAGCGGTCGGATTTCGGCGGCATCGACGTCGCCGGCGATCACCAGGATCGCGTTGTTCGGCGCATAAAAACGACGATAGAAGGCGAGCGCATCCTCGCGATCGAGCTTCTCGATCTCCTGATGCCAGCCGATCACCGGCCGCCCGTAGGGATGGTTGAGATAGAGCGCGGCCATGATCTGCTCGTTCAAGCGCGCATCCGGATTGTTGGCGACGCGCATATTGTACTCTTCGAGCACGACGTCGCGCTCGGGCAACACGTTCTCGTCCTTGAGGATGAGGCCCGTCATGCGGTCGGCCTCGAACTCCATCATGGTCGGCAGCTGCTCTTTCGGCACGCGCTGATAGTAGTTGGTGTAGTCGACCGAGGTCGAAGCGTTCTCGTTGCCGCCGACGCGAAGCACGGTCTGGGAGAATTCGCCGGCCGGATGCTTCGAGGTGCCCTTGAACATCAGGTGCTCGAGGAAGTGTGCGAGGCCGGACTTGCCGGGCGTCTCGTCGGCCGAGCCGACCTTGTACCAGATCATCTCGGTGACGACGGGGGTGCGGTGATCCGGGATCACCACGACCTGCATGCCGTTGGTAAGCGTGAAGCTGGCGGGTGGAGCCGATGTCACCGTGGTCTGGGCAAGGGCGGCGCCGGCCGAGAGGACACTTGTCGAAAGCAGCGCGGCAAGGAGGCAGGCAGCCGATCGGTATGAGGACATCATGATCCCTGGTTGAGGTGCCGAGCCCGGATCTCCGGCTCGGAAGGCACGGCATGCTACACCGTGCCGGCTGAGGCTTCGGGTCACGAAGCAGAGAACGCTATCAACTCGGGAGCAGCCAGCAGCTGACGTTGCGTGCAGTGCCGCCAGCAGCTGCGCGGCTGCCCAAATGTCAGGGCGGGGCAGGAGCGTTATCGCTCCTTCTCCTTGCCGGATAGGACGTCGAAATAGGTTCGCTTCGAATCATCCGGGCCGGAGCCGTAGGCGTAGTTCGGCGACGGCGTCTGATATCCGGGCGGCGGCTCCACCAGCGATTGGCGTGGCGGCTCCGACGTAAACTGCTTCGACTCGGGCGCGTTCCCTTTGAACAGTTTAAACAGCCCGCCGGTATATCCGAGTTCGGCTGGGCTCATCGTCGGATTGGCGATGTTGGCGCCTGGCTGGACCGGATCATTACCGGTCTTTTCGGCGGCGGCCGTCTTGTGGGCGTTCATCTCGGCGGGCGACAGCGGCTGAGCATTTTTCCAGTACTCCGTTGCCTTGTTGCCGGACTTCTTCCGCTCGGCGACAGCTTCCTTGCGGCGCTTCTCGTCGGGGTCCTTCGGCCAGTTTGGCGCAGCCTTGGCCTCGGCTGCGGCGGGCGGCGGCAGGTCGAGCTTGGGCGGCACGACCAGCGGCGAACGTTCGCGGTATTCGATGCCGGGTTTCCCCATGCTCTTGGCGCCAAGACCGGACATCAGGCCGTCGATGAGCTTCTCTTCGAAGGTCATGTCGTCGTCGTCATCGTCAGCAGCACGGGCGGCGCCGGTCGACATGATGAGGCCGATGCCGAGCGCGACGGCGGACAATTTCAGTGCCCGCCAGACCCCCGATTGGGGGTCTCGAACCATCGAACCACTGGTCTTCGAGCTGCGCATGACCGTACCTGTTTCAAATTGTAGCAGATTGCCGCTCGCACGCGGCTCAAACCCTTGCAAAAGCAGGGTTCCACCTGCCGGTCCGTATCGGCCGGGATCAGGGCGCTTTTGCGGCGGGTACCCCCAGGAAGGAATCATACAATAGCGCCGCCACCCCAGCAACGATGGCCACGTCCGCGAGGTTAAACACATACCAATTATAGGTATTTCCGGCGATCTCGATGTGGAACAGGGCGAAATCCACCACCGCGCCATAGGCCAGGCGGTCGATGCCATTGCCGATGGCGCCGCCGATGATCAGGCCGAGCGCGACGGTCGCGAGCACGGTGTGCGAGCGCGCCATCCAGATCGCCAGCGCAACCACGGCGATGGCCTTGACCGCCATCAGCGCGAGCTGCGCGGCCTGGCTGTCGTTCTGGAGCCAGCCGAAGCTGATGCCGATATTCCAGGCCAGCACCAGGTCGAAGAACGGCGTCACCCGCACAGCGCCGCGACGGGCGAGGTCGAACACGTTTAGGAGCCAGAGCTTCGAGGCCTGGTCGGCCACGAGCGTGACCATGGCCGCGAGGATGCCGGCGCGGAGCGGGGTCATGGCCGGCCGGTCAGACCGCCACCCCCAACGCCTTCCATTCGCGCAGCGCCTTGGCGTCGCGCGGGGTGACGTCGGGATATTCGGCGTCTTCGCCGACCATCGGCGAGATCTTCCAGGAGCGGGCGCATTTGGTGCCGACCGCCTTCTCCACCACGACCGCGACGCCGGGCACGGCATCGAGGCGGAATGCCGAGGCGGGCGCCTCGCCCTCCCGCACCTCGTAGTTCGAGGTGATGCAGACTTCAGCCAGATCGATGTCGAACAAGGTCGCCAGCATGCCGCGATCGGCGACATAGATCACCGGCGATGCCTCCAGCGACGAGCCGATGTTCTTGGCGGCGCGTTCCAGCTCGAGCGCGCCGGTGACGACGCGGCGGACGTTGCGGATCGCCTCCCACTTCGCGGCGAGCTTGTCGTCGCGCAAGGCTTCGAGATCGGCGGGGAACAGCGTCAGGTGCACGGACGGTTCGGCGTCGGGCCGGTACATGCGCCAGGCCTCCTCGGCAGTGAAGCTGAGGATCGGCGCCAGCCATTTCAGGATCGAGGCGCATAACAGGTCGATCGTCGTCAGCGCCGCCTTGCGCGTCAGCGACGAGGGCGGATCGCAATAGAGCGTATCCTTGCGGATGTCGAAATAGAATGCGGAGAGCTCGCTGTTCAGGAAGGCGGACAGGATCGCGACCACGGTCTTGTAGTCGAACTCCCGATAGGCCTTGCCGATCGCAGCGGCGCGCACCGCGAGCTCGTGCAGCATCAAGCGCTCGAGCTCCGGCATCTCGGCGGGCGCGACGGCGTCGGCCGGCTTGTAATGATGCAGCGTGCCGAGCATCCAGCGCACGGTGTTGCGCAGCTTGCGGTAGGTCTCGACGGTGTTCTTGAGGATCTCGGGGCCGATGCGCTGGTCGTCGGTGTAGTCGCAGGACGCGACCCAGAGCCTCAGGATGTCGGCGCCGGATTCCTTGATGACGGCCTGCGGCTCGATGGTGTTGCCGAGCGACTTCGACATCTTGCGGCCGTCCTCGGCCTGGGTGAAGCCGTGGGTCAGCACGATGTCGTAAGGCGCGCGGCCGCGCGTGCCGCAGCTTTCCAATAGCGAGGAATGGAACCAGCCGCGATGCTGGTCCGAGCCTTCCAGATACATCACCGTGTCGGCGCCGCCGTCGACCTTGCGCTTGATGCCGGCGAGCCCGGGAAACTGCACGGGATCTTCGAGCACGAAAGCGTGGGTCGAGCCGGAATCGAACCAGACGTCGAGAATGTCGTCGACCTTCTGCCAGTCCTGGTTCGCGCGGGGCCCGAGGAAGCGCTCGCGCGCACCCGTCGCGTACCAGGCGTCGGCGCCTTCCTTCTCGAAGGCTTCGCCAATGCGCGCATTGACGGCCTCGTCCTGGAGGATCTCGGCGGAGCCGTCACCCTTCTCGCGCACGAACACGGCGATCGGCACGCCCCAGGCGCGCTGGCGCGAGATCACCCAGTCCGGGCGCGCCTCGATCATGCCGTTGATGCGGTTCTCGCCCGACGGCGGCACCCATTGCGTCACCGAGATCGCATGCAGCGCGCGGGCGCGCAGCGTGTCGCCGCTCTTGGCCTTGCCGCCCTGCGCAATGTCCTTATCCATCGCGATGAACCATTGCGGTGTGTTGCGGAAGATCACCGGCTTCTTGGAGCGCCAGGAGTGCGGATATTGATGCTTGAGCCGACCGCGCGCGAGCAGCATGCCTCTGTCGACGAGCGCCTTGATCACGGCCTCGTTGGCATCGCCCTTCTCGCCCTTGTCGGTGATGACGCGCTTGCCGGCAAAGCCCGGCGCATGATCGGTGTAGGCGCCGTTCTCGTCGACGGTATAGGGGATCGCGGTGTTGATGCCGCGCGCATCGAGATCGCGCGCCTGCGCCATCCAGGCATCGAAGTCCTCGCGGCCGTGGCCGGGCGCGGTGTGCACGAAGCCGGTGCCGGTGTCGTCGGTGACATGGTCGCCGGGCAGCAGCGGCACGACGAAGTCGTAGCCACCGCCAACGCCCCTCAGCGGATGGGCACACTCGATCGCGTCCATGGTGTCGCCGGGGACGTCGCGGACCTTCTCGTAAGCCGTCACGCGCGCCTGCTTGAAGACGTCTTCCGCGAGCGCATCGGCGAGGATCAGGAGGTCGCCGGTCTTGGCCCAATTGTCGGCGGGGGCGTCCGTCACCTTGTAGAGGCCATAGGCGATCTTCGGCGAGAACGAGATGGCGCGGTTGCCGGGCAGCGTCCAGGGCGTCGTGGTCCAGATCACGACGCTTGCGGAGGCGAGCGCACCGTGCGCGGGCGAGGTCACCGGGAATTTCACCCACACCGTATCGGAGGTGTGGTCCTCGTACTCCACCTCGGCTTCGGCCAGCGCGGTCTTCTCGACCACGCTCCACATCACCGGCTTGGAGCCGCGATAGAGCGTGCCGTTGGCGGCGAACTTCATCAGCTCGCGCGCGATCTGGGCTTCGGCCGGATAGCTCATGGTGGCGTAGGGATGGTCCCAATCGCCGATCACGCCGAGGCGCTTGAACTCCTCGCGCTGCACGCCGAGCCAGTGCGTCGCATAGGTGCGGCACTCCCGGCGGAAATCGATCATCGCGGCGGAGTCGCGGAAGTCGGGCTTCTGCTTGCCCTTCTTGCGATAATGCTCCTCCTCGACCTTCCACTCGATCGGCAGGCCGTGGCAGTCCCAGCCCGGCACGTAGTTGGAATCGAAGCCGAGCATCTGCTGGCTCTTGGTGACGAGATCCTTCAGGATCTTGTTCAGCGCCGTGCCGATATGGATGTTGCCGTTGGCGTAGGGCGGGCCGTCGTGCAGCACGAACTTGGCGCGGCCCTTCCCATTCTGGCGCAGCTTCTCGTAGAGGCCGATCTCGTACCAGCGCTTGAGGATCTCCGGCTCGCGCTGCGGCAGGCCGGCGCGCATCGGGAATTCGGTCTGCGGCAGGAACAGGGTCTTCGAATAGTCTTTGGCTTCAGACTTTTGGGACTTTTGCGGCTTTTCGGACATGAGGCTGACTGGCTCGGAAGGGCGCGGGAACGGATGGCGATGCGGAATCGCGGGTGAAACGACGAAATCCCGGTCTTGCGCCGAGCCTTCAGGCTCAGGCGGAAGCCGGGCCGCTAATCCCTATGATGCGCCGCGCAAACATGGGCTCTCCATAGCAGGGGGGCGGAGGAAGCGCAAAGGGCCGGCGAGGCCGGGTTTCGGCTCAATCGATCGCGCCCAGCCGCGGAAACGCGTCCGGCGCGGCGGCGAGCATGGCGCGGGCGCGGGCGGAATCGTCGTCCATCTGCCGGATCAGGGCCTCTAGATCATCGAATTTCAGCTCCTCGCGGATGAAGCCGATGAAGGCGCAGTCGAGCGCCTGTCCGTAGAGGTCGCCCTTGAAGTCGAACAGGAAGATTTCGAGGAGCGGGGCGCCATTGTCGAAGGTCGGACGGCGGCCGAAGCTGGCCACCCCGTCCAGACGCTCCTGATCCTTTCCCTGGCCGCGGCCGACCCGCACGGCGTAAATGCCATGCTTGAGGCCGCAATTGGCGTCCAAGCGGATGTTGGCGGTGGGATAGCCGAGATCGCGGCCGCGCTTTTCACCGTGGATCACCTCGCCGGTGATGAACCAGGGCGCGCCCAGCATGGTCGTGGCCTCGTCGAGTTGGCCCTCGGCAAGGGCGATCCGGATCGCGCTGGAGGAGACCGGCCGTTCGTCGATATCGACATGCGCCTGCACGTCGACCTCGATGCCGAGCCGGGGCGCCTCGTTGACGAGAAGGCTGGGCGAGCCGACCCGACCCTTGCCGAAATGGAAGTCGTAGCCGACGGCAATGCCGCTGACCCCGAGACGCCCGATCAGGTCATGGTGAATGAAATCTTGCGCGCTGGTTCCGGCACGGGCCTTGTCGAAGGTCATGACCACGGCGCCGGCAAGCCCGGTGCCGGCCAGAAGCCGCAGCTTGGCCCGCTCGTCCGTTAGGCGGAATTGCGGGGTGTTGGGACTGAAAAACCGCCGCGGATGCGGCTCGAAGGTCAATGCCAGCGCAGGGCGGCCATGCGCCCTGCCCATCTCCAGGGCAGCCGCGATGACGGCGCGATGGCCGAGGTGAACGCCGTCGAAATTGCCCATGGCGACCACGGCGCCCCTTGGAATGGCGGAATCCGGCGTTGTATCGCGGATGACGGTAAAAGGCGGAGCCATCAGGGGAATTCTCGAACCGGGCAGGACCGGCGCGGACCGTGGCGCGACCGGCCCTGCGAAGTCAAGCGGCGGGGCGGGCAGACATTGAACACGATTTCAGTCCTTCGGAGCTGCCCGCAGTTAACGCGCTGTTTAAGGCCTTGGTGCTAGTGCTTGAGGCGTGGAACTGCCGGGCGCCGGCCTGGCAGGTCCGATCGTAATATTCCTTGGTTTGCGTTGGGGGAGTCGAGATGGCGGTTGATTTGTCGATGCCGGTTCTGGTGGTGGATGACTACAGCACCATGATCCGTATCATCCGGAATCTGCTGAAGCAGCTTGGCTTTGAGAACATCGATGATGCCAGCGACGGTTCGGCAGCGCTGAACAAGATGCGCGGCAAGAAGTACGGGCTCGTGATCTCCGACTGGAACATGGAGCCGATGACGGGCTACGACCTCTTGCGCGAAGTCCGCGCGGATCCGAACCTCGCCACCACGCCCTTCATCATGATCACCGCGGAATCGAAGACCGAGAACGTGATCGCGGCCAAGAAGGCCGGCGTGAACAATTACATCGTCAAGCCGTTCAACGCGGCGACGCTGAAGACCAAGATCGAGGCGGTCTTCCCGGACATGGCGAGCGCGTAAGCGCGATCGTGTCCCGGACAAGGCGCGGCACGTTAGTGACGCGACGCTGAGCCGGGACCCCGTCTATCCCACGACATCGCTCGCGGGTTCTAGGCCCCGGCTCTGCAGCTCTTCGAGCTGCGTCCGGGGCACGATATTTTCTACCACTTCAATTCGCGCATCAGCGCCTTCGGCGGGTGGCCGAACAGCTCCATCACCGAATTCGGGTCGAGCTGGTCGAGGCCCTCGAACTCCTCGGCATGGATGCCGCGGGTGACGAACAGACAGTCGATGCCGAATTCGCGTGCGCCGGTGAGATCGGTGCGGACGGAATCGCCGATCGCCAGCACCTTCTTCCGGTCGATCTGATAGCCTTGGCGCTCCCCGGCGAGCGCCATGGCGCGCTCATAGATCGGCCGGTGCGGCTTGCCGTAGAAGATCACCTCGCCGCCGAGCTCGCGATAGAGCTCGGCGATGGCGCCGGCGCAGTAGATCAGCCGGTCGCCGCGCTCCACCACGATGTCGGGGTTGGCGCAGACCAGCGTCAGCTTGCGCTCGCGCGCCTTCAGCATCATGCCGCGATAGTCTTCCGCCGTCTCGGTCTCGTCGTCGTAGAGGCCGGTGCAGACGATGTAATCGGCTTGCTCCAGCGGCGCGGTCACCGCATCGAGGCCGCGGTAGATCGAGTTGTCGCGCTCGGGGCCGAGCCAGAACATCTTGCGGCCGGGATGATCGGCGACGTAGAGCCGGGTCAGATCGCCTGAAGAGACGATCGCGTCATAGATCTCATCGGGGACGCCGAGCTTGCGCAATTGCCGCTGCACGGAGTCGGCCGGGCGCGGCGCGTTGGTGATCAGGATCACCGTACCGCCGCGGCTGCGATAGGTGTGCAGCGCCTCGCAGGCCTCGGGGAAGGATTCCAGCCCGTTATGGACCACGCCCCAGATGTCGCTGAGCACGACCTCCACACCGCCCACGAGCTCGCGCAGGCCTTCGGCATAATGCAGCGCGGTCATGACGTGCGCGGCCGATCAGATGCGGCGCGCGAGCGCCGCGTTGCCTGTGATGCGTTGGGACGGAGGCGCAGCAGACGTTGCGCCTGAGCTGGGTGTGGCGGAGCCATTGGATCCCTGAATGTCCTGCGCCTGGTTCGGCGAGGCCCCGCCGGTAGCAGATGCCCCTTCGGGCCGCAATGGCCGGGGCGGTGCGAACAGGAACCCTTGGCCGAACCGCACGTCATAGTCGAGCAGGTCGACCACCGCGCGCTCGCCTTCGATCCGTTCGGCGATCAGGTCGATGCCGAAGCGGCCAAGCAGGTCGGAGAGGTCGGAGGGGTGGATGTCGGAGGCGGAAGCCTGCTTGGGATCGAGCAGCAGCGCGGCCGGCACCTTGATGAAGCGGACCCCGCGATCGGCCAGCTCGCGCGGCTCGATGCGCAGATCCGTGACATGGTCGATCGAGAAACGGAAGCCGCGCTGGGCCAGCGCCGCGAGATTCTCGGTCTCGGCCGGCCCGAGATTGCGGAAGGTCGACTGCTTGAACTCCAGCACCAGCGAGGGCGCCAGCGCGCGGTTGGCTTCGAGGAAATCGAGGCATTGCGCAAACGTGGTGGAATTGCCGAGCGTGGACGCCGCGACGTTGCAGAACACGCCGACGTCCTTGTTGCGCACCATCAGGCGCCGCAGCACCTGCACGCAGCGCAGCATCACCATGTTGTCGATGCGCCCGATCAGGCCTGAGGCTTCCGCGATGCTGATGAACTCCTCGGCGGCGATCAACTGGTCGCGCTCATCGCGCAGGCGCGTCACCGCCTCGTAGAACCGCACCTTGCGCTGCGGCAGCGTCACCATCGGCTGCAGGAAGATATCGATGCGATTCTCGTCGACCGCATTGCGCAGCGTCGCCAGCAACTGGGTCTGGTTGCGTCCATTGGCGGCCTGAACCGGGCTGGCGGCCTGGACCTGGACCGGCGGCGGCGCCGGCCGTGGCGGGGGCTCCGGAAGCGGAGGAGGAGCGAACGGCTTCTCCTCGAAGGGGGCAGCCAGATCGATCGGCGTTTCCGGCTCGGGCCGCGTGACCGGGGCGGGTGCGGCCGCCGGCGCGTGGCCGGCGAGCAGATCCTCATGGGCCGCGACGGTGGTAGCGAGCTGCCTGACCAATCCGCCGAGTTCGTTGATCTCGCCGATGACCGACTGGATGCGGTCGGAATTGGTCGAATTCGACGAGGCGATGCGGCTCTCGATCGCAGCCAACCGGCGGCCGAACTCGGCCACCTGGCGGGCGAGGTCGGCGGTGCCGCGCGAGAGGTCGGCGATCTGGCCGCCGACGTCGCTGCGGTCGCGCAGCCGCATCGACACCGCGTTGTAGAGTATCAGGAAGGTCAGCGCGGTCAGCGCCACGATCGCCGATTCCGTTCCGCTGATGCCGGCGACCGAATAGAGCACGAGCCCGAGCGAGGCCGCGACCAGGACCATGCAGATGGCGATGAAGATCGTCGAAATGCGAATCATGCCGCGCGTTATGCCTTTAAGAGCTGACTGCCTCACCCGGGAAAACACGGGACGCGCTCGACTCCGTCACGCCTCATGCTCCCCCAAGCATCCATGAGCCTAACATCATTGTTGATTCGAGGGGATAGTGGCTGTTTCGCAGCCCGGTCGGTCCGCGGCCGCAAGCTTTCGAGGCAGCGGCTGCGAAACCTCGCACGGCCTCTGCGGCTCCGGTGCGGAAATCAAGACGCTCTCAGCGGAAAATCATGCCGCCCTCAAGGCCAGCGAGCCGCAAGCGCTCTATCGTCCCGGCGTTCAACCGCAGGAGATTGCCATGTCGACATCCGCCGCGCTCAAGCCAGCTGCCCCCCACCCCGATCTTGCCGCCGTCAAGCAACGCCAGCACGGCGCCTGGTCGTCGGGGGACTATGCCGTGGTCGGCACTACCTTGCAGATCGTCGGGGAACAGCTCTGCGAGGCCATCGACTTGCGCGCCGGCAGCAAGGTGCTGGACGTCGCCGCCGGCAACGGCAATGCGACGCTGGCGGCGGCGCGGCGCTGGTGTGACGTCACATCCACCGACTACGTGCCGGCGCTGCTCAAGCGCGGGCGTGAGCGCGCAATGGCCGAACATCTCACCGTCGAGTTCCGCGAGGCGGATGCCGAGGCGCTGCCGTTTGCCGACGCCAGCTTCGACGTCGTGCTCTCCACTTTCGGCGTGATGTTCACACCGGATCAGGACAAGGCCGCCTCGGAGCTCGCGCGGGTCTGCAAATCCGGCGGCAAGATCGGCCTTGCCAACTGGACGCCGCAAGGCTTCATCGGCCAGCTGTTCAAGACCATCGGCAAGCATTTGCCGCCGCCGGCGGGCGTGAAATCGCCCGCCATGTGGGGCACGACGGCACGGCTCGAGGAAATGTTCGGCGGCGTGGCCGCGGAGATCGCCGCCGAGCCGCGCATGTTCGTGTTCCGCTATCGCTCGCCGGACCATTGGCTCGACATCTTCAAGACCTTCTACGGCCCCACGCTGAAGGCGTTTGCTGCGCTCGACGCGAGCGGCCAGGCCGCGCTGACGCGCGATCTGCTGGCGCTGCTCGGGGAGTTCAACCACGCCGATGACGGCACGATCGTGGTGCACAGCGAATATCTGGAAGCCGTGATCACCAAGCGCTGACCGCGCCCGAGATGCGGTCGGGCCAGCTCCGGCCCGACCGCCACCGATCAAAATGGCGCGGTGGCGCCGACCGTGTCGGCGGAGACGGCGTCGCGGGTGCCGAGCGGCTTGGGAGACCCCTCGGTGGTGTCCTTGAGCGTCTGCCGCTCGATCTCCGAATTCAGCTCGGCGCCGAACATGATGACGATCGCCGACATCCACATCCACATCATCAGGCCGATCGCCGCGCCCAGAGAGCCGTAGGTCGCGTTGTAATTTGCGAATTCCGAGAGATACCAGGACAGCAGGGCAGAGCCTGCGATCCAGAGGATCGCGGCCATCACGGCGCCGAGGCTCAGCCATTGCCAGCGCGGCGCGTCACGGCTGGGCGCGAAGCGGTAGAGAATGGCGAGTGCGACCAGCAGGATGACGAACAGCAGCGGCCATCGTGCCAGCGCCACGATCAGCTTGCTTTCCGGCGCCATGCCGAGGTGATTGAGCGCAAGCGGGAAGGCGACGACGGCTCCCACCATCAACAGCAGCGCCACGATGCCGCCGACGGTGAAGGCCAGCGAGATCATGTTCAGCTGGATGAAGCTGCGCTTCTCGCGTTCCTCATAGGCGACGTTGAGGGCGTCGAAGATCGCCTTGACGCCGGCATTGGCGCTCCAGATCGCAAGCAGCAGGCCGACCAGGAAGGTGACACCGAGCGTCGTATTGCCGTTCGACAACACGCGCGCGACCTGGTCCTCGACGATCTGGAACGAGCCCTCGGGCAGCATGGTCGCAAGCGTCTGGAGGTTGGCGCTGATCGTCGCGGGATCGGCAAACAGGGCATAGGATGAGACGAGCGCGGTGACTGCGGGGAAGAGCGCGAGAAGGCCGAAGAAGACGACGCCGCCCGCCGTCGCGAGCAGGCGATCCTCGTCGATGCGCTGATAGGTTCGCCAGAAAATATCCTTCCAGCCCGCCCAGGGGATCTCGAACGGGCTTTTTGCCCGGCGGCCGCGGCCCGGCTGCATCGCCGCCCCGGCCGGGTGCGTTTCCGGGGAATTCGCTTCGCCCTTGCGGTGGTCTGGCGGAGGCCCGGGCCTCGCCAGGCC
The DNA here is from genome assembly GCF_028128865.1 of Bradyrhizobium sp. CCBAU 11357. Lineage (NCBI taxonomy): Bacteria > Pseudomonadati > Pseudomonadota > Alphaproteobacteria > Hyphomicrobiales > Nitrobacteraceae > Bradyrhizobium > Bradyrhizobium sp. CCBAU 11357. The sequence goes on along the minus strand of NZ_LBJW01000110.1, from coordinate 253,627 downwards.
GGAATCCTGAAAGTAGCGCTCCGCGGTCAGAACGAACACGGCCGTCGCCGCCACCAGCAGCCAGGAGTCGATCTGTTCGGAGCGCCGCGCCAGCATCACGCCTCCAGACTGCGCCTGTTGCGTCGCCGCCGGGCGGCCGTCAGCCCGACCAGGCCGACCGCCGCGAGCATCAGGCCGAGCTGCACGGGATGGTTGGCGCGGGCCGGCCAGGTCTTGATGCCGCCGCGCTCGCCCGGTGCCAGCGGCGCGAGCGGAATTGTCGTTGCGACCTCCTTCACCGCCTCCTTGACCGTTCCACGCGGGATCCGGGGCGTGGCGACCGCCACGCGCAGACGGCTCGCGAGCGGCACCACCGGCTTGGCCTTGCGTTTCATCTGCGCCATGGCCACGCCGGCGCAGACCGCGGCCAGCACCAGCAGCACCGTGGCGACGGCGCCAAATCCCCAGAATTGCCCATAGGTGATCGCGACCCAGCGGTACAAGGCCATCAGTCCGACGAAGAACGCCGCGACAACGAACAGGCCGGCGACCGCGAACAGCCCGCCGGCGACCGCGTAGGACGTCACCTTGCCTGTTGCCTGACTGGTCTGGTCACGCAGATAGGATTGAGCAGCGCGTTTGACGTGATTGAGCTTGAGCGCCATCCCGGCGCGCAGCAATTCGCCCGATGGCGCGAGCATGCGGACATCCTCCAAGGACTAGAAAATTCGTCGGGGGATGAACGTGGCGATATTTGACTTGTTCCGATTGAGCGTGACCGGCCGTGATGAATCAGGCGAGATCGGCGGCTGCGATCCAGAACACCTCGCCCTCGGAATCTTCGGTGTCGAGCCAGAGCAGCGGCAGTTCCGGAAAGGCCTCGCCGACGAGCTCGCGGCCGCGGCCGATCTCGCAGATCAGCCCGCCCTGCGGCGTCAGGTGATCGGGCGCATCGCGCAGGATCCGGCGCACCACGTCGAGACCGTCGGCGCCGCCATCGAAGGCGAGCTTCGGCTCGGCCCGGCACTCCGGCGGCAATGCCGCCATGCCCTCGGCGTCGACGTAGGGCGGGTTGGTGATGATCAGGTCGTATCTGTTGCCGCCGAGCGGGGCGAACAGGTCGCCGCGATAGAGGCTGATCCGGTCCTCGAGCCCGTATTCGCCGACATTGCGCGCAGCGACCTCGAGCGCGCCCTTGGAGATGTCGACGGCGTCGACGGTGGCGTTCGGGAAATGATGCGCGGCGAGGATCGCAAGGCATCCCGAGCCCGTGCAGAGATCGAGCACGCGCTCGACCGCCGTCGGATCGTCGATCAGCGATCCGGCCTCGCCGTCGGCGCCGAAATGCGACTCCAGGAGCTCGCCGATGAAGGAGCGCGGAACAATGACGCGCTCGTCGACATAGAAGGGCAGGCCGCGCATGTAGATCTTGTTGACGAGATAGGCGGCCGGTTTGCGCGTCGTGACGCGCTGATGGATGAGATCGAGGAGGGTCTTGCCTTCCGCGGCGGTGACGCGCGCGTTGGCAAAGATCTCGAACTGGTCGGGAGTGAGATGCAGCGCCTCGCAGACCAGGAACGCGGCTTCCGCGACGGGATCGGTCGTGCCATGGGCAAAGGCGAGCTTGGCCTCGACGAAGCGGCTCACCGCGTAACGGACGAAGTCGAGCAGCGTGAGAAGCTCGCCGGGTCCCGCCTTCGCGAGCTTCGGCGCGGCGCGGCCGCGCGCGGTCTTCTTCGTAACTTTAGCCATCAGGATTTCGTCCAGCGTGCGGCGGCTTCGTCGTCACGGGCATGGGCCTCGACCCAGTCGGTGCCGGTGGCGCTCTCTTCCTTCTTCCAGAACGGCGCGCTGGTCTTGAGATAGTCCATCAGGAACTCGGCCGCCTGGAACGCCGCCTGCCGGTGCTGCGAGGCGGTCACGACCAGCACGATGTTCTGGCCCGGCATGAAGCGGCCGACGCGGTGGATCACCGTGACGCCGTTGAGCGGCCAGCGCGAAATGGCCTCGTCGGCATGGCGCCTGATCTCTTCCTCCGCCATGCCGGGATAATGTTCGAGCGTCAGCGCCGCGACGTTGGCGCTGTCCTCGTCGGCGCGGCAGATCCCGGAGAAGCTCACGACAGCGCCGATATCGGTCCGGCTGCTCGTCAGGACCGAGATCTCGCGCGCGATGTCGAAATCGTCTTCCTGGATACGGATGGTGACGGGGCAGGTCATGATCGTGCCGCTTCGATGGTGCCGCACCTCTCCCATAGGGAGAGGTCGCGCCGAAGGCGCCGGTGAGGGGATCCGCCCTCTCGTGAGACCTGTGCCCCCTCACCCGGATCGCTTACGCGACATAGCCGAGGCTTTGCCTCGGCGTTCTCTAACACGGCCGCCGAAGGCGGCCTACGCCTCTCCCCTTTGGGGAGAGGTGAGCCGACACCGTACGCTCGTCTGTTCGAGAGCATCAGCCTAGCCGCCGGTCATGGGCGGGAAGAACGCGATCTCGCGGGCGCCTGCAATGGCGGCGTCCTGCTTGACGTGAGCGCGGTCGATCGCGGCCCGGATCACCTTCGGCTTCTCGAACGCATGCGCATAAGCTTCGCTTTGGCCGGAGAGCCAGGCGATCAGCTCCTCGACGGTGCGCACGCTCGCGGGCGGCTCGATCGTCTCTTCGGCCTTGCCGACGCGCTCGCGCACCCAGGCGAAATACTTCACCTTCATCCCTCGTCCTCCTTGATGAGGTGATGGATGCCGGCGCGGAAATAGTCGTAGCCGGTGTACATGGTGAGGATCGCCGAGGCCCACAGCAGTGCGAGGCCGATCATCGAGACCACTGGCACGACCTCGTCGCCGGCCGGTCCCGCGAGCAGGAACCCGATCGCTACCAGCTGGACCGTGGTCTTCCATTTCGCAAGCTTGGTCACGGGCACGCTGACGCGGAGCGCAGCCAGATATTCGCGCAGGCCCGAGACCAGGATCTCGCGGCACAGGATCACGATCGCGGCCCATAGCGACCAGCCGTGAATGATGCCGTCCGCGGCCAGCATCAACAGGCAGGAGGCGACCAGCAGCTTGTCGGCGATCGGATCGAGCATGCGGCCGAAGGCCGATTGCTGATTCCAGATCCGCGCGTAATAGCCGTCGAGGTAGTCGGTCACCCCTGCGGCGATGAAAATGGCGACCGCGAGCCAGCGCAGCCAGAGCGGCTGATCCAGAATCGACTGCGCATAGATGCATCCGACCACGACCGGGATCGCGGCGATCCGGCCGTAGGTCAGGATGTTGGGGAGGGACATCGCGCGGCTGGTGGTCCCTCGTGTCGTGGCGATGTTCATCCGTCCTACCAATACCGCTCAAGCCTGAAGGTCAACCGTTCCACTCCCAAATGGGATCCAGGATGCGACGACCATATGACCGCCGCCTCCTTTAGTTCACCCCGGCTGGGGATGGAAATACTCGAAAATCCTGCGGGCGCTCTCGGCGCTGACCCCCGGAACCTTGCCGAGATCGGCGATCGAGGCCCGCTCGATCTCTTTCAGGGTCCCGAAATGATGCAGCAAGGCACGTTTGCGTGACGGGCCGATGCCCGGAATCTCCTGCAAGCCGGCCTCGCGGATGTCCTTCTTGCGCAGCTTGCGGTGCGAGCCGATGACGAAACGGTGGGCCTCGTCGCGCAGGCGCTGGATGAAATAGAGCACGGGATCGCGCGGCTCCAGCTTGATCGCCTCGCGCTCCGGCATGAACAGGGTCTCGCGGCCGGCATCCCGGTCCGGCCCCTTGGCCACCGACATCAGCGACACCTGGGTCAGCCCGAGATTGGCGAAGATCTCGCGCACGGCGTTGAGCTGGCCGCGGCCGCCGTCGATGATGACGAGGTCGGGCCATTGCGGGAAATCGTCGTCCTTGGCCTTGGTGGCGGTGTCCTCGGACGGATTGATCAGGCGCTTGAAGCGGCGCTCCAGCACCTCGCGCATCATGGCGAAGTCGTCGCCGGGCGTGATCCCTTCGGACTTGATGTTGAACTTGCGGTACTGGTTCTTCACGAAGCCATCGGGGCCGGCGACGATCATGGCGCCGACCGCGTTGGTGCCCTGGATGTGGCTGTTGTCGTAGACCTCGATGCGCTTGGGCACGTGCGGCAGGTTCAGCGTCGTGGCCATGGCCTCGAGCAGCCGGCTTTGCGTCGCGGTGTCCGCGAGCTTGCGGCCGAGCGCCTCGCGCGCATTGGTCAGTGCGTGGGCGACCAGCTCCTTCTTCTCGCCGCGCTTGGGCGCGGTGACCTCGACCTTGTGGCCGGCCTTGATCGACAGCGCATTGGCGAGCAGCTCGCTCTCCTCGATCTCGTGCGAGAGCAGGATGTTCTTCGGCGGCGGCTTGTCGTCGTAGAACTGGGCCAGGAAGGACCCCAGCACTTCCTCGGGCGTAAAGCTCTTCTCCGCGCGTGGAAAATAGGCGCGGTTGCCCCAGTTCTGTCCGGTGCGGAAGAAGAACACCTCGACGCAGGAGAAGCCGCCCTCCTGGTGGATGGCGAACACGTCGGCTTCCTCCACCGTGCGTGGGTTGATGCCCTGCTGTGACTGGATCGCCGACAGCGCGGCGAGGCGGTCGCGGTAGAGTGCGGCGCGCTCGAATTCGAGCTCGTTCGAGGCCTTCTCCATCTCGCCGGCGAGCTCCTGCTTCACCGCATGGCTCTTGCCCGAGAGGAAGTCGCTCGCCTCGCGCACCAGCGTTGAATAGCCACCGAAATCGATCTCGCGGGTGCAGGGGCCGGCGCAGCGGCGGATCTGGTGGAGCAGGCAGGGCCGGGTGCGGCTCTCGAAGAAGGAATCGGTGCAGGAGCGGATCAGGAACGCTCGCTGCAGCGCCGTGATGGTGCGGTTGACCGCGCCGGCGGAGGCGAACGGGCCGAAATAGCGTCCGGGCCGGGTCTGCGCACCACGATGCTTGAGGATCTGCGGCGCCCAATGGTCGCCGGTGATCAGGATGTAGGGAAACGATTTGTCGTCGCGCAGCTGCACGTTGAAGCGCGGCCGCAGCTGCTTGATGAGGTTGGCCTCCAGCAGCAGCGCCTCAGTCTCGGTCGTGGTCGAGACGATCTCCACGGTGACAGTGGCCGCGATCATGCGCAGGATGCGGGCCGGCAGTGGTGCACTCTGGCGCGCATAACTGGACAGGCGCTTTTTGACGTTCTTGGCCTTGCCGACATAGAGCACGTCGGCGCTCGCATTGAGCATGCGATAGACGCCGGGCGAGGTCGGCGCGAGGCGGACCGCGCGCTCGATCGCCTCGTGACCGGTCGCGAGCGGGCCTTCGCCGACGGCGCCGCTCTCTTCCAGGATGTCCGGCAGCAGCGCATCGTCCTCGTCGTCGCCGCCTGCCGCCGCAGGATCGACGTCCGGCGCGGCCAGCCGCTCGGGCGGGGCGTCGCTCGCAGCAGCCGGCGGCGGCTTGCGCGCGCGGTCGTCCGGATTGTCGGAGGAATCGTGAACCATGGGGCGAATTTAGGCGCTGGGGGTGCCGATTTGAAGTTCCGGCCATGCCGCACGCAAGAGGATGGCGGCCAGTTTCCGGTAACGCTTCCTTAAGTCTGTTAAGCGGGCGGTAACCCGACTTAACAGCCCTTTAACTTAAAACTCTCGATAAATCCTACGCGAAAAGTTCTTGGTTCCGTAACCGTCCGGTTTTGCTTGCGCGGCGGCGCGGGCATCGCTCGGGTTGCGGCAGTTGCGTTGGAGTGAGTGATGAAGAGGTTCGTTGTGGGCGCAGCCGCGTTGGTTGCCGCCGGCTGGACAGCTTCGGCAGAGGCCGCCGATCTCAATTACGGGCAGCGTGCGCCCTATACCGTCAATCAGCCGCTCAATGCCTATAGCTGGGCGGGCCCCTATCTCGGCGGCAACATCGGCTATCAATGGGGCTCGGTCGACAACAACCCCACCAAGCCGTCCGGCTTCGTCGGCGGTGTGCAGGCCGGCTACAATTTCCAGAACGGCCCGTGGGTGTTCGGTGTCGAGGGCGACATCCAGGCCGCCGGCGCCGACGACACCTTTGCGCCGTGGAAATTCTCCAATCCATGGTTCGGCACCCTGCGCGGCCGCGCCGGCTATGCGTTCAACAACGTGCTGTTCTACGGCACCGCCGGCCTCGCCTTCGGCGAGCTGCGGGCGCAGACCTTCGGCTGGACGGAGTCGCACACCACCGCCGGCTGGACCATCGGTGCCGGTGCGGAAGTCGGCCTCACGCCGAACTGGAGCGCCAAGCTCGAATATCTCTACATCGATCTGTCGACCAGCCAGTTCGCAATTACGGGCGTATCAAACGGCTATAGCGCCAGCGTTGTCCGCGCAGGCGTGAACTATCGCTTCTGACATCCAAAGAAGAAAATACCGGACCAGCCTCCCGGCCGCTCGCGGCCGGGATTTTTTTCGCGCCAGGCTCGCTAGGAGAGGATCACAAGATTGACCGCCTTCGGTCCCTTCCCCTTCTTGTCCGGTTCGACTTCGAAAGTAATACGCTGTCCTTCGGCAAGGTCCTTCAGTCCCGCCCGCTCCACAGCGGTGATGTGAACGAAGACATCGCGACCGCCGTCGTCAGGCTTGATGAAGCCGTAGCCGCGCTCGCCGTTGAAGAACTTGACCGTTCCCGTCATGGCCATCGGGAAACTCCCCCTCATTGCTCCTCCGCCGCGACGCAGACTCACGTCGCGACATGACCGGGCCATACGGAGCCCGGGAGCTGGCCATCCCTTGGACGGACCTGATCGGTCCGGCGGGATCTTTCTTAGGGCCTTCACTCCGCCGCAACCATTCGCGGAAGCGGAACGTAAAGCCAGTCACGGAAATAGCATAATACGGTTCTTCGCAGATTGACTACCGGTCCTGCATATTTTTCCCAAGAATGCCGGAGTGTTACGGCCTGACGTTAAGGCTTGGGCGCCTCCAGTCGGAATCTGGCAGCCCCGCCCTGGCCGAGCGGTATTTCCAGCTCCGGCAGAATAGTCTTGAGCTCGCCGTGCAGCGTGTAGGGCGGGTTGACGATCAGGAGGCCGGTGGAGGTGAGGGCGGCGCTGTCGGCTTGCGGCGCGACGCTGAATTCGAGGCGCAGGCATTTTCCAGGCGGCTTTGCTGCAGCTGCGAGCCGCGCCACGGTTTGAGCCAGCGTGTCGGTGGCCCGCCGGTTCTTAGCGGGATACCAGATTACGTAGATACCGGTCGGCCATTTCGCGAACGCCGCCGAGAAGACGTCGTCGAGCCGCTCGAACTCGTCCTTGGCCTCGAAGGGCGGATCGATCAGCACGAGGCCGCGCCGCTCCTTCGGCGGCACGAAGGCCGGCAGCGCCACCCAGCCGTCGAGATCGACCACGCGGGCCTGCTCGTCGCGGCGCAGAGCGTCGATCAGCGCTTTTCGTGCCTTCGGCTCGAGCTCGCAGGCGACAAGCCGGTCCTGCGGCCTGAGCAGGCCGCGCGCGATCAACGGCGAGCCTGGATAGACCTTCAGCTCGCCCTTCGGATTGAAGGCGCGGACGATGTCGAGATAGGGCTTCGTCAGCGCCGCGCTCTCGTTCGACAGGCGCGCCTGCAGCAGCCGGGCAATGCCGGTCAGCCATTCGCCGCCGCGGCGCGCCTCGTCGCTGTCGAGATCGTAGAGGCCGGCGCCGGCATGGGTGTCGATGACGCGGAACGCTGCCGGCTTGTCCTGCAGATAAGTGAGGATGCGCGCCAGCACGATGTGCTTGATGACATCGGCGAAGCTGCCGGCGTGGAAGGCGTGGCGGTAGTTCATGATAGGACTGCGTTGTCTGGCGCGATCCCATCCCCTTGTCATTGCGAGCGCAGCGAAGCAATCCAGAATCTTTCCGCGGAGGCAGTCTGGATTGTTTCGTCGCGCAATGACGGGGCCTAGCCGCCCCTGATCGGCGGCATCGTCACCTGGTCGCGGCGGCATGCGCGGCGCTCGATCTCGTCGCAGGCGCGGAATTGCAGGTCCTTGCTGAGGCAGATGCGGACCTCGGACAGCCGTGTCCGGTTGCAGGTGACCGAGACGGCGGCATTGCTGAGACCCGGATTGGCCTTGATGAAGGCCTCCTCGACGTCCGCCGGCGCGACGGTCTTGGGCTGCGACAGATCGAGATACTCGGCCGGAATCTTGATTGCGGCGCGCGCCTTGCGGATCATCTCGAAATAGCTGCGGCCCTCGAGCCCGGAACAGGTGCCGTGCTTGTCCCACTCGTTGAAGATCAGGCCCGGCGCCGGCATCAGGTCGAGCATCGAGGAGACGATGTTGCGGTTCAGCCGCGGTGCCGGCCGCTGGCAGTATTCCGGAAAACCGTTCTCGTATTGCGGCCACAGCCCATGCACCACGAAGGCGTAGGGCCGTCCGCCGCATTGAATCTGGGACCGGCCGCCGCGTTCGGCTGCTTCCTCACAGAACGAGGGCGACCACGACAGCGACAGCACATAGAAATCGAACTCGCCGGGTGCGTTCTGCCGCTTGTCCTGCGCCTTCGCACCGCCGGCGAGGGTGGCCAACCCGGCGACGAGGGTCAGCGAGATCATCAGACGGGACAACGAACGCAATCGGGAGTGAAACATGGCGACGCCCCTCAACTAGACTGTGCGCACAGCCTAGCAGGCGATGGGAACATTTCAAGAACAAAATTGGGGCGGCAGGCGTCGGCCGGCTGATCAGCCCGAATCAGCCGCTTTCGGGATTAGGGCTTGGCGGCGCGGCAGGCCGGATTGTAGGCCCAGTTGCGGTCGACGCCGACCACGCACCACTCGACGCCGTTGCCGTAGCCGGCGAAGCCACCATCCTCAATGAGCGAGAAATGCACCTTGCGTACCTTGCCGTCGGTGAGCATGGCGTCAGCGGTGCAATAGCGGCGCGGGATGTTGTCGGACTGCCAGGGGCGGAACGCGACCTCGCGAACGGCGGAGAAGCCGGTGATCTTCAACGGGGAATTCCAGAACCCGCTTTCCTTCTCCCAGAACTGGGTGGCGATCGTCGGCAGCGCCCTGTCGCAATCGGCCACAGTGCCGTCATAGCGCGGCCCGCTCAGCCAGAAATTCAGCTCGAGCGGATTGGCGGCCCTGGCCTCGCCGAGCGACAGCGCTCCGAACATGAGGCCGAGCACGGCGGCAAAGCGGAGCGATTTCGGGGAGGGGGCGCGCATGGTCAATCCGGACAGCTGGCTCTTGCGAAGGTCGGACGGTGCCGCGAAGGTCGGGGGAGGTCAAGTGCAGCGCGGCAACACTTCGCCAGGACTTGACCAAGATGGCGCGGCCAACAGGGTTCGGTTCTTTTCACGTCCGTCCCGGCACCGTAAACTGGCGCCAGCCAATTGGAGTGACGGGAATGCGAATCATTGCGGCCGCGGGCCTTCTTGCCAGCCTGGTTGTCTCGGGCCTGGTGGCGAGCCAGTCGGCGCGCGCCGACATCTTTGCTCCGGTGCCGCCGTTCAAGGGCAACGACACCGGCGGCATCATCGCCTATTCGATGGCGACCCAGGTCGATGCGCGTCAGGTCGCGGTCGATCACTGCGCTCGCTACGGCAAGGTCGCGAAATTCCTGGGCGTGCAGGCCTATGAGGGCGGCTACATCTCGTTCGCCTGCCGCTGGGTGCCCTATGGCGCCGCCGATCGGCCGATCCGCACGCTCTACTGAGGCGCTGTCGCAACGCCGCACGTCTCTCAGCCGGGAGCCTTCGACATGACGCGCAAATTCGCTTTGCTCGGCTCGACGCTCTGCCTCGCGTTGTCGGCAGGCGGCGCCAGCGCCGACGACCTGCCGGTGCGCAAACCCGGTCTTTGGGAGATGAAGCTGGTCACATCAGGCTCGCCGGTGCCCGAGATGACCATGCAGCACTGCACCGACGAGACCGTCGACAAGGAGATGAGCAACAACGTCTCCCCGATGGCCAAGCAGATCTGCGCCAAGCAGGAGATCAAGAAGACTGCGACCGGCTATGTCAGCGATTCCGAGTGCAGCGTCGCCGGCGTCAGCACGACCTCGCATGCCGAGATCACCGGCGATTTCAACTCGGCCTACACGGTGAAGACGACCTCGCATGCGCAAGGCGGCGTCGCCGGCACGGCCGGGCGCGATAGCACCACGACGCTGCAAGCCAAGTGGCTCGGGGCCTGCAAGCCGGATCAGAAGCCCGGCGACATCGTCATGCCCGGCGGCTTCAAGATGAACACGCGCGACATGGACAAGCTGAAGGCGCTGCTGCCGAAGTAGGCGCTCTTTCCCTCATCCGGCGCCATAGCCGAAGCTCCGCTTCGGCGTTATTAAGAACGGCGGCCGAAGGCCGTTCTCCCACAAGGGGAGAAGGGAAGACCGCGCCTACACCGGTATCCGCACGCTCGCCCTCAATCCCCCCATCGGGCTGTCACCCAGCGTGATGTCGCCGCCATGCGAGCGGGCGATGTCGCGGGCGATCGCGAGCCCGAGGCCAGTGCCGCCTTCGTCCTGGTTGCGGGCGTTGTCCAGCCGCAGGAACGGCTTGAACACCTCTTCGCGCAAGTGCGCGGGAATGCCCGGGCCGTCGTCATCGACGGTGACTGTGAGATAACGGTGATCGCGCTGGCCGGTGATGGCGATGTTCTTGCCGTAGCGCGCTGCGTTGGTGACGAGGTTGGCGAGGCAGCGCTTGAACGAGGCCGGCTTCACCGTCACCACGGGCAGGCCGTTGAAAGCGACGGTCGCGGTATGGCCGTGGCGTTCGGCGTCGCTGCGCAGCTCCTCGAGCGCCTGCGCCATGTCGGTCGGCTGCGACTGCTCGCCGGAATCGCCGCGGGCAAACGCGAGGTAATCCTCCAGCATCATCGACATCTCGTCGACGTCCTTGCGCATGCCCTCGAGCTCGGGATTGTCGCCGATCAGGGCCAGCTCGAGCTTGAAGCGGGTCAGGATGGTGCGCAGATCGTGGCTGACCCCGGCGAGCATCGCGGTGCGCTGCTCCATCGTGCGCTCGATGCGCGACTTCATTTCGAGGAAGGCGACCGCCGCGCGCCGCACCTCGCGCGCGCCGCGCGGGCGGAAATTCGGCGCCTCGCGGCCCTTGCCGAAACTCTCGGCAGCATCGGCAAGCCGCAGGATCGGCTTGATCTGGTTGCGCAGGAACAGCACCGCGACGATCAACAGGATCGAGGACGTGCCGACCATCCAGAACAGGAAGATCTCCGAGTTCGAGGCATAGGCGGCGCTGCGCTGCGCGAACACGCGCATCACGGCATCGTCGAGCTGGATGCGGATCTCGACCAGGTTGGAGCGGCCGACCGTGTCGATCCAGAACGATCGCCCGATCTGGCGGCCGAGCTGCACCGACAGCGTCTGGTCGAGCAGAGAGAAGAACGGTTTTGGTCCCGGCGGCGGCATGTCGCCGGCGGGCAGGAAATCGACGACCAGACCGAGCCGCTGCTGCGCGATGCGGCGGATCTCGTTGCGGTCCTTGTCCTGCGGATAGCCCTTGTAGACGTCGATGAGTGCGGCGATGTCCTGCACCACCGCAGCCGACAGGCGGCGCGTCACCGTGTTCCAGTGCCGCTCCATGAACACGAAGGCGACGACCGATTGCAGCACCACCATCGGCACGATCATGATGAGGAGCGCGCGGGCGTAGAGGCCGGTCGGCATCCAGCCCTTGAACGCGTTGCCCATCCAGCCATTGGCGGCGGAGACGCGGCCGGCGGCGCTCTTCAGAAGCGTCAGGCCGGTATCGATCGTGCTCATCTGGCGTGCTTCACTGATTTATGGCGAGGCCACCAGGCGGTAGCCGATGCCGCGCACCGCCTGCAGGAACAGCGGATTGGCAGGATCGGTTTCGATCTTGCGCCGCAGGCGGTTGATCTGCACGTCGACGGCGCGCTCATTGACGCTGCCGTTGCCGGTCAGCGCGCTGCGCGGCACGGTCTCGCCCGGCGTCTCCGCGAGAATCCGCAGCATCTCGCGCTCACGGTCGGTGAGGTGGATGACCTCCTCGCCCTGGCGCAATTCGCCGCGCTCGAGATGGTAGACATAGGGGCCGAACGCGATCTTCTCGACGGCCGTGGCCTGCGGCGGCGGCGCGGCGCGCTTGAGAATGTTGTTGATGCGCAGCGCCAGCTCGCGCGGCTCGAACGGCTTTGCCACGTAATCGTCGGCACCGATCTGCAAGCCCTCGATCCGGGCTTCCGCCTCGTGGCGCGCCGTCAGCATCACGATCGGCACCGACGACGAGGTGCGGATGAAGCGGGCGAGGTCGAAGCCGGTCTCGCCGGGCATCATGACGTCGAGGATCAGGAGATCGAAATGCAGGCCCATGAGCTTCGAGCGCGCATCGCCGGCGCTCGCCGCGGTGGTGACGCGGTAGCCTTCACTCGCAAGAAAGCGTGAGAGCAAGTCGCGGATGCGGCGGTCGTCATCGACCAGCAAGAGATGCGGGGCATCATCGGCCGGTTGCACCGGCGGGCGGGCGATCGTGGCAGCGAGCGGCACGGTCACTCCTTGGCGTCTTGGTTGACGGAAGCGAAGATCGTCTCGAGCACCTTGTCCGGATCGTCGCGGTCGATCATCGCGCGCAGGAAGCGCTTGACCGTCTCGGCATCCTGCGGCCCCATCTCGGCGAGCGCCCTGGTGATCCGCGTGGTCTGCAGTCCGGCGAGCTTCTGCACCAGCGCCTCGCCCTTCGGTGTCGCGTAGAGCAGGCGCTGGCGACGGTCATTGTCGCCGGTCTTCTGCACGATATAGCCCTCGTCCAGGAGCTGCTTCAGCACCCGGCCGAGCGACTGCTTTGTGATGCGCAGGACGTCGAGCAGGTCGGCGACCTTCAGCCCGGGATAGCGGTAGACGAAGTGCATGACCCGGTGATGGGCCCGGCCGAAGCCGAATGCCTCCAGCTCCTGGTCGGGATCGCCGACGAAATCGCGATAGGCGAAGAACAGGAGCTCGATGATATCCCAGCGCAAATTGCCTCCGTCGCCTGCGGCCGGCTTGGTCCCGGCGGCGTCTTGAGGGGGAGTCGCGAAATTTATGTCAGGCATATTGACGTATCTTGGGTTCAATGTTACAAAAGGATCGACCCACACGAAACTTTAGATCGTTTCGCGCCGGGTGGCATCGGAGCAGGACGGCCGGAGAGAGCCGGACAGGCGGCGACGGCCGAAGCAGATCTACCGTGCGATTGTCGAGCGGCATTTCGGCAAAACATACTGGACTTCCGCCTTCCGCAAAAGCATGTCCTCGGGGACATGCTGGCCGCGGAAACCGGCCGTAACATGGCTGGTGGCGGTCCGGCCAGAAACCAATCAAGCCAGCCGGGCCCGAACGGGCAGGCGGGCGCGAGAAACAGCGCCGCCACCGGCAGCGGGAGGCAAGGACATGAGCATGACATTCGACATCCAGCCCGCATCCAATCCGACGCCTGAGAAGGACCGTGTCGCCAAGCTGGTGGATCCCGGCTTCGGGCGGGTGTTCACCGATCACATGGCCATCGTCCGCTACAACCAGGCCAAGGGCGGCTGGTACGAGGCCAAGATCGAGGCGCGCGCCAACTTCCAGCTCGATCCAGCCGGCGCGGTCCTGCACTACGCCCAGGAGATCTTCGAAGGCCTGAAGGCCTACAAGCGCGACGACGGCGGCGTGAACCTGTTCCGCCCCGACGCCAATGCGCGGCGCTTCAAGGACTCGGCCGATCGCATGGCGATGGCGCAGCTGCCGGAAGACGTCTTCATCGAGGCGGTCGAGCACGTCGTGCGCATCGACCGCGCCTGGATGCCGGGCGGCGAGGGCAGCCTTTACTTGCGCCCGTTCATGATCGCGAGCGAGACCTTCCTCGGCGTCAAGCCGTCGTCCGAATACATTTTTGCGGTGATCGCCTCGCCTGTCGGCTCCTACTTCAAGGGCGGGCCGGCGCCGGTCTCGATCTGGGTGTCGGAGAACTACACGCGCGCCGCGATCGGCGGCACCGGCGCAGTGAAATGCGGCGGCAATTATGCCGCGAGCCTGCGCGCCCAGGCCGAGGCGATCCAGCATGGCTGTGACCAGGTCGTCTTCCTCGATGCGGTGGAGCGCCGCTACATTGAGGAGCTCGGCGGCATGAACGTGTTCTTCGTGTTCGACGACGGCTCGCTCTCGACGCCGCCGCTCGGCACCATTCTGCCCGGCATCACCCGCGACTCCATCATCGCGCTCGCCCGGGATGCGGGCAAGACGGTGCGCGAGGAGCCTTATTCGCTCGATCAGTGGCGCAAGGATGCGGCCGCAGGCAGGCTCAAGGAAGCGTTCGCCTGCGGCACCGCCGCCGTGATCTCGCCGATCGGCAAGGTGCGCTCGGTCAGCGGCGACTTCGAGATCTCGGGCGGTGCCGCCGGCCCCGTCGCCATGGGCCTGCGCAAGCAGCTCGTCGACATCCAGTACGGCCGCACCAACGATCCCCACAACTGGATCCGCAAGGTGTTTTGATCTCGTCACCCTCCCCTGGAGGGGCAGGGTCGATCGCGCGCAGCGCGAGCGGGGTGGGGTGATCTCTCAACTCGGGCAGTGTTCGATGTGGAGAGACCGTCACCCCACCCCGTCTCTCATCTTCGCTACGCTCAGATGCGAGCCGACCCTCCCCCTCCAGGGGCCCTCCAGGGGAGGGTAAGAAGCGCAATGTTTGTGGACTCTTGCGCAGTGAACGTGCTGCTGCCGACAGGCGACAAAGCCAGGACACAACAAGCATCCTGGACATCGCAATCATGGCAAAAAAGCTCTCCCAACCCATGAAATGGGTCGTTCTCGCCGCCATCACCGGCGTTTGCGTTTTCGGCATCCTGACCATCGGCCCCACGCACGAGGTCGCAGCGCAGGACCGCTCGCCGATCGTCGACGTGCGCACCGGCGATCCCGAGATGAACGCGGCGATCGCGCGAGCCCGCGCCACGCTCCCCACCTTCTGGACTTCCTATGAATCGCCAAAGCCGTCCGAGACCGGACACGCCCTGAAGGTGCACTTCACGACCCGCAGGGGCGGCGAGCACGTCTGGATCGGCGAGCTGAAGAAGCAGCCCGGCGGGACATATTCGGGCCTGTTCGCCAACGAGCCGCGCGATCTGCCGGGCAAACACGCAGGCGATCCGGTCAAGTTCACCGAGGCCGACATCTCGGACTGGATGTTCATGCGCAACGGCAAGATCGTCGGCGGCGAAACCATCAAGCCGCTGCTCAAATCCATGCCGAAAGCCGACGCCGACGCGCTCCGGGCGCGGATGGAGCAGCCGTAGGGGCAGTTGCCGCCCCGCGCCGCGGCTGGTAAACGCCGCGCATGGCCGAGAAACCCAAAAAACCCCAGAAACTGAAGGCGCGTCTGCCGCGCGGGCTCGAGGATCGCGATCCCTCAGCGATCCGGGCGACGCGCGAGATGGTCGAGAAGATCCGCGCCGTCTACGAGCTCTACGGTTTCGAGCCGGTGGAGACGCCGGCGATGGAATACACCGACGCGCTCGGCAAATTCCTGCCCGACCAGGATCGCCCGAACGAGGGCGTGTTCTCGTTCCAGGACGACGACGAGCAGTGGATCAGCCTGCGCTACGACCTGACCGCGCCGCTCGCCCGCTACGTCGCCGAGAATTTCGATACGCTGCCGAAGCCCTATCGCAGCTACCGCGTCGGCTATGTCTTCCGCAACGAGAAGCCCGGCCCCGGCCGCTTCCGCCAGTTCATGCAATTCGATGCCGATACGGTCGGCTCGGCGACGCCGGCGGCGGATGCCGAGATCTGCATGATGGCGGCGGATACGATGGAGGCGCTCGGCATCGCGCGCGGCCAGTACGTGGTGAAGGTGAACAATCGCAAGGTGCTCGACGGCGTTCTGGAAGCCATTGGCCTGGCGGGTGAGGAAAATGCGGCGCGCAGACTGACCGTGCTGCGCGCGATCGACAAGTACGATCGCCTTGGCGCCGAGGGCGTCGAACTGCTGCTTGGCTCAGGCAGAAAGGATGAGAGCGGTGATTTTACCAAAGGGGCCGGATTAGATAAGCACCAAATCCAGAAGGTGCTGGCATTCACGCTTTTGCAGAGCGGGCGAATGACGGAATTGGAGCACGTAGGCGGAGAAAAATTTGTCGAAAGCAACAAAGGCGTGCTCGATGGTCTGATGACTCACTTCGGGGGGAATGAAACCTCTAAGGCAGGTATCGACGAACTTAAGTTGATTTCGGACCTTGTTCAGGCTGCCGGCTACGGTCGGGATAGAATTAGCATCGATCCCTCCGTCGTGCGCGGCCTCGAATACTACACCGGCCCCGTCTACGAGGTTGAGCTGCTGCTCGACACCAAGGACGAGAAGGGCCGCCCGGTGCGCTTCGGCTCGGTTGGCGGCGGCGGGCGCTATGACGGCCTCGTCTCGCGCTTCCGCGGCGAGCCGGTGCCGGCGACCGGCTTCTCGATCGGCGTGTCGCGGCTGCAGGCGGCGCTGACGCTGCTCGGCAAGCTCGACACGCGGCCCGAATTCGGCCCCGTCGTCGTCACGGTGTTCGACCGCGACCGCGTCGCCGACTACCAGCAGATGGTGGCGAGCTTGCGAGGTGCCGGCATCCGCGCCGAGCTTTATCTGGGTAACCCCAAGAACATGGGCAACCAGCTCAAATATGCCGATCGCCGCAACTCACCTTGCGTCATCATCCAGGGCTCGGATGAAAAGGCGCGCGGCGAGGTGCAGGTCAAGGACCTGATCGAGGGCGCCAAGGCGGCCGCCGCGATCGCCTCCAACCAGGAATGGCGCGAGACGCGGCCGGCGCAGTTCTCGTGCAGCGAAGCCGATCTCGTCGCCAAGGTGCGCGAGGTCCTGGCCCGCCATGACGTGAGCTGGGGCTAGCTATTCGCTGACGCCGTCATGCCCGGGCTTGTCCCTGGCATCCACGTCTTGTTTGATGGCGACCGTCAATGGCCGGTGTTCGGCCGCAAGGGAGAGAAAAATGCCTGAGATCACCATCAGCATGGCCGAAGGCCGTACCGACGAGCAGAAGGCCGGCATGATGCGCGACATCACCCAGGCGCTGGTGAAGAATCTCGGCGTCGACGCCGATGCCGTCGTCATCCAGATCAACGAAGCCCCGCTCCGCCACAAGATGAAGGGCGGCAAGACCTTCGTGGAGCGCGCGGCGGCGGCGAAGAAGTGACGCGTTAGCGTCATTCCGGGGCGCGCGAAGCGCGAGCCCGGAATCTCGAGCAGCAAACTTCTGGATTCTCTGGTGCGCAACCGCGCACCATAGTTCGCGCTTCGCGCGCCCCGGAATGACGAGCAAGCACCATGGACGCACGCGACTTCATCACAACAGGCATGAGCGCCGAGCGCACGCTGGTGGTCCCGGTGGAGCGCACCGTCGGACATTTCGTGGCCGGCATGCCTTTTGTCTACGCGACGCCGATGATGATCCTGGAGATGGAGATGACATCGGGCGATGCGATCCGCGCCGCGCTGCAGCCGGGCTGGGTCACTGTTGGTACCGAGGTCGACATCCGCCATCTTGCCGCCGCGCTGGTCGGCGCCACCGTGCGGACCACCGCAAAGGTGGTCGCCGTCGAGCGCCGCGTCATCCGCTTCGAGGTCGAGGCATTCGAGGGCACGCGCAAGCTCGGCGAAGGCCGCCACGCCCGGGGGCTCGTGAATGTCGAGACGTTCAACAAGCGGTTAGGGGCGTAGCGGCGAACGCCGTGCCGTAGTGCCGAAGGTTGGGCAAAGCGAAGCGTGCCCACCACTTCCAAAGGGACAATTGAAAGATGGTGGGCACGGCGCTTCGCGCCTTTGCCCACCCTACGGCACCTGATTACTTCGCCAGTTCCTTCGACCGCTGCGTCGCCGCGGCGATGGCGCGGATCATGAATGCCGTAGGGTGGGCAAAGCGAAGCGTGCCCACCACTTCCAGAGGGACAATTGAAAGATGGTGGGCACGGCGCTTCGCGCCTTTGCCCACCCTACGGCACCTACGGGCACCTTTCTACTTCGCCAGTTCCTTCGACCGCTGCGTCGCCGCCGCGATGGCGCGGATCATGAGATAGCGCAGGCCCGGCTCGCCCATCAGCACGCCGAGCGCCGCGGCCGTGGTGCCGCCGGGCGAGGTGACGTTCTGGCGCAGCGTGCTCGACGGCTGCTCCGACTGGTGCAGCAGCTCGCCGGAGCCGGCGACGGTCTCGCGGGCGAGCTTGGTCGCCAGCGCTTCGGGCAATCCCGCTTCAACGCCGGCGCGGGCGAGCTCTTCGGCGAGCAGGAACACGTAGGCTGGCCCTGAGCCGGACACGGCGGTGACCGCGTCCATCAATCCTTCGTCCTCGACCCATTCGACCGAGCCGGTGGCGCGCAGCAACGCATCCGCTACCGCGCGCTGCGCGGCGCTGACGTTGTTGGCCGCGACCGCGACGGTGATGCCGCGGCCGATCGCGGCCGGCGTGTTCGGCATTGCCCGCACCACGGCGCCGCCGCAGACCTCCTGGAGCGAGGCGATCGTGGTGCCCGCCATGATCGAGACCACCGAGGTCTTGTCCGAGACGAACGCCTTCAGCTTGGCGCCGGCCTCGCGGAACATCTGCGGCTTCACCGCCACGACCAGCGTCTCGACAGCGCCTGCGGTCGTCACATCAGGATTGAGCACGACACCCTTGGCGGCCAGCGCGGAGATCTCGGGCGCAATGTGCGGCTCGATCACCGCGACGCGGCGCGGATCGAGCCCGCCCGAAAGCCATCCGGTCAGCATCGCGCCGCCCATCTTGCCCGCGCCGGCGAGCAGGATGGTGCCGGTGATGTTTTGGAGGGTGCTGCTATTGGCCACTGCGGTCACCACAAATTCGGTGTCGTCCCGGCGAAGGCCGGGACCCCTGCGCGAGCGCTTGCGCTCGTCGCTAACACAGGCGGTTCTAGTGGATGAAGCTGGTGGCAACAAGCGTTGTGCCACAAGATGAATCACGCGGTATGGGATCCCGGATCCTCGCTTCGCTTGTCCGGGACGACGTCTGGAGGCGAGGCGAGCCCTACGCCTCCCCAACCGTGTCGAACATCGCCGCGTCCATGGCCTGCGCCGTGGTCTTGCCGGCCCACACCACGAACTGGAACGCGGGGAAGTAGCGCTCGCAGGCATGGATAGCGCCGGCGAGCATGACTTCGCATTGCGCGGGCGAAGCGGTGAGGCCGCCCGGCAGCACCAGGGCCTGGCGGTGCATCACCATGCCGGTGTTGGTCCACAGGTCGAAATGGCCGACCCATAGCTGCTCGTTCACGGCGGCGACGAGCCGCTGCACCTCGCTGCGGCGCGCGGGCGGAATCTTCATGTCGAAGGCGCAGGCCAGATGCAGCGCCTCGATCTCGCCCATCCAGGTGAAGGAGAGCTGGTAGTCGGTCCATTGTCCCTTGGAGACAATCGTGAGCTCGTCCTCGCCGGAGCGTTCGAACGGCCAGTTGTTGCTGGCGGCGATGTCCTCGACCACCGCGAGCGGATGGTTTCTGGAATCGATAGTGCCTTCGAGCAGGGACATGCCGTCTCGACCTCTTGCCTTTTTGTTGTCTTTGATACGCACGCGGTTGGGCCCGGCACGCGCTCCCTAAACGTCGCTACGGCGTCCCCTCGGATTAGCCTATGCAATCTCCTTGGAGTCGCTGTTGCGATCCCTCGGATCAGCGCGGGCCTGTCGCGGATCAAGTGATGTGATTTGCGGAATCTGCGCAACGGGGTCGCGAGTCCGTCCACAAGCCAGGACTCGTTCGTCCACAGCTCATCTCCGCCACAATTCTTAACGGATGAGAACAAACCGGAATCGGATTCAGCAAAAGCGCTCGCCGCAAATTCCGCCGGGCGAGGGCTGGGCCGCCGTCCGGGCATGGGACCATGCGCTTTGCCCATGCGGAACACGCTTGCCGCGGCTGCCCGCCGGCGGCATATTTCCGACTAGGCCGTTCATCCCGGACGGCCGATGTTCTCAGGGCGGGGTGAAAGTCCCCACCGGCGGTAAGGGTCGAAAGGTCCAAGCCCGCGAGCGCCTTCCGCGAGGGGTTATCCCGAAGGGAAGGGTCAGCAGATTCGGTGCAACTCCGAAGCCGACGGTTAAAGTCCGGATGAAAGAGAACGGTCGCTGGCAGACGCATCGAGACGATGCGGCTGTTTGTCGTTCCGTGTGCCCTGATTCTGGTCCTTAAACCGAGGAAAGCCATGAATCAGATGCTGCAAGATCCCCAAACCGAAACGTCCCAAACGCCGCCGCCGGTTCCCGTGGACCCGGTACCTGCGCATCCGCGCTTTGCCAAGCCGCAGCGGGTGGCCTTCGTGCAGGCCTGCTGGCACCGCGACGTGGTCGCGGAGGCCCGCATCGCCTTCATGAAGGAGGCGGAAGCCCGTCATCTCACCCATGTCGACGTGTTCGAGGTGCCGGGCTCGTTCGAGATCCCGCTGCATGCGCAGGTCCTCGCCAAGACGCGGCGCTACACCGCGATCGTCGCGGCCGGCCTCGTCGTCGACGGCGGCATCTACCGCCACGAATTCGTCGCCGACACCGTGATCAAGGCGCTGATGGACGTGCAGCTGCGCACCGAGGTGCCGGTGTTCTCGGCCGTGCTGACGCCGCAGCAATTCCACGAGACCGAGGTGCACTACGATTTCTTCCGCAAGCACTTTGCGATCAAGGGCGTCGAGGTCGCGACCGCCTGCGCAGAGACGTTGCACGGCCTGGAGCGCCTGCGCGGCCAGGTCGCCGCGGGGATCGTGGGGTAGGCAGACTGCCGTAGGGTGGGCAAAGCGAAGCGTGCCCACCTCTTCTCGCGAGACAAAAGGGTGGGCACAACGCTGTGAGCCTTTGCCCACCCTGCGATGCGATCGCCTCTCGTCACCCCAGCGACACACCCGCCTTGGCGCGGGTGATCCCAAGCGTCAGGATGCGACGCAGAAGATCCCCATAGTTCAGCCCGTCGTGCTGAGCCGCGGTGGCGAATTCCTGGCTCTTGGCGATCTCCGGGTTGGGATTCGCTTCGATGAAATACGGCGTGCCGTCGGCGGCGAGACGAAAATCGATGCGCGCGTAACCGTCGAGGCCGAGCGCCCGGTAGATGCGTTTCGCGGCACGCTGGATGCGTGCAGTGACCTCGGGCGCAAGATCGTTCGCCGGCCCGTCGACGATGCCGACGCGTTCCTGGTACTCGGTGTCGTGCTTGGCTTTTTCGGTGGCGATGTGGCGTGACCTGCGCCCGCCCATGCTGCCGAACTTCAATTCCCAGACCGGCAGGACGCGCAGCCGGTTGTTGCCAAGCACGCCGACATAGAGCTCACGACCCTCGATGAACTGCTCGGCGATGGCGGCGGTCTCCACGCGCTCGTGGATGAAGGCGACCCGTTCCGCCAGCTTCTCGTCGGTATCGACGATCGAGGCCTGCGATATGCCAAAGGATCCGTCCATGTTCAGCGCCTTGACGATCAGCGGCAGCGCAAGATGTTTTGGCCGTTTCACCTTGCGGCGCATCGGAAAGACGGCGAAGGCCGGCGCCGCGATACGGCGGTGATGCACTAGCGTCTTGGACAGATCCTTGCCGCGCGCCAGGATCAGGCCGCGCGGGTTGCAACCGGTGTAGGGCACCTTCATCAGCTCGAGATAGCTGGCGATGTGCTGGTCGTAGGCGACGTTGTAGTGGAACTCCTCCAGCAGCGTGAAAACCACGTGCGGCTTGAACTCCTCGATCGCTTCGCGGATCGGTCTGATTTCCTCCTGCGCACCGAGCGGGCGCACCTCGTGGCCGGCCGCACGCAAGGTGCTGACGACGTCGTATTCCGTTTTCCAGATGTTGATCTCCTGCGGCGTGTATCCGTCGGAGGAGTCCGGCGGCAGGAAGTCCGGATGCATCAGCACCAGAATACGGAGACGTCTCATAGCGCGATCCATTTGCGCCGAGACGGGCCAAACAGCGCGTGCATCGTCTTTGCGGTCACGAGGACAATGAAATCGAGAACGAGCTTCTGTTCGGGACCCACGGCACGCAAATCGAGATCGCGGCAGCGGGAGATCATCTCGTCAAGCACGGCATCGAGCGTGAGCTGGTTTTCGCCTGTCCAGCGCGCGACCAATTGCCGGATCTGGGCGCGGTGCCGCCTGATCAGGGTCGAGGCCGGCGTTGACCGATGGTGCCGCGGATCGGCTGAAAACAGCCGGGAGAGGTCGCGGTCGTAGGTCTTTGGTGGCGTGAACGCGTAGAACGCCTGCTTTTTCTTGTAGTGCTCTTCGAGTGTCTGGCTGAGCCGACCCAGCGGATCGACGCGCTCCCGCGTCGTGATCGACGGCCGCTTTCCAGCGATCTCGCTCATCAGCTCGTCGACATATTCGAGCTTCTTCAGCGCCGGCCAGCCGGCATATCGCGTTCGCCAGTTCGAGCGCGGCCGTAGCCACACCGCAAAGGTTTCGGCGAAATCTTCGTCCGGATGGCTCTGTGCGTACCAGAGCCGAAGGTGTTGCACGTAACGCCGGCTGGCGGGATTGGGCCGGTAGTAGCGCGGGTAGTGCTTCGACGATGGGCCGAACAGCTGCTGCCAGCGCCGCCGCCGCTGCAGCTGGTAACCATGCTGCAAGGCATGCCCGGCCTCGTGACGGAGGATGGCCATGCACTCGCGCCAGGTTCCGCCCTCGACGTCGAACATCATCTTCTTCTCGAGCTTCATCAGGCGCGGATGGGCGAGATAGAAGGGGATGGCGATGCCGGGCACGTCGCCCGGACTGAACCATTCGCTCGAGATCCATGTGTGCGGCCGCAGCCGGATGCCGCGCTCTTCGAGTTCCTCGTAGAGCGTGCCGACGCAGTCCTCGAGCCAGGTGCCTTCGACCGTGACCCTCAGGCTGCGGAGGCGTTGCTTGAGCAACTCGTCATCCGACAGCTTCTCCCAAGCAAATTTCCGGCGTGGCATCAGGCATCCAGAGGGCAGAGATAACTCGGTATCTGGATGATGTCATGGGTCGCCGACGGCAACAACCCGCGGGGGCTGTGAGGCGGGGACCGTGGCGTTGCGGGATGGTCGTCGTTCCGGGGCGTGCGTAGCACGTGCCGGGATCCATCGATCTACGCGGACCGGAAGATGGATTCCCGGTTGGCCTCCCCCAGGCGTCCGGAATGACGGCCGCAAAAAATCAGTCGAACAGGCTCGACACCGATTCTTCCGCCGCCGTGCGCGCGATCGCATCCGAGATCAGGCTGGCGATCGGCAGCGTGCGGATGTTCGGCGCCTTGGTCACTGCCTCGGTCGGCAGGATGGAGTCGGTGATCACCAGCTCCTTCAGCCTGGAGCCGGCGATGCGGGCGGCGGCGCCGCCGGAGAGCACGCCATGGGTGATGTAGGCGTAGACGTCCTTGGCGCCCTTGGCGAGCAGCGCATCGGCCGCATTCACCAGCGTGCCGCCGGAATCGACGATGTCGTCGACGAGGATGCAGGTGTGGCCGGAGACGTCGCCGATCACGTTCATGACCTCGGACTCGCCCGGCCGCTCGCGGCGCTTGTCGACGATGGCGAGCGGGGTGTTGATGCGCTTGGCGAGGCCGCGCGCGCGGGCGACGCCGCCGACGTCGGGCGAGACCACCATCGTCTTGGTCAGGTCGAACTTGTCCTTGATGTCGCGCACCATCAGCGGCGCGGCAAAGAGGTTGTCGGTCGGGATGTCGAAGAAGCCCTGGATCTGGCCGGCATGCAGGTCGAGCGTCATGACGCGGTCGACGCCGGCCTGCGTGATCATGTTGGCGACGAGCTTGGCCGAGATCGGCGTGCGCGAACCGGACTTGCGGTCCTGCCTGGCGTAGCCGAAATAGGGCAGCACCGCGGTGATGCGGCGCGCCGAGGAGCGGCGCAGCGCGTCGGTGATGATCAGGAGCTCCATCAGATGGTCGTTGGCGGGGAACGAGGTCGACTGGATGACGAAGGCATCCGAGCCGCGGACGTTCTCCTGGATCTCGACGAAGATCTCCATGTCGGCGAAGCGCCGCACCACCGCCTTGGTCAGCGGCAGGTCGAGGCCTTGCGCGATCGCCTGGGCGAGGGCCGGATTGGAGTTGCCGGCGACGAGCTTGATGGAGCCGTTTTTGGCCGACATGGACGCTTCCTCCCGCGCTTTGCTGGATACGACCTTCAACATCAGAAAATACCCATAGGCAGCACGGTTACGACGGGCGAGGAAATATCAGGCGGAAGGCTGCAATGGCAACCCGGGATGATACGTTTTCCCTTTGAAAATCCTGAGTCGGGCCAACGGCTTGGCCGCAAGTTGCGGCCGTGGTTTAGCGGGGGTTATTGCGCGGCATAGCCGAGCGCGGAGGCCGGCACATCAGGCGCAGGCGCGTCCTTGACGACGCTTGCCACCGCCGGTCCCCGCAACGCCGGAGCCGCGCCAGGCGCGTCCGGCGTTCCGTTGATCATGTTGGAAAGTCCGCTGAATCCGGCCTGGGCGATCTTCCGCAGCACGAGGTCGTCGGCAGCAGCCCAGGCGTCGCGACCAGCCTTGGCCGAGGTCGGTTCCTCGCCGGAGAGGCGCAGCGCGCGCTGCTGGTTGGCGTCGTAGACGTCCCAGACCCAGGCGATCACGGTCTTGCCGCGCACCAGCTGGGCGGAGAGGTAGCTGCGCACGCGATAGGCAGCCGTGCCCTCGCGGGAGACCACGGACAGGCTGCGCAGCTTGGATTCGCTGTCGAGCACGCCGACCATGCGGTCGAACACTTGCGGCGGCGGGCCGTCGATCGATTCGAAGGCGACCGTAGCCCCGCTGCCGGCGCTCGGCGCCATCGCATAGGAATTGGCGGCACTGCCGCCACCCCCGGCGCAGCCGCCAAGCGCAGCCGCTGCCGCCAGCAGCATGACCGCCAGCACGCGCGAACCCGCACGGCGGAAGATGAATGACGCATCCCTCATTATGGAGAGCAGCGATATCGTTAAAATCGATTAAGGTCTAGGGCAGGCGCGACACAGGCCACTGTCATCGTACCGGGGCATCGCCCCGGAAAAACACGGAGTTGCCCGTGTGTTCACGCTTCCAGCGCAATCGCGTGAACGTGGCGGCCGTAATCCGGCTCCTTGCGATGCACCGAGCGGCGATAGCTGAAGAAGCGCTCGTCGGCGTAGGTGTCGAGACCGAGGTCGTCGATCATCAGGATGCCGGCGGCCTCCAGCCGCTTGCGGATGAAGCCGGCGAGGTCGAACATCGCGTGGCCGTCGCGTACCGACGGGATGAAGAACACAGCGTTCTCCGCATCCGCCTCGATGAAGCGCGCGACGAACTCGTTGCCGACCTCGTAGCTGTCCTGGCGGATCAAGGGGCCGATCGCGGCGATGATGCCGCCGCGCGTGGCGCCGAGCTGCTCCATCGCGTCGATGGTCGCTTCCAGCACGCCTGTCAGTGCGCCCTTCCAGCCGGCATGCGCACCGCCGATCACGCGTGCCTGGGGATCGACGAACAGCACCGGGCCGCAATCGGCGGTGGAGACGCCGAGCGCGATGCCCGGCGTCTTCGTCACCAGCGCATCGCCTTTCGGCCGCGGCCCGCTCGGCCACGGTGCCTTGGCAATGAGCACGTCGGGCGAATGGATCTGGTGCAGGCTGAGGAAGCGCTCGGGCGCAACGCCGACATGCTCGGCCATGCGGCGCCGGTTCTCCGCGACCAGGGCCTGATCGTCGTTGGAGCCGAGCCCGCCGTTCAGCGCGGAATAGATCCCGCCGGAGACGCCGCCTTCGCGGGTGAAGAAGGCATGACGGAGGCCGGGCACTGCCGACAGCAGCGACGAAGCAATCGTCATGAGGCCTCTCCTGCCGGTTCGAGATCGCTGAGGCCGGCAAGGCTTGTCAGCCGGGGCTCGGAGATGCCGAGCACCTTGAACATCGAGCCCATGCCGCCACGCCCGGTATCGGTCAGGCGCTTGAGCGCCACCGAAATGTCGGTGGCGACGTCGGGCGCGGCTTTCTGCATCAGGGCGGCGGCGCGGGTGTCGATGCCGATTCGCTTGAGGAAGTCACCTTGCGTCACCGGCCCATGCACGCGCGCGCCGACATCCTCTGCCGCGCGCGCCAGCGCCTGGAAATCGACATGGGCCGTGACGTCGGCCTGGCCCGGCGCCTTCAAGGGATCGGCGAAGGTGTGGCGTGCGATGGCCTGGAAGGTATCGCCGGCGTCGCTGCGCAGATGGCCGTAATCGATGATCAGCACCGCGCCGTCCTGGTCGCGCACGCGCGTGGCGAGCTTCATGATCTCGCCGTCGGGGCGCCACTCGAACACGGCACCGATGGGGGCGGCGCGCACCAAGGGCGGCAGCAGCACGTCGAAGCGGGGTGTCGGCTCCGGCGCCGCGCCGAACTGAAGCTTGCCATTGGGATCGATCTCGATCACGCGCTCGTGCCAGCCGTTCTCGAGCCGGACCATCTGGTGAATCGGCAGCACGTCGAAATATTCGTTGGCGAGGATGATGCTCGGTCCCTCCGGCACCTCGTCGATGCTGTCGTGCCAGGCGATGTTGCGCACGTTGGCGAGCGTCGCGCTCTGCCGGTCGCGCAACACGGGATTGACCTCGACCATGTGGATGTGGAGCGCCTGGTAGAGCGGCGGCAGCACGCGGAGAGCGCGAAGCGCATCCGCCATCATGGTGCCGCGGCCGGGGCCGAGCTCGATCAGCCGCAGGAATTGCGGCGAGCCCATCTGCTTCCACACCGAGGCGGTCCACAACCCCAACAGCTCGCCGAACATCTGGCTGACTTCGGGCGCCGTGGTGAAATCGCCCTCGCGCCCGAGCGGATCGCGCGAGACGTAATAGCCGTAGCGCGGATGCATCAGGCACAGTTCCATGTACCGCCAGACCGGCATCGGCCCGGAGGATTTGATCAGCGCCTTGATCTCGTTGAGGAGCGGCTGGTCGGTCACGGCGGTCTTCTCGAAATCAATTAACGAATGGCCTGGACGGGCGTCGGCGCACCGCGCCTGACAGCCCATACAATAAGTATGGCGCCGACGATAAGCATCGGGATCGACAACAGCATGCCCATGGTTAATCCGCCCCAGAGAAAACCGAGCTGCGCGTCCGGCTCGCGGAAATGCTCCCCGGCGATGCGGGCCAGGCCATAGACCAGGATGAAGGCGCCGAGGATCATGCCGGGCCGCTTCAGCGCACCGAACCGGATCATGATCGCGAGCACGGTGAACAGCAGGATGCCCTCCATGCCGGCTTGGTAGAGCTGGCTCGGATGGCGCGGCAGCTGCGTCGGATCGTTGGGGAAGATCATCGCCCAGGGCAGGCTCGGGTCCGTGGCGCGGCCCCACAATTCGCCGTTGATGAAATTGGCGATGCGTCCGAGCAGGAGCCCGACCGGGGCGACCGCGGTGGTGATGTCGCCGAGCGACAGGATCGAGATGCCATTGCGCCAGGCAAACCACATCACCGCGACGACGCAGCCGAGGAAGCCGCCGTGGAACGACATCCCGCCTTCCCACAATTTGAAGATCGCGGCGGGATGATCGATGAAGAAGGGCAGGTTGTAGAACAGCACGTAGCCGGTGCGGCCGCCGAGGATGATGCCGAGCGTGACCCAGAGGATGAAGTCGTCGATCTGCACCAGCGACATCGGCGCCGGTCCGCCCCACAGGTGCTCCTTCTTCAGCAGCGAGCGCGCATAGAGCCAGCCGAACACGATGCCGCAGATATAGGCCAGCGCATACCAGCGGATCGCGAACGGGCCGATCTCGATCGCGATCGGCTTGAAGGCGGGAAAGTCGATCAGCAGAAACGGCATCGCGCCTTCTATGTCCAAGCGGGATCGCGGCGGTCGGGCGCCGGCAGACGCCCCGTGATTCCTCTTATGCAGGGACGTTGAATACGATTGCAAGGAAACCGGCGCATGACAAGGATACCGCCGCTTCGCCCTTGAACCGGCCTCGTCGGATTGCCATTGTCTCCCGTGAGTTCGCGCAAAGTTTATCGGAGGCCAACAATGACCCAGACCAGCAACCGGTTTTTCGACGAGATCGGCCGCCTGATGAACGACGCCGCCGGTGCTGCCCAGGGCGTCAAGCGCGAGTTCGATACGGTGATGCGCAGCCAGGCCGAAAAATTCCTGCGCGACATGGACCTCGTCAAGCGCGAGGAGTTCGAGGCGGTCAAGGACATGGCGCGCCTGGCGCGCGAGGAGAACGAAGCCCTGAAGGCGCGGATCGCGGCGCTGGAGGCGAAGCTGGGCGGTAGCCCGACGTAAGCCGCGGTCTCTCTTAACCCTCCCCTGGAGGGGGAGGGTCGGCGCGCAGCGCCGGGGTGGGGTGATCCCTCCACACGGGCACCGCCTCGATGGAGAGACTGTCACCCCACCCCGCTCGCGCTTCGCGCGATCGACCCTCCCCTCCAGGGGAGGGTAAGAACCCGGGCCCTCTAGGGGAGGGTGCAACCCCCCGGGCTGCCAGCCCATTCTCCTTGTCATTTCCGCAGCTTCCGGGTAAAAGCCCGCCACGTCCGCGGCCCCCGCACCCCTGGAGGCTTGCTGTGGACCATGCCATGGGCCGCCTTGCGGCCCATTAACTTTTGCAAAAACAAGGACTTAACGACATGGCGACGACCGTCAAGGAATTGAAGGCGACCGCACGTCCGAAGAGCGGCAAGGGGGCCGCCCGGGCTGAGCGTCGCGCCGGGCGAGTGCCCGGAGTGATCTACGGCAACAACCAGCCCCCGCTGACGATCTCGATCGAGGATCGTGAACTGCGCCAGCGCATCCTTGCCGGCCGGTTCCTGACCACGCTGGTCGACATCGACCTCGAGGGCAAGAAGCACCGCGTCATTCCGCGCGACTACCACCTCGATCCGGTGAAGGACTTCCCGATCCATGTCGACTTCATGCGGCTGGGCGAAGGCGCCACCATCCGCATCAGCGTTCCCCTGCACGTGGTGAAGGCGGAAACCTCCCCGGGCGTGAAGCGCGGCGGCACCGTCAACATCGTCGCCCACGCGATCGAGCTCGAATGCGGCGTCGAGAGCATCCCGCAGTACATCGAGGCCGATGTCGGCTCGCTCGAGATCGGTCACTCGCTGCATCTGGCCGACGTCAAGCTGCCGGCCGGCGTGAAGGCGCTGACCCGCGAGGACGCGACCCTCGTCACCATCGTGCCGCCGTCCGGTTACGCCGAAGAGCAGAAGGCCGCTGCCGCGGCTGCCGCTGCTGGTGCGGCCCCGGGCGCTGCGGCTGCTCCGGCCGCTGGTGCCGCGGCTCCGGCTGCTGCTGCTCCTGCCGCTGCCGCCAAGGCTCCCGCCGGCGGCGACAAGAAGAAGTAATCTCTCGAAGCTGGCGCGCGGTCCTTGACCGCGCGCCGAGCGGGGGGCGCGCCGCGTCATGCGACTCTTTGTTGGGCTCGGCAATCCCGGCGCGAAATACGCACGTAACCGGCACAATATCGGCTTCATGGCCGTCGACGAGATCGCGCGGCGTCATGGCTTTGCGCCATGGCGCCGCCGCTTTCAGGGCGAGACCTCGGAAGGTGCGCTCGGCACTGCGCGCGTGATCCTGCTCAAGCCCACGACCTACATGAACGAGTCCGGCCGCAGCGTTCAGGAAGCGGCGAGCTTCTTCAAGATCGCGCCAGGGGACACCACCGTGTTCCACGACGAGCTCGAGCTGCCGCCGGGCAAGGTGCGGGTGAAGATCGGCGGCGGCATCGCCGGCCATAACGGCCTGCGCTCGATTTCGGCGCATATCGGCAACGATTATCGCCGCGTGCGCCTCGGCATCGGTCATCCCGGCGTCAAGGAATTGGTGCACGGCCATGTGCTGTCGGACTTCGCCAAGGCCGACAACGAATGGGTGGCGACGCTCTGCGACGCGGTCGCCGAGCACGCCGCACTGCTCGCCAAGGGCACGGACGCGACCTTTGCCAACAGGGTGCATCTTGCGATGCAGGCGAAGGGATTTTTGACCAAGGACGAGAACGGCAAGGAATAACGCTCGTGGGATTCAAATGCGGGATCGTCGGATTGCCCAATGTCGGCAAGTCGACCTTGTTCAATGCGCTGACCGAGACGGCCGCGGCGCAGGCCGCGAACTATCCGTTCTGCACCATCGAGCCGAATGTCGGCGAGGTCGCCGTGCCTGATCCCAGGCTCGACAAGCTCGCGGCGATCGCCAAGTCGGGCCAGATCATCCCGACCCGGCTGACCTTCGTCGACATCGCCGGCCTCGTGCGCGGCGCCTCCAAGGGCGAAGGCCTCGGCAACCAGTTCCTCGCCAACATCCGCGAGGTCGACGCCATCGCGCATGTGGTGCGCTGCTTTGAAGACTCCGACATCACCCATGTCGAAGGCAAGATCGCCCCGCTGGCCGACATCGAGACCATCGAGACCGAGCTGATGCTCGCCGATCTCGACAGCCTCGAGAAGCGCGTCGACAACCTCACCAAGAAGGCCAAGGGCAACGACAAGGACGCCAAGGAGCAGCTCGATCTCGTCAACCGCACCCTGGTGCTGCTGCGCGACGGCAAGCCCGCGCGCCTCGTCGAGCGCAAGGCGGAGGAGGAGCGGGCGTTCTCCATGCTCGGCCTGTTGTCGTCAAAGCCCGTGCTCTATGTCTGCAACGTCGAGGAAGGCTCGGCCGCAACCGGCAACGCCTTCTCCAAGGCGGTCGAGGAGCAGGCCGCGAAGGAGGGCGCGGTTGCCGTTGTCATCTCCGCCAAGATCGAATCCGAGATCGCGACCATCTCGCGTGACGAGCGCGCGGACTTCCTGGAGACGCTGGGCCTCGAAGAAGCCGGCCTCGACCGCCTGATCCGCGCCGGCTACACCCTGCTCGACCTCATCACCTACTTCACCGTGGGCCCGAAGGAAGCGCGCGCCTGGACCATCCATCGCGGCACCAAGGCGCCGGCGGCGGCCGGTGTGATCCACACCGATTTCGAGAAGGGTTTTATCCGCGCCGAGACCATCGCGTACGAGGACTACGTCGCGCTCGGCGGCGAAGCCGGTGCCCGCGATGCCGGCAAGCTCCGCCTCGAGGGCAAGGACTACGTCGTCGCCGACGGCGACGTGATGCATTTCAGGTTTAATACGTAGGCACCAACATCGCTGCCGTAGGGTGGGCAAAGCGAAGCGTGCCCACCACCTCCCTCATCTCGCGGAATGATGGTGGGCACGGCGCTTTGCGCCTTTGCCCACCCTACGGCAGCTGTGCGTGCCGCTACCGCATCCCGCCGCCCTGGTCCCGGATCGCGCCGAGATGCTCGTTGATGCGGAAGACGATCAGGATCAACTCCGCGACGATGCGCGAGAACACGATGCCGACCACGACGCTGGCGATCGACGACAGCAGCACCAGGAAGCCGCCGAACGGGCTGATCGCCATCGCAGCGAGGCCTGAGAAGATGCCGGAGAGGCCGAACAGACAGATCAGCGCGATCACCAGCCAGTAGAAGGTCTTGATGATCGTCGGCGTGATGAAGCGGTCCCATTGAAACAGGTCGCTGAATGAAAACATTGCTTTCCCCAGGGCAAATTTGGGCCGCGTCGATGCATTCTGGCCCTCGGCTGATCCGACTCAAAACCGCGGCCACCCCGTATGTAGCACGAGCCATGCGGGCCGGCGGGTTGAGATTGCCGCAAAGTGCGGCCACAATCTGTCATTCCCGCAAAGCTTTCCCGAGATGATCCTGACCTTCGAAGATTTCCCGCCCGGCCGGTTCGGAACGTTCGGCCCGCGCCACGTCACCCGCGACGAGATCCTGGCCTTTGCCGCCGAGTTCGATCCGCAGCCGATGCACCTCGACGAGGCGGCCGCGGCCAAAAGCATGCTGCGCGGCCTGTCCGGTTCGGGCTGGCATCTGTGCTCGCTGATGATGCGGATGATGGCCGACGGCTTCATCACCCGCGCCGCGTCACTGGGATCTCCCGGCGTCGACGAGGTGCGCTGGCTCTCGCCGCTGCGGCCCGGCGACGATCTCACGCTCGATGTCGACGTCCTGGAGGCGCGGGTCTCGAAGAGCCGTCCTGAGCTCGGCATCGTCAAGTTCAAATGCACCGCGCGCAATGCGGCGGGGCAGGCGCTCGCCGAGATGACCTCGCCGATCCTGATCAAGCGGCGCGAGGGAGCGGCCTGATGCGGTTCTTCGAAGACATCGCGATCGGACAGCGCAGGGAGATCGGCGCGTACACGTTCACGGCGGAATCCATCAAGACATTCGCCGCCAAGTTCGATCCGCAGCGCTTTCACCTCGACGAGGAGGAGGGCAAGAACTCGCTGTTCGGCGGGCTCGCGGCCTCGGGTTGGCATGTCGGTTCGGCCTGCATGAGCCTGCTTGTCGCCGACGACCAGCGTCTGGCGCGCGAGGCCGCCTCGCGCGGCGAAGAGGTTGCGGTATGGGGCCCGTCGCCGGGCTTTCGCGATCTGCGCTGGATCAGGCCGGTGCTCGCCGGCGACACCGTCTCTTACGTCAGCGTCGTCATCGACAAGCGCACCTCCGCCTCCCGTCCAGGCTGGGGCATTTTGACGGCCCGCACCACCGGCACCAACCAGCGCGGCGAGGAGGTCTATTCCATCACCGCCTCCGCCTTCGTGCCGCTGCGCAAGGGCGGCTAGATCCGTTCCAAGATGAACGGGCAAATGAGTGCGCGAGTGTTGCCCGCGCGCTATGGACGCGATTCCGGGTGGCTGCCATAAGCCTGCGCAACATGGTGACCGCGAAGCTTTTGGCGGAACCAGTGAGTTGCTAACTAATTATGAACCTGTCGCTGTCTATTTGAAACGAATTGGCAGAGACAGGGGACGAGGACCATGGCTGACCGCGGCGCACTCAAATTTGTTGGATTCATCTTCGCGACTGCGACGCTGGCCGTGATGCTGGTCGCCGGCATGGTGGTGAAGGGCTATGCCGATGGCGCCTACACGCTGGAAGCCTCGACCGTGGAAGCGGCCCGGTAAGAAGTCGTTAATGATCGCGGCCGGCATCCGGCCGCAGCTCAGCGGCTGTAGACGAACGCCAGGATGGCGATCGCAACCGCCAGCAGCCCGACAAAGCGCAGCATGATCGTGCCGAACTGATTCGGCGCGGGCCGCAACGGGATCGGGTCCGTGGTGTCGGGCCGAATGCTTTCCATGACATGTCCCCTGAGCCCGGCCGCGACGGCACGGGCGCTTGGCGTTTGTCGCCGGGAAGGGGTGGTGGGTTCAATGGTGGGCGTTGGCCGCGCCACATTCTCGCTGTCATGCCCCGGCTTGACCGGGGCATCCAGTACGCCGCGGCTTCTCGGCTAAATCGCTGGCGTCTCTGGAATACTGGATCGCCCGGTCAAGCCGGGCGATGACACCTTCGTTGAGGAGAGTGTGCAGCCATCACCCGCAAATCAAAACCGCCGCGTCCCTTCCGGAACGCGGCGGCCAATGATGCGTTCGTGTGGGCGATCAGCTGTTGCGCAGGCCGTCGGCGGCGCGCTTCCACTGCGCGACGTTGTCGGCGATCATGCGGGTCGACTTCATTGCGGCCTGGCTGAGCTGGGCGTAGCCGGAGATCTCGCGCTGGACGCGCTGGCCTTCGGCGTGGAGCAGGTCGCGCAGGCTCTCGAGTTCGGAGATCAAATTCTCGATCTCGGCGAGCGAGGTGCCGGCGACGCGCTGGATCAGCGAGTTGACGTTGTTGACGGTGGCTTCCGCGCTCGGATCGAGCGGCGGCGCGTCGGTGGTGCCCGATGCCGGACGGCGCAGATAGGCGATGTCGTTGCGGACGAAATCGCGGATGCCGGCTTCGACCTCGGTCACGGCGGCAAGGTTGGTGTCGACCGTCTCGGTCTCGGTGGCTTCGACCTTTTCAGGACGCATGGCGTTCATCGTTGTTCCCCTGTTCGCGTTGAGCGCAGCGCGAGTGTCCCCCGCACGACGACGTCTGTGAGGCAGGCCGCATCAGGGCGTCCGATTTTGACCGCAAATGGGCCGAGATGCGGCAAGGACGGACCATTCGGGGGTTTTGCCGTGGCGTATGGTTAGGGAAGTGTGAATCGGCGGCTGCGGCGAGGTTAGGGCGCAACTCGGCCGGTGCCTCACTTCCTCGCCCCGCTTGCGGGGAGAGGCGAAGCTACCAGCTCTTCTTGAAGCCCGCGGTCACGCTCTTGTTCAGCGTGCCTTGCGAGGTTTCACCGACCGAGCCGGAAACGGTGACGTTGTCGAACAGCTTCTGCTCCGCGCCGACCTTGCGCAGCCATTTGTCGTCGGTGGTCGACAGCGTCTGGCCGGCAATGATGCTGGTGCCGGTGTCGGTCACGGTGACCTTGGCGCTCTGGTCGGTCTCGTAATTGCGCGTGACGTGGCCGCCGATGCCGGGGACCGCACTGGTGCCCTGCTGGTTGACGCTGTAGCCGTTCTGCAGCGTCAGCGAGGTGTCGCCCGACAGCGGCACCGATTTGGTCAGTGACGCCCCGATCTTGCTGTGCTCGGCGCCGGGATCGACCCTGGCTTCCACCGCGGTCTTGTCCCAGATCGCGCCCGCGCCCGGCGCGGTTGCCGTCGCCCAGGCGCTGCCCGAGGATTGCGGCAGGTTGCCGCCGTTGCTGGCCTTCTGCGCCAGCAGCTCGGACATCGTCTTGGGCTCGCTGGCCACCGTCATGTCGGCGCCGATCCGCGTATCCCAGAACGAGAACACGGATTGCTTGACCGTCACCGCGGAGGAGCCGTTGGCATTGGGGTTCGACGACCAGTCGAGGCCTTCCCTGGCGGCGGCCTGGGCGCGCTTCTTGGCGGCCATCGGGTCGATGCCGGTCCCCGCATCGACCGCGAGCTGGCTCCAGTCGAGCTTGTCGACGTCGATGCCCTTCATGATGTCGGGATCATTGACCTCGGGAGCTTCGGCCGCCTCGGCCTCGTCGTCGGATGGCGGTGAGGAGAAGGGCGGAATGATCTGCGCCTGTAACGTCAGCGCCGAGCCCAAAATGAATGCGGCCGCCAGCAACGGCAGCCTGGTCCAGCCAAACCCTGTCGAGAATTCCATCGTCCTGCCCACGAACCCCAGCGCATGCTGTCGGCCGCACTATAGCGGCCGCAATGACCATGCGCCATTCCGGCGCTGAAAGTGCCGATTTATCGTTGCGGAATTGTGGCGGGTCGCAAGGGGACGCGAACCAACGGGCCGCGCGAATGGCGCGCGCCCGATGACGAGCTCGTGATGCGACGGCATCCGGCGGGGCTGGAGGCCAGGACGTCGCGATCGCCTTCGTCATCGGTCCCGAACAGCGGGGCCTCGTTGGCGTCCCCCTAAAGCGCGATGATCATCATCGCGCTTCAGGTTGTTGTTTGTGCATGATCTTTTCGGAAAACCGCTTCGCACTTTGCGCTAACGCGGCCCTTCGGGTCCGGATCATGCGTCAGCCGACGCTGGTCATCTTCGGCAGATGAATGGCGCGGCCGAGTGCCTGCTCGACCAGATCGAAGGTGTCGATCAGCACCCGCATGTTGATCAGCTTGCCGGCCTTGAACTGGGCGAACTGCGCCACGCGCAAGCTGATCGGCTTGTTGGAATCCAGGGCCGTCAGCGAATAGCGCAGCATCGAGGCGGCGGAATCGACGCCCAGCATGATGCTCTCGCGGTCGAAGCGGCGGACGTGGAAATTGTCGGCGAGCTGGCGGATGACGTCGAGCACGGCATCCTTGCCCTGGCGCGCGCCGAGGAACGGAAACATGTCGATCGGACCGTAGAGCGCCCATTCGACGTCCTCGTCGATCAAGGCCTCGATATCCCTAAAATGCCGGTCGTTGATCGCGCGGTGCAACGCGCGCGAGAAACGCCAGAGACTGTGCTCTGTCATTGGGGCAGTCCTGAAGCTGGCTTTGCGGAAGAAACGGAAAACAACCCCACGCGCAGTCGGGCGCCGGGGCTCAACTCGTTTGTATACGAATGAAATAGCAGATTTCGGCCAAAACGCAATTCACGTTTTTGCAATGCACACTTGATCGCTCTTTGTGAGATTTACAATAGGATCCCGTAATTGTCCTGGTCTCGACGCTCACCGCCCCGTGATCAGCGGCCCGATCTCCCGTTCCAGCACCTGCTGCACCAGGTCGTAGGAATCGATGATCTCGCGGATCTGCGCCACTAGCCCGCCGCGGAACGTGTAGAACACCGCGATGTCGAACTGCACGATGCGGTCGTTGCTGCGCTTTTTGAAAAAAGCGTGCAGGTAGGTCGCGACGGTTTCGCCCTCGGCGACGATGTGCGGCGTCTTGTAACGAATCTCCGAGTAGCGCGACCAGACCGTCTGCCAGAGGTCGCGCAGCTCCTGCTTGCCATGGCGCGGCACCATGTGCGGCAGCACGTCGATCGGCGCGTGGGTGAGGAAGTAGACGTCGTCGGTGCAGCAGGCCAGCGCCGTCTCGATGTCGCCGCGCGCGAAGGCATCGAGCAGGTGCACGACGCGTTGGCGATTCAGCTGCTCCACCGTCATTCCGCCGATCCTCGTTGGGCCCCGTGACGTCGCGCAACGCTAACGCGCGGTGCCGCGCACCGGCAATCCGCGAAACCACAGGGATGTTGCAGACGTTTTGACGCATGAGCGCAATACCCGGTTCATGGCGCGCAACTGTGGGTTGAGTTGTGGGATGGCTGCACGAATTCGCGCTCCGATTGCGTGGCGCGCAGCACGCATGGCGCCGAGCGCAGTGTCACCGCGACGCCGGATCGCGCTGGGAGGGTTGGGAAGTCTCCGCGAGTCCTACGATGATCGGGAGGCAGCGCTCCTTCAACACGTCATTGCGAGCGCAGCGAAGCAATCCAGAGTCTTTCCGCGGACGGGTTTCTGGATTGCTTCGCTGCGCTCGCAATGACGACGTGGAGAGCAGCTGTGGGCTCAACCCGGACTTTGGCTTCCCGCCCGCCCCCGCGTGACCCATCTCACATCACGCCAGCGGCGCCGCGACTACCGTCATCGGCATGTCATCACGGAGACGTGCCATGGCCGCCATCGCCACCGTCAGAAAGTCCCGCCTGCATAACGCGCTCGAAGGCCTCGCGCTGACCGCGACCCTGCAGAGCTTCCCGACCTTCGCCACTGCGGCCTTCCTGCTCAAGCTCTGCGGCAACCACGATCTCGTCGGCGACCCCGGCGTCGCCATCTTCGTCGCATTCGCCTCGCTCGCCCACGCAATGCTGGCCGTGACGCTCGGCCCGAGCTTCCCGCACCTCTTCAAGACCGTCTACGAGCCGAAATTCTTCGAGGCCCATCTATCGCTCTCCGACAAGATCACGGCATGGCGCACCCAGCCCATCGCCTCGCTGCAACTGGTGACGATCGTGCTGCTGCTGTCGGTGATGGCCGTGGTGACGGCGAGCTTGGGGTGAGGGGTAATCTCTCTTCGTGTCATCCCGGGGCGCCGCAGAGCGCGAGCTATGATGCGCAATTGCGTATCTGAGAATTCATAACCACGAACGTCGCCGATAAACCTGCGCCGCCTACCTCTTCTTCCACCCCCCGCGCCGCCCCGGCGCCCCACCCGTCGACTTCGGCGCGGGCCCGAACTCCGGACCCGACTGCCGCGAGTCCGTCGGCTGGATGATCCGGCTGGTGCTGCCGAACGGCTTTGACGGTAGTGCGCGGCTCTCGCGATAGGGCAGCGATTCCGGGCCGTGCATCTCGTCGAGATGCGGCTTGTGCACGCGGGAGCCCTTGCCGCCGCCGGCCTTGAGCGCGGTTGCGGCGCTCTTGTTCTTCATGGCGCTGACGGGGAGGTTGGCGGCATTGCCGTATTTCTTCGCCCCGGCATAGGCGCCGGCCTTGCCCGCGACGGTGCGCTGCTTGGCGGTGGGGTCGTCGACCACGGCGAGCTCGGTGGCGCGCAGGCGCTTGACTTCGTCGCGCAGGCGGGCGGCTTCCTCGAAGTTCAGATCGGCGGCGGCCTCGCGCATCCTTGTTTCGAGATCGGCGAGCACGGCTTCGAAATTGTGGCCGATCGAGATGACGTCGTCGGTCATGTCGTGACCGCCGACCTCGACCAGCACGTGGTCCCGCTCGTAGACCGAGTTGAGGATGTCGCCGATCTGCTTCTTCACGCTCTCCGGCGTGATGCCGTTGGCATTGTTGTACTCGACCTGCTTCTCGCGGCGGCGGTTGGTCTCGGCGATGGCGCGCTCCATCGAGCCGGTCATCTGATCGGCATAGAGGATCACCTTGCCGTCGACGTTGCGCGCGGCGCGGCCGATGGTCTGGATCAGCGAGGTCTCGCTGCGCAAAAAACCTTCCTTGTCGGCGTCGAGGATCGCGACCAGCGCGCATTCGGGAATATCGAGGCCTTCGCGCAAGAGGTTGATGCCGACCAGCGCGTCGAAAGCACCTAGGCGCAGGTCGCGGATGATCTCGATACGCTCGATCGTATCGATGTCGCTGTGCATGTAGCGGACGCGGATGCCCTGCTCGTGCAGATATTCGGTGAGATCCTCCGCCATGCGTTTTGTGAGGACCGTGATCAGCGAGCGATAGCCCGCTTGCGCGGTCGCGCGCACCTCGCCGACGAGATCGTCGACCTGCGTGCGCGCCGGGCGGATGTCGACGGGCGGATCGATCAGCCCGGTGGGGCGAATGACCTGCTCGACGAACACGCCGCCGCTCTCGTTCAGCTCCCAGCCGCTCGGCGTCGCCGACACCGCAACCGTCTGCGGCCGCATCATGTCCCATTCCTCGAAGCGGAGCGGGCGGTTGTCCATGCAGGAGGGCAGGCGGAAGCCGTATTCGGCCAGCGTCGCCTTGCGGCGGAAGTCGCCGCGGAACATGGCGCCGATCTGCGGGATGGTGACGTGGCTTTCGTCAGCGAAGATCAGCGCGTTGTCGGGCACGTATTCGAACAGCGTCGGCGGCGGCTCGCCGGGGCGGCGCCCGGTGAGGTAGCGCGAATAGTTCTCGATGCCGGCGCAGCTGCCCGTCGCCTCCATCATCTCGAGATCGAAGGTGGTGCGCTGCTCCAGCCGCTGGGCTTCCAAAAGGCGCCCCTGGTTGTTGAGCTGGTCGAGCCGCTGCTTCAATTCGAACTTGATCGACTTGATCGCCTGCACCAGCGTCGGCCGCGGCGTCACGTAGTGCGAGTTGGCGTACATCTTGATGAATTCGAGCTCGTCCTGCTTGTGGCCGGTGAGCGGATCGAACTCCTCGATATTCTCGATGGTGTCGCCGAACAAATTCACGCGCCAGGCGCGGTCTTCATAGTGCGCCGGGAAGATGTCGATGACGTCGCCGCGCACGCGAAACGTGCCGCGGGTGAAATCGGCCTGGGTGCGCTTGTACTGCAGGGCGACGAGGTCGGCGATCAGCTGGCGCTGGTCGATGCGCTCGCCCTTCTTCAGCGCGAAGGTCATCGCGGTGTAGGTCTCGACCGAGCCGATACCGTAGATGCAGGACACCGAAGCGACGATGATGACGTCGTCGCGCTCGAGCAGCGCGCGCGTTGCCGAGTGGCGCATGCGGTCGATCTGCTCGTTGATCGAGGAATCCTTTTCGATGTACGTGTCGGTGCGGGGCACATACGCTTCCGGCTGGTAGTAGTCGTAATAGCTGACGAAATACTCGACCGCGTTGTCCGGAAAAAAGTTCTTGAACTCGCCATAGAGCTGCGCGGCCAGCGTCTTGTTCGGCGCCAGGATCAGGGCCGGGCGCTGCGTCGCCTCGATCACCTTGGCCATGGTGTAGGTCTTGCCCGAGCCGGTGACCCCGAGCAGCACCTGCGAACGGTCGTTGCGGTTGATGCCCTCGACCAGCTCGGCGATCGCGGTCGGCTGGTCGCCCTTGGGCTCGTAGGACGATTTGATCTCGAAGCGCACGCCGCCTTCGGACTTTTCCGGGCGCGGCGGCCGGTGCGGCGTCCACACCTTCATGGAGCCGTCGTTCTTGCGGAACTCCGGCCGGCCCTCGCGGATCAACGATTCCAGCGCATCCGCGGTGGCCTTGACGCCCAGTGCCTCCATCTTGGAACGCGGTGGACGCGCCAGCGCCTCGGCATCGTCCTCCTCCGTCGGCAGGCCGAGCTGTCGCGCCAGTTCCGGATCGAGCGTCGGAATCGTGGCCGCGGTTCCGTAATTGGCTTGCGGCGCCTCCTCCAGCCCAGCAAGCTCACTGGACTGACGAGCGCCCGGCGGCTGCGGATTGGGCCGCAGCGGCATCGGCCGCGCCGTGTCTTGCGGAAACTCCTTCGGCGTCGAAGCCCGCGCGCGATGCGCGGCGGCCTCGCCCCCGGCGCGGCGGTCGCGCGAATTGTCCGGCGGCGGCTGCAGGCCTGTGCCTGATCCCAAGCCCGCATCGCCGCGATTGATCGCGGGATTGAGCAATTCGGCCAGCGCCGGCCCGATCGGCTGCACGTCAGGGCGATGCGCCTTCGAGTTCGGAGCCTTGGTTTTGGGGGATTTGGGGAGAGCAGGTTTCTTCGCCATGAGGCGAATATGGGACGAGTCCGCCCCGCAATAAAGGGTGAATGCCCGTGGCCATGCAGGCTGCTGACAGCAGGTTGGCAGCAGCCTTGCGGTTCACGCCGCCGGCAGCGGCCCGTCGTCGTTCCCGGCGGCGACATTCGGCTCGAGGATGTCGAGATGAATGCCACCGCAATCGGTGCAGCGCATGGTCCAGTACTCGCATCCAGCGCGGCCGCCGATCACACGAAGCACTGTGAGATCGCCGTCGCATTCCGGGCAATTGGACAGCACTGCGCGGGCGTAGATCCGCGGCTGCGCTGCATCGGTTTCGATGATGGACATGACCGGTTTCCCCCTTTTTCGCCGCCCTGTCGCTGGTCCGACTGCGGACCGCCTATTCGTCGTCGCTGCCGGCCCGCAGGCGGAAACGATCGATGTGGTGCTTGGCATCGGCAATCGCGGCATCGCGATCGGGCCAGGCGAAGCCGACTTCCATGGCCGGAAACAGCACGCCGTCGATGGCCAGCGGGCTGAGATCGGCACGGCGGATCCGCGCGTGCCACAGCCCTTTGCCAGCTTCGAAGGATTCGATGTCAAAGCCGTCGTAGAGGGTCGTCATGAGTGTAGGTCCCACGTTTCTTTTCGGAGGGTCAGGGGACCACATTTGCGGATTTTGGGATGTGAAGCCGTTCACAAGCAGGCGGCTTTTTTGCCCGCCTTCAGTTCCGCGCTGCAGCGCGGCCGATCTTGCGCGGGCGGGCAGCGGGTTCCGATGCTGCCCGCATGATCCAGCGGCGGAACGCGGCAAAGTCGCGCTGCTCGGTCTGGAAGCTGCGATAGAGCAGGTACCAGCGCATGCCCTTGGGCACCGAGAGGTCGAACGGCGCCACCAGCCGGCCGGCCGCGAGATCGTCGTCGATATAGGGGCGGATGCCCATGGCGATGCCGAGCCCGTCGGCCGCGGCCTGCAGCGCCTGACCATAGAACTGGAACTCGGGCCCGCGCGCGCTGATCCTCGCCGTGCCGGCCGCCTTCAGCCAGATCGGCCAATCCTCGGGTGAGTGCGCGACGCGGATCAGGCTCGGTCCCTTCAGGTCGGCCGGGCGCTTCAATCCGCCGGCCAGACGCGGCACGCAGACGGGGGTGAGATCGCCGGCGAACAGCGGCTCGGCGACGAGGCCGGGCCAGTCGCCGGTGCCGAGCTTGATGCCGCAGCTCCAGTCCTCGCCGAATGGCACCGCGGCGCCGCCGGTGGTGAAGCGCACCTCGATGTCGGGCTCCTCGCTGCGAAACTCCGACAGGCGCGGGATCAGCCAGCGCATCGCGAAGGTGTGGCCGACGCCGATGGTGAGCACGCGCACGCTGGCAGGCGCCGTCACCTGTGCCGTCAGGCTCGCCAGCGCATCGAAGATCGGGGTCAGCCCGCCTTGATAGGCGCGGCCCGCCTGCGTCAGCACCAGGCGATTGGCCTTGCGCTCGAACAGGGCGACGCCGAGCCGTTCTTCGAGCAGGTGCACCATGCGGCTGACGGCGGCCGCCGATACGCTCAGCTCCAGCCCGGCCGCGGCAAAGCTGCCGGTCCGCGCCGCCGCCTCGAACGCCTTGATGCCGTTGAGAAACAACAGCCGCCGCAAATGACCCACCCTCAGGAAAGCTGATGCCAGGGCAAGATAACTCAGTTTGCGCGAGAGGGGCAAGCGAGGCACAACTTGCAACGTAGGTTTTAGGCTGATTTGTCGGGAACGCCACGGCTTCTCCGCCTCTCCCCGCAAGCGGGGCGCGGGAGTGATGCAGCTTGCGTCCCTTGCTTGCCGAGAGGAGACCACCCTCGTGACGCCCATCATGATCGCTGCCCTCGGATTGCTGATGGTGGCCACCGCGTTCCTGTCGGGGCTGTTCGGCATGGCGGGCGGGCTGATCCTGATCGGCGTGCTGCTGGCCTTGATGCCGCTGCCGACCGCGATGGTGCTGCATGCGATCACGCAGATGGCCTCGAACGGCTGGCGCGCGTTTCTGTGGCGGGCGCATATCCGCTGGCGGCCGGTTGCGAACTACATGGTCGGCGCGACTGTGGCGCTTGCCGCCTGGTCGCTGACCCGTTACGTGCCTGACAAGCCGACGGCGCTGCTGCTGCTCGGCGCCACGCCGTTCATGGCGCGGCTCTTGCCCGCGAACATCAAGCCGGACCCCGACAGGCTCTGGCAGGGCACGGTCTATGGCACGATCTGCATGGGCTTGATGCTGATGACCGGCGTCTCCGGCCCGCTGCTCGACACCTTCTTCCTCGGCGGCGATTTCGGCCGGCGCGAGAAGGTGGCGACGAAGGCGATGTGCCAGCTGATCAGCCATTTCACCAAGCTGATCTATTTCGGCGGCATCATCGACCAGGCCGCGAGCCTCGATCCCGTGCTCGCCGCCGTCGCGATCGCAGCCTCGATGCTCGGCACCACGCTGGCGCGGCGCATCCTCGAGGCCATGACCGACCAGCAGTTCATCGCCTGGTCCAACAAGCTGATCACCACCATCGCCTGCTACTACATCGCCTATGGCGGCTGGCTGTTGCTGCGTGCGCCGGTTCTGGCCGCCTTCGACAAGGGAGGTTTGCAATGAGCTGTAACGCCGATCCCCTGGTGCTGGACTTCGTCGAATGGGTGGCGCGCGAGCCGCGCGCCTACGCCGAGGTGCTCGCGACCTGGAAGACCTCGTGTCCGCGCCTCACCATCTGGGAAGACGCCGCCGAGCGCGGCTACGTCGCGCGCGAGACGATTGCAGGTCTCGGGCTGGTGATCGCGGTGACGGAAGGTGGCGAGAGGCTGTTGCGCGCCAACGGGCGGTGATTCCGCCTCCACATCGTCATTGCGAGCGTAAGCGAAGCAATCCAGAATGCCTCAGCAGCGGCAGTCTGGATTGCTTCGCTGCGCTCGCAATGACGGAATAACGATCATGTCGCTCAAACTCTACGAACTCGTCGGCACCGATCCTTCGCGCCCCTTCAGCCCGTATTGCTGGCGCACGCGGATGGCGCTGGCGCACAAGGGCCTTGCGGCGGAGACGCTGCCCTGGCGCTTCACCGAGAAGAGCGCGATCGCGCCGCACGGCTCGGAGAGGGTTCCGGTGCTGCTGCATCACGACAAGGCCGTCGTCGATTCCTGGACCATCGCGAACTATCTCGAGGAAACTTTTTCGGATCGCCCGTCGCTGTTCGGCGGCGAGGGCGGCCGCGCCATGGCGCGCATGATCAATGCGTGGGGCGACATCGCGATCGTCGGCGGTCTCTCTCCGCTTGTTATCGCCGACATCCCGAAGAATCTGAATGAGGTCGATGCCGCCTATTTCCGCAAGTCGCGCGAGGCGCGGTTCGGCAAGGGCCTGGAAGAGGTCCAGGCGAGCCGCGACACCGGCGTCGTCGCGTTCCGCAAATCGCTCGAGATCATGCGCCAGACCTTCAAGACGCAGCCTTTTCTCGGCGGGCAGGCACCGAACTACGCCGACTACATCGTGTTCGGCGGATTCCAATGGGCGCGCGTGGTCAGCCCCTTCAAGCTGCTCGACGCGGATGATCCGGTCTATGCCTGGCGCGAAAAGCTGCTGGATGCGTTCGATGGCATGGCG
Organism: Bradyrhizobium sp. CCBAU 11357; assembly: GCF_028128865.1. NCBI lineage: Bacteria > Pseudomonadati > Pseudomonadota > Alphaproteobacteria > Hyphomicrobiales > Nitrobacteraceae > Bradyrhizobium > Bradyrhizobium sp. CCBAU 11357. The sequence continues at coordinate 209,717 of NZ_LBJW01000110.1, read as the reverse complement.
CGGAAGTCGCCGGGGAATGCGGTGTAACGCACGTAGTTTAGTAGGGTGGGCAAAGGCGCAAAGCGCCGTGCCCACCATGTCTCTTGATCGCCAAGAATGCGTGGGCACGCTTCCGCCTTCGCTCTTCGAGCTACGGCGGACAAGTCGCTTTGCCCACCCTACGATACTACGATACTGCCTCCGCCGCCGCTTTCCGCAAACACTCCCGGCACAGGCAGTCCTCGCCCTCGAGCGGCATCGGCAGCCGTGCCGTCTCCTCCGCGCACCAGCAATTGCCCGAGAGATCGCAGCCGAATTCGCTGCCGCAGCGGGAACAGGTAAGACGGCGCGCAAGTGCCGGCGCTGACGGCATTTCTTTCGGATTTGTCATGATTTTCGTCGAAGCTTCGCCGTCATTTTTCATGTCGGGTTCATCTGTCGCTGCGGTATATTACGCGCCGCCCGCGTCGCAGGAAAGCACCTCCCAACGCGCGAAGGACAGATCATCGATGGCCCGCGATTCGCAAGCCGCCCTCGTCGCGCTCAACCGCTTCGGCTTCGGCGCCCGCGGCGGTGCATCGGGCGATCTCATCAATGCAAGCTCCGACCCGCGCGGCTTCGTGAAGGCGGAGCTTTCGCGTCCCAATGGCGTGCTGCTGGAAGCGCCGGGCCTGCAATCGACGCCGCAGCTCGGGCAGGCCGTGTTTGCCTATCAGGACGAGGTCAAGCAGGCGCGTGAGGCGGCGAAGGCCGCCGCGCCCGTCGAGACGCCGGCCCAAGTGCCTGCCGATCAGAAGCCGCCCTTGCGCCGCAATCTCTCGCTGAATGCGGCGGCAGAGATCACCGGCAAAATGGCCGATGCCAAGCCCGCCGACGGCGCACCGAAGCCGGAGACCATGCAGCCGAGCGCACCCGCGCCGCAGCCCGCCGCCAAGCCCGCGCCGCAGCCGCTCAATGTGATCCAGAAAACCTTTCGCGCCGAGGCGCTGGCGCGGCTGCAGCGCGCCACGCTCGTCGAGTGCGGCTTCACCGAGCGCCTCGTCGCGTTCTGGTCCAATCATTTCTGCATCTCCGCCAGCAAGGGCGAGCTGGCGCGGATCTGGGCCGGCGCGTTCGAGCGCGAGGCGATCAGGCCGCACGTGCTCGGGCGCTTCGCCGACATGCTGAGGGCGGTCGAGCAGCACCCGGCCATGCTGTTCTTCCTCGACAACCAGCAATCGCTTGGACCCGACTCGCGCGCGGGGCAAAACCGCAAGCGTGGGCTGAACGAAAATCTCGCGCGCGAGATCATGGAGCTGCATACGCTCGGCGTCGGCGCCGGCTACACGCAAGGCGACGTCACCTCGCTCGCGCGCATCATCACCGGCTGGACCTTTGCCGGCAGGCAAGGGCAGCTCGGGGTTCCCGGCTCCTTCGTCTTCAACGTCAATGCGCATCAGCCCGGGCCGCAAGTCCTGCTCGGCAAGACCTACGATCAGGCCGGCCTCGCACAGGGCGAAGCCGCGCTCGCCGACCTCGCGCGGCATCCCTCGACCGCGCGTTTCATCGCCACCAAGTTCGTCCGTCACTTCGTCGCGGACGATCCGCCGCCGGCGCTCGTTGCGCGCCTGCGCGACGTCTTCGTCAAGACCGACGGTGATCTCAAGGCGCTGGCGACGGCGCTGGTCGATTCCGATGAAGCCTGGAAGGCGCCGCTCACCAAGATGCGCTCGCCATACGATTTCCTGGTTGCGAGCGGCCGGCTGCTGGCGCGCGTGCCGGAGGATCCCGGCGCCTATCTGAACAACCTCAATCTGCTCGGCCAGCCGCTGTGGTCGCCGCCGGGCCCCAACGGCTTTCCAGATACCAATGCCGCCTGGGCTGCGCCTGAAGGCATCAAGCTCAGGCTCGACATCGCGGCGCAGATCGGCGCGCGGCTCGGCAACAACATCGATCCGCTCGATCTCCTGGAGTTCGCCGCCGCCGATGCCGCCTCGGCCGAGACGCGGCGGACCATCGAGCGCGCGGAGTCGCGGCAGCAGGCGCTGGCGCTGCTGTTGATGTCGCCGGAAATGCAGAGGAGATGATGATGGCCGACTGCGTCGAGAACCGGCTCCTCACGTCCCGCCGAGGTCTCTTGCTCGGCGGCGCCTCGTTTGCAGCCTGGGCTTACCTGCCGAAATTCGCCCGCGCGGCCGACGGGCGCGATCCGCGGTTGGTCGTGGTGATCCTGCGCGGCGCGCTGGACGGGCTCTCGACCGTCGCGCCGATCGGCGACCCCGATTATGCCGGCCTGCACGGATCGATTGCGCTTGCGGCCGATGGTGCCCATCCCGCGATCATGCTGGACTCGTTCTTCGGCCTGCATCCGGCGATGCCGGATTTCGCGCGCATGTATCGCGACAAGCACGCGGCGGTAATCCATGCGATCGCGACGCCCTATCGCGACCGCTCGCATTTCGACGGCCAGGACGTGCTCGAAAGCGGCTATGCCGGCCCGGGCCGCGTGCAGTCCGGCTGGCTCAATCGCGCGCTCGAAGCGCTGCCGCGCGGCGAGCGCGTGTCGAGCGGGCTCGCAGTCGGTCCCACCACGCCGCTGGTGCTGCGCGGCAGCGCGCCGACCGTCGGCTGGGCGCCGGTCGCGCTGCCGCAGGCCGATGACGACACCGCGATGCGCCTCGTCGAGCTCTACCGTCACCGCGATCCCGCCCTGGCCTCCGCGTTGTCGCAGGGCCTCCAGCTCGACAAGGCGGCGAGCGGCGACGATATGAAGGCGACACGCGGCAACGCCGTCGCGCAGATGCGGCAGGTCGCGCGCGGCGCTGCAAAGCTGATGGCGGCCGATGACGGCCCGCGCATCGCCGCGCTCGCCTTCGACGGCTGGGACACGCATGCCAATGAGGGCGGCCCTGTGGGGCGTCTCGCCTTCCTGCTCGGCGGTCTCGACGGCGCGCTCGCCGAGTTCGAGAGTGGTCTGGGAAATCGCTGGCGCGACACCGTGGTGGTCGTCGCCACCGAGTTCGGCCGCACCGCGCGCATCAACGGCACCGAGGGCACCGATCACGGCACCGGCACGATTGCCTTGCTCGCCGGCGGCGCGGTGAAAGGCGGCCGCGTCATTTCGGACTGGCCAGGCCTCAAGCTCGCGAACCTGTATGAGGGCCGCGACCTCAAGCCGACGACGGATCTGCGCTCGGTGATCAAAGGCGTGCTGCAGGACCAGTTCGGCCTGTCCGATCGCGTGCTGGCCGAGACGGTGTTCCCCGACAGCGCGAGCGCAAGGCCGATGAAGGGGCTGGTAGCTTAGCTGTCATTCCGGGGCGCGCGTCAGCGCGAACCCGGAATCCATCTATCCGCAGACTCCGCCGCAAAATGGATTCCGGGCCCGCGCCTTGCGGCGCGTCCCGGAATGACGAGATAATGGTGCAACATCAGGAGACACCACCCCATGTACATCGCCATGAACCGCTTCCGCGTCGCCAAGGGCTCCGAGTCTGCCTTCGAGCAGGTCTGGCTCACGCGCGACACCCATCTCGACAAGGTGCCGGGCTTCGTCGAGTTTCACCTGCTGCGCGGGCCGGAAGCCGAGGACCACACGCTGTACGCCTCGCACACCGTATGGGCAAATTTTGCGGCGTTCGAGGCCTGGACCAAGTCGGAGGCGTTTCGCGCCGCGCATCATAGGGCGGGCGACAACAAGCCGCTTTATCTCGGCCATCCCCAGTTCGAAGGTTTCGAGGTGATGCAGACGGTGGGGCGCGGCGTGAAATAGCGCCGCGCCGCAAAGGTCGGTCGTCGCAAAATCAACCCAGCGTGATCCTGTCGATCTCCGCCGTCTCCTCCGCGCTGAGCTTCCAGGCGATCGCCTTGACGTTCTCCTCGACCTGCTCGACGCGGGTCGCGCCGGCGATCACGCTCGAGACCTGCGGGCGCGCAGCGAGCCAGGAGAAGGCGAGCTCCAGCATCGAATGGCCGCTGGCCTTGGCGAAGGCGGCGAGCTTCTCGACGATGTCCTCGTTGCGCGGCGTGACGTAGCGGTCGCGCAGCCGCGGCACCTTGCCGAAGCGGGTGTCGCTGGGCGCGGCCTCGCCCTTCCGGTATTTGCCGGTCAACAGGCCGCTCGCGAGCGGGAAGAACGGCAACAGGCCGAGCTTGTATTCCGTCGCGGCCGGCAGCAGGTCCTTCTCGATGTCGCGCACCAGCAGGGAATATTCGTCCTGACAGGAGACGAAGCGGCTGACATTCATCGCACGCGCGACGTATTCGGCTTCCGCGATCCGCCAGGCCGGAAAGTTCGAGTTGCCGATGTAGCGGACCTTGCCTTGGCGCACGAGATCGTCGAGCGCGCGCAGGCTCTCCTCGATCGGCGTCAGCGGGTCGTAATCGTGCTGCTGATAGAGGTCGATGTAATCGGTCTTCAGCCTTTTCAGGCTCGCCTCCACGGCCTCCATGATGTAGCGGCGCGAGGCGCCCTGCTTGGTGCCGTCCTCGGCCATTGGCTTGGCGTATTTCGTCGCCAGCACGATGTCCTTGCGGCGATCGCCGAGCACGGTGCCGAGCACGGTCTCCGAGCCGCCCATGTTCGAATAGATGTCGGCGGTGTCGAATAGCGTGATGCCGAGGTCGAGCGCGCGATGGATCACCTTGCGCGAGGTCTCGAGGTCGGCGCGTTGGCCGAAATTGTTGCAGCCGAGCCCGACCGCGGACACGCGAAGGCCGGAGGCGCCGAGATTGCGAATTTCCATGAATGATCCTGTCGGAGATGAGCGGCGGGCATTCTGACACCACGCGCCGCAGCAGCAAGCGGGCGGCCGCGCTGCTGCCATGCCGGCAGCGCGCACAAAAAAATGCGGCCCCTGTCAGACGCGGCGACTGACGGGGACCGCTTGGGGCGCATGATCGGTGACGGGGGCCTGACCAGACGCAGGGGCAACCTAGCCTTGCTATGTTACGCGCCGGTGACAAGCCAAGTTATCCACAGGCTGTGCGCAGGGATCAGAACAGCTTGCGATAGACGATGAAGCCGGAGCGCTCCGCGACCTTGTCGTACAGGCGCTGAGCCGTGAGATTGGTCTCGTGCGTCTGCCAGTAGACGCGCGGCGATCCCGCCAGCTTCGCGCGGTCGTAGACGCCATGGATCAGCGCCGAGCCGACGCCCTTGCCGCGCGCGGCCTCGGATGTGAACAGGTCCTGCAAATAGCAGGACGGCTCGATCGCCGTGGTGCTGCGATGGAACAGATAATGCGTCAGGCCGAGCAGGCGGCCGTTGTCCTCGGCGACCAGCGCATGCATCGGCTCGTAGGCATCGAAGAAGCGCTGCCACGTCATCCCAGTGATCTCGGGCGCGAGCGCCGTCGGCCCGGAGCGGCCGTAAAAGGCGTTGTAGCCGTCCCACAGCGGCAGCCATTGATCGTAGTCCTGCCTGGTGACGGCGCGAATGATGAGCGACATGTGAATTTCCGCGATGGATGAAGTGTCCTTCATACGTGATGATGGGTGAGGCAATCAATCGCGTGAAGATGAGGATTGATGCCGGCTCAGAATTCGGTTCACCTCTCCCGTAGGGAGAGGTCGGATCGCATCGAATGATGCGATCCGGGTGAGGGGTTACGCTCTCACCGATTGACGCGGCCCCTCACCCGGATTGCTGCGCAATCCGACCTCTCCCCGCTGGGGAGAGGTAAACCTCAAACAACCAGCAGAGCTCTACTCCGCAGCGCGCAAGTACCGGATCAGCTTGCGGCCGGTCGGATCACGCAGCGAGCGGTAGTAGTCGGCCCTTGCCGGCGCATCGGTGTGGCGAACGAGGTCAGTCACGGGCGTGTAGCTCAGCATCCGCCCGCCGTCGGGCAGTGCGGTGCAGACGAAGCGCAGCACCTCGCCGTTGCGCAGCTTGATGTTGATCGGCGTCGCATCGCCGACCCGCACCATCTCCATGCGCTGCGCGATGAAGGTGCCGAGCTCGTCCTCGGGCAGCTCGAACGCGCCGGTGTCGCGGCCGTGATACATCAGTGCGATGAAGGGCGGCTTGGCGTCGGCGATCTCGTCCGGCACCGCAAAATAATCGCGGAACGCACGATTGATGAATTCGGCCCGGGTCTCGGCATCGAGCAGCACGATGCCGATATCGACCTCGTCGAGCGCGGCCGACAGCCGCGCGGCAGTGACGTGGCTGCGGCGCTCGGCCGCGAAGCTGCCGAGCAGCCGCTCGCGCATCAGCCCGGTGATGCCGGCGGTGCCGAAAGCCGTGATGGCCAGGAGGCCGAGCGGCACCAGATCGGTGGCGCCATGGCCGGAAACGCCGTGGCGATGGAGGAAGAACAGTGCCGCGCCGATCACCGCGACAATCGCGGTCGTCACGGCGGAGGCGAGTCCTGCGAGCGCGCCGGCGAGGGCCACGATGCCGACGAACAGCGGGGCGGGCGAGGGCGCGGGGACGAGGCGATCGAGCAGCATTGCCGGCAGCAGGGCCGCTGCCGTCAGCGCCGGACCGGAGATCGCACGCCATCCGAACCGCATGGACCTGTCTCGCTCCTCCCGAACGAGGTAAGGCCGCAACACTGGCTGATTGTTGCGTGACGGCGCTGCGATTTCATGCGGCGTGCTTAAGACGCGCTTGTGCGCAAGCGTAAGGCTTTCAGAAGATTTTAGAGCATGATCCGGGAGAGTGTGAAGCGGTTTTCCGAAAAGATCATGCTCAAACAACAACCTAAAGCGCGATGACGATACATCCTAATCGCATCGCGCTTTAGACCATCTGCGCGTGCTTGACGCGCTGCTGCAGCGTCGGCGCATTCAGCGTCGACGTGCCTGCGCCCTTGCGCGTGCCGACGATGATCAGCAGCGAGGCCGCGACCAGGATGGCCGCAGTCAGGGTGATTGCAACGACTACCACAGGTGATTTCATCGACGTCCTGTCGCGATGCCGGTCGGCGCGGGCCGCACGGCGCCCTGAAGGCTGGTCCAGGATGAAGCGGGAATCAGACCGGCAGGCCCATCGCCATGGTTGCCTTGGTCGACAGCACCGTGAGGGTGACGATCAGGCACAGCGAGAGCGCGGCGACGGCGAGCGAGGCCGCGACCGCATGGGTGAGCCGGGAAGACGCGACGGTAGCGGATGGGGTCTGAAACCCCGCCGTGCCGGACGCCCGCATCATGGTCTAAATCCTTCAACACGCGAGCGAATCACCCGCGACTTTCCAGAATTTCCCAGTTTCAACCGGCAATATTGCGGCGGCGGCCGCGCCGAAAGTGGCGGGATTGCGGCAAGGCGGCCCTTGTGCCCGCTATTCGCCGGAGCGGGGCGCGCCGTCAGGCGCTCGCGGCAATGCTGGCGGGATCATCGATGTCGGCCGGGCGCCAGTCCATCGTCACGAAACCGGGTGTGGCTTCGACGCGCTTCAGCCAGTCCCGGATCGCCGGGAAGGCCTGGAGGTCGAAGTCGCAGCGGTCGGCGAGGTGGGTGTAGCCGTACAGCGCGATGTCGGCGACCGTGAGCTGGCGCGCGGCGAAATAGGAGCTGGTCTTGAGGTGGTCCTCCATCACCTGGAGCGCGCCGTAGCCGCGCTCCATCCAGTCCTCCAGCGAATGGGTCTGCAGGTCCCGACCGCCCTTGACCAGCGACAGCCAGAAATAGGCCGCGCCGATATTCGGCTCGAGCGCGTGCTGCTCGAAGAACATCCATTGCAGCGCCTCGGCGCGGTCGATGCGGTTCTCCGGCGCGAGCGGCGTGCCGACGGCAACGTACCAGAGGATGGCATTGGACTCGGCGAGATAGCGGTCCTCGCCGACCTCGAGCAGCGGCACCTGGCCCGACGGGTTCTTGGACAGGAAATCCGGCGTGCGGCTCTCGCCGCGCAGAATGTCCACCTCCACCGCTTCGTAAGGCAGGTTGAGCAGCGCCAGCGCAAGGCGGACCTTGTAGCTGTTGCCCGAGCGTTGCATCGAATAGAGCTTGTACATTCTGGCGTTCGAATCCGAGGACGAGAAGACGCGGCGCTCGTTGCCCCGCGAGGCGGCTAAACAATGATGCCGATGCGAATCCGCCGCAAGAGCCGGCCGATAGAAAAACTCGAAAACCCTATCGCACCGCAATGCCTGGGAAGAACATTTCCGCGACGATGCAATTTAGTTCACGCTTGCGTCAACGCGCGGAGGTATTGCGCCGTGCGTGGTGAAGCGCAAACGCCTCGCCATCGTCGTGGCCGGGCTTGACCCGGCCATCCACGTCTTGGCCATGCGGCGCAACGACGAGCGGCTTACGGAGATATGCAACACGCAAAATTGCTCCGAGGACAGGCTTTGCCGGATATGAGGGGTTTGGCTGGCAAAGTTGCGCAAAATTGCGGGAAATCGCGCTTCGGAGCGCTCCAGATCGTAAACTTTTCCGGGATCGGGCCAAAGTTTCTTGCGGCGCAGCGGCACACGTTTTAGGGTGGCCCATTCCCACAATTGGAGTCGTGAGGCCAAGGGCTTCACGACGCTCGCCAGGAGATGATGATGTCCTTCCTTGCCGCTGCGCTCGACCGTGTGAAGCCGTCCGCGACCATCGCGGTCACGGATAAAGCACGTGCGCTGAAAGCGGCGGGCCGCAACGTCATCGGCCTCGGAGCCGGCGAGCCCGACTTCGACACGCCCGCCAACATCAAGCTGGCGGCGATCCGTGCCATCGAGGCCGGCAAGACCAAGTACACCGCGGTCGACGGCATCCCCGAGCTGAAGGAAGCCATCATCGCGAAGTTTCAGCGCGAGAACGGCGTCGCCTACAAGCCGAACCAGATCATCGTCGGCACCGGCGGCAAGCAGGTGCTCTACAACGCGTTGATGGCGACCATCAATCCGGGCGACGAGGTGATCATTCCCGCGCCCTATTGGGTCAGCTATCCCGAGATGGTTGCGCTCGCGGGCGGCGAGCCGGTGCCGGTGGTCTGCACCGCCGCGACCGGCTTCAAGCTCCAGGCCGAGGCGCTCGAGCGCGCGATCACGCCGAAGACCAAATGGGTCATCCTGTGCTCGCCGTCGAATCCGACCGGAGCTGCCTACACGCGCTCGGAGCTGAAAGCGCTCACCGACGTGCTGATGAAGCATCCCCACGTCTGGGTGATGACCGACGACATGTACGAGCATCTCGTCTATGACGACTTCCAGTTCACCACCGTCGCGCAGGTCGAGCCCGGCCTCTACGACCGCACGCTCACCGTGAACGGCGTCTCCAAGGCCTATTGCATGACCGGCTGGCGCATCGGCTATGCCGGCGGCCCGGCGCAGCTCATCAAGGCGATGTCGACGATCCAGTCGCAATCGACCTCGAACCCGTCGTCGATCGCGCAATGGGCTGCGGTGGAAGCGCTGAACGGGCCGCAGGACTTCATTCCCGCCAACAACAAGGTGTTCAAGGAGCGCCGTGACCTCGTCGTCTCCATGCTCAATCAGGCCAAGGGCATCGAGTGTCCGCGCCCCGAGGGCGCCTTCTACGTCTACCCGTCCTGCGCCGGCACGATCGGCAAGACCGCGCCGTCGGGCAAGGTGATCGACAATGACGAGACGTTCGTCACCGAGCTGCTGGAGACCGAAGGCGTCGCCGTGGTGCAAGGGTCGGCCTTCGGCCTAGGACCTGCGTTCCGCATCTCTTACGCGACCAAGACCTCGGACCTCGAAGACGCCTGCAAGCGCATCCAGCGCTTCTGCGGCAATTTGCGGTAAGACTGTCGCAAAGGTGCGATGTCCTCTTCCCGCTCTTGTGGGATGGGAGTTCTCTCCGCGAGTCTGAAATCGGTAGGGTGGGCAAAGGCGCACTGGCGCCGTGCCCACCATCTCTCTCGATCGCAAAGATGCGTGGGCACGCTTCGCTTTGCCCACCCTACGAAATCTGCGAAATGGCCCGCCGCCGGCGGGCCTTTTATTGTTTGCATGTTCATCCCCGTGCATGATCTGGCACGCTCACGGCTCTTGTGGCATAGACCATCGCGCGGCACCCGCCGCGCCGTCCTGCTCGCATCACATCATCGCCGGAGATATTCATGCGCCGTTCGTTCCTCTTCGCCGGACTCACCGCTGCCGGCCTCATTGCTTCCGTCGTGAGCACTGGTGCGCAGCAGCGGATGGCGCGGGTCGGCGTGCTCGAATGCCGCGGCGGCGCCAGCGTCGGCTTCATCGTGGGGTCGGTGACCCATCTCGGCTGCGTGCTGCGCGCCGACGGCTTGCCTGACGATCGCTACGTCGCGACCATCCGCAAGGTCGGCCTCGACATCGGCATCACCCAGGAGACGGCTTTGGCCTGGGGCGTGTTCGCACCGGTCGAGCGGCTCGGCCCCGGCGACCTCGCCGGCAATTACGCCGGCGCGCAGGGCAGCGCCTCGATCGGCGTCGGCCTCGGCGGCAACGTGCTGGTCGGCGGCTCCAACAATTCGATCGCGCTCCAGCCGCTCAGCGTGCAGGGCCAGGTCGGCCTCAATATCGCTGCGGGCCTCGAGAGCCTGGAACTCCGTCCGGGCCGTTAACACTTTTGCGTGTGATCGCGCCGCGCGAAGCGGCGCGATTTTTATTGACGACGCACCGCAGCGACGTTTGATGCTTGCCAAATCTCGGGGAGGGGCAGAGCATCGGCGTTTGCCGACCCAATCATGGGCCGAGCTCCACAAGAAGGAGGCGGCGAATGGGACAAGACGTCAGAAGTCCCCGAGGTCCACGGTGCATCGCGCTGGTGGGCCCTTTCCAAAGCGGTAAAACCACACTTCTGGAAGCAATATTGGCGCGAACGGGCGCAATCCCGCGCGCCGGCAGCGTGGACGCCGGAACGTCCGTCGGCGACGCCACGCCGGAGGCCCGTCACCACAAGATGACCGTCGGCCTCACTGCCGCCACCACGAGTTTCATGGGCGACAGCTACACCTTCCTCGATTGTCCCGGTTCCGTCGAGTTTGCCCACGACATGCGCGCCGCGTTGCCTGCGGTCGACGCCGCGATCGTGGTCTGCGAGGCCGACGAGAAGAAGCTGCCGCAGCTTCAGATCATCCTGCGCGAGCTGGAGGAGCTGAAGATCCCGCGTTTCCTGTTCCTCAACAAGATCGACCGCGCCAGCCAGCGCATCCGCGAAACGCTGGCGATGCTGCAGCCCGCCTCGCGCGTGCCGCTGGTGCTGCGCCAGATCCCGATCTGGAAGGGCGAGCTGATCGAGGGCTTCGTCGATCTCGCGCTGGAGCGCGCCTTCATCTATCGCGAGCACAAGGCCTCCGAGGTGATCGCGCTCGAAGGCGGCGATCTCGATCGCGAGAAGGAAGCCCGCTTCTCGATGCTGGAGAAGCTCGCCGATCACGACGATGCGCTGATGGAGCAGCTGCTCGAGGACATCCAGCCGCCGCGCGATGCTGTCTTCGACGATCTCGCCCGCGAATTGCGCGAAGGGCTGATTTGCCCGGTGCTGCTTGGCGCCGCCGCGCGCGAGAACGGCGTGCTGCGCCTGATGAAGGCGTTGCGTCACGAGGCGCCCGGTGTTGCGGAGACCGCAAAGCGTCTCGGCGTTCCCGAGACCAAGGACGCGCTCGGCTACGTCTTCAAGACGCTGCACTCGCAGCACGGCGGAAAGCTGTCGCTGACGCGGCTGCTCGCCGGCCATCTCGACGACGGCGCCACGCTGCAATCCTCCTCCGGCGGCGCAGGCCGCATCTCCGGCATCCTCGCCGTCAACGGCGCCTACGACACCAAACGCGCCTCGGCCGAAGCCGGCGACACCGTGGCGCTCGCCAAACTCGATCCGGTCAAGACCGGTGACACGGTTTCGAACGGCAAGACGGCGCCCGCGGCAATGATCACGATCGAGCCGACGCCGCCGGTGCTCGCGATCTCGGTCGCGGCTACCGACCGCAAGGACGACGTCAAGCTCGGCCAGGCGCTGACGCGCCTGCATGAGGAGGATCCCTCGCTCATGATCGTGCAGAACGCCCAGACCCACGACACCGTGCTGTGGGGCCAGGGCGAGATGCACCTGCGTGTCGCCAGCGAGCGCTTGCGCGACCGCTTCGGCGTCAAGGTCACCTCGCATCCGCCCGCGATCGGCTATCAGGAAACCATCCGCAAGCCGATCACCCAGCGCGGCCGTCACAAGAAGCAGTCCGGCGGCCACGGCCAGTTCGGCGATGTCGTGCTCGACATCAAGCCGCTGCCGCGCGGCGACGGCTTCAAGTTCGCCGAGAAGGTGGTCGGCGGCGCGGTGCCGCGCAATTACATCCCGGCGGTGGAGGAGGGCGTCGTCGATGGCTTGACGCGCGGTCCGCTCGGCTTCCCCGTCACCGACGTGCAGGTGACACTGACCGACGGCTCCTATCACAGCGTCGATAGCTCCGATCTCGCCTTCCGCACGGCGGCGCGGGTCGGGCTCAACGAAGGCTTGCCGCAATGCCAGCCGGTGCTGCTGGAGCCGATCCACATGGTCGAGATCGTCTGTCCGACCGACGCCACCGCCAAGATCAACGCGATCCTGTCGGCGCGGCGCGGCCAGATTCTCGGCTTCGACACCCGCGATGGCTGGACCGGCTGGGACTGTGTCCGCGCCATGATGCCGGAAGCGGAGATCGGCGAGCTGATCGTGGAGCTGCGCTCGGCCACCGCCGGCGCCGGCAGCTTCACGCGCCAGTTCGACCACATGGCCGAAGTCACCGGCCGCGCCGCCGACCAGATCATCGCCGCACATCAGCACGCGGCGTGAGTCCGTCTAGCGCGCAGTGAGAGACGGAGAACTCTCTCACGCCCTCTCCCCGTTCTAACGGGGAGAGGGATGTGCGGCGCTGTCTCTCCACGCGTCATTGCGAGCGCAGCGAAGCAATCCAGAGTCTTTCCGCGGAGGGATTCTGGATTGCTTCGCTGCGCTCGCAATGACGGAGGAGATGGATGAGGCTCCCCCTTGTACTTGGCCGCATTTGATGTATTTTACATCATTGTATATGTCCCAGATATCACTTATAATTGTTCGTAAGTGAGGCCAAGGTGATCACCTCGTTCCAGATGCGGGCAGCCCGCGCGTTGCTCGGCATCGACCAGAAAACCCTGGCCGAGCTCGCCGGCGTGTCGCTGCCGACCATCCAGCGGATGGAGGCCTCGACCGGCAATGTTCGTGGCGTGGTCGAGACCCTGATCAAGGTGGTCGAGGCGTTCGACCGGGCCGGCGTCGAGCTGATCGGCGAGCAGGCCCGCAGCGACAGCGGCGGACGTGGCGTTCGCTTGAAGGAGCCGGGGCCGCCGCGCCGCGTCGGAGCATGATCGCGCGTTGATCGTGCCCGGGATCAAGTTGGGCTAGCGCATCGTCGCACCTTGGGACGCACGATGCTTCGGAGCATCGTGGGGCCAGCGGAGCACTTTGCTGACATGAGCATCACAGGCGATCAGGCGGGCCGGCTGCACCAGCTGCGTCAGCCGACCTTTGCCGAACTGTATCTGCCGAAGCTCGTCACCGTCTTTCGTGAAGGCTACGGCCTCGCGGATTTCCGCGCCGACGTCTTCGCCGGCCTGACGGTTGCGATCGTCGCGCTGCCGCTGTCGATGGCGATCGCGATCGCCTCGGGCGTGACGCCGGACCGCGGCCTCTACACCGCCGTCGCCGGCGGCTTCATCGCCTCCATGCTCGGCGGCAGCCGGTTCCAGATCGGCGGCCCGGCCGGTGCGTTCATCGTTCTGGTCGCGGCGACCGCGGAGCGGCACGGCGTCGACGGAGTCATCCTCGCCACCATGATGGCGGGCCTGTTCCTGATCGGCGCGGGGCTGCTCAGGGTCGGCACCTACATCAAGTTCATTCCCTATCCCGTCACGGTCGGCTTCACCGCCGGCATCGCCGTCATCATCCTTGCCAGCCAGCTCCGCGATCTCTTCGGCATCACGCTCGCGGGGAAGGAGCCCAGCGAGTTCGTGCCGAAGCTCGCCGCGCTCGCCGGCGGCCTCAGCACGATCAATCCATCCGCAGTGCTGGTCGCGATCGTCAGCATCGCCATCATCGCGTCCTTGCGGGTCTGGCGTCCCTCCTGGCCCGGCATCCTGATCGCGGTCGTCTTCGCCGCATTCGTGTGTGCAATATTCGCGCTGCCGGTGGAAACGATCGGCTCGCGCTTCGGCGGCATCCCGCGCGAATTGCCCTCGCCGGTGCTGCCCGCGTTCTCGCTGGAGAAGGCACGGGCCGTGCTGCCGGATGCGATCGCGTTTGCGCTGCTGGCGGCGATCGAATCGCTGCTGTCGGCGGTGGTGGCCGACGGCATGACCGGCCGCCGTCACCGCTCCAATTGCGAGCTGGTGGCGCAGGGTGCGGCCAATATCGGCTCGGCGCTGTTCGGCGGCATCTGCGTCACCGGGCTGATCGCGCGCACGGCGACCAACATCCGCGCCGGCGCGCGCGGGCCGCTCGCGGGCATGCTGCATTCGGTGTTCCTGCTGCTGTTCATGCTGATCGCGGCCCCGCTCGCGAGCTACATTCCGCTGGCCGCGCTCGCCGCGGTGCTGGTCGTGGTGGCCTGGACCATGGCGGAGAAGCACGAATTCGCCACGCTTGTGCGCGCGTCATGGGGCGATGCCGTGGTGCTGCTCGCGACCTTCCTGCTCACGATCTTCCGCGATCTCACCGAGGGCATCCTGGTCGGCTTCGCGCTGGGTGCGGTGCTGTTCATCCATCGCATGGCGGAGATGACGGGCATCGAGGAGCGCTCGCCGCTGGTTGCGGATGATCGTCCCGACGACGGCAACGGCGACCGCGTGCGTTACGATCCCGCGCTTGCGGTCGACCGCGACGTGGTGGTCTATCGCATCACCGGCGCGTTCTTCTTCGGCGCGGCCTCGGCGATCGGCGGCGTGCTCGACGGCATCGCCGACCGGCGCAAGGCTTTCGTGGTCGACTTCGCCGCGGTGCCGTTCCTGGATTCGACCGCGGCCAACGTGCTCGGCCGCGTTGCCGCCAAGGCGCACCGCCAGGGCATCCGGCTGTTCATCACGGGGGCCTCGCCCGCGGTCCGGCGCGCGCTGCTCACCCATGGCGTCACGCCGCCGCGGGCGCGCTACCGCACGAGCCTCGAGCGGGCCATCGCCGACATCAAGGGCCGGGCCGCCGACGAGTCCGCTGCGAGCTGACCGCGCGCTTGACAGAGCGGGCGCGACGCGAAATGGATCGCCTCGGAAACGACCCGAGGGAAAGATGACCGCGTCCAGGATCCCCGCAGCCTGTCTGATCGGATGGCCGGCTGCGCATTCGCGCTCGCCGCTGATCCACCGTCACTGGCTGCGCACGCTCGGCATCGAGGGCGGCTATGTCATCGAGGCGGTGCCGCCCGAAGATTTGCGCGATTTCGTGCTGCGGCTGTCGCTGCGTGGCTTCGTCGGTGCCAACGTCACCATCCCGCACAAGGAAGCCGTGCTGGCGCTGTCGATCCCCGACGCGCGCGCCCGGGCCGTCGGCGCTGCGAACACGCTGTGGTTCGCCGAGGGCGAGCTGCGCTCGACCAACACCGATGTCGAAGGCTTCATCAACAATCTCGACGCCAGCGCGCCCGGCTGGGACATGGCCGAGGAGGCGCTGGTGCTGGGCGCCGGCGGCGCCGCGCGTGCGGTCGTGTTCGGGCTGCGCGAGCGCGGCATCAAGCGCATTCATCTCGCCAATCGCACCATCGCGCGGTCCGAGGCTCTTGCAAGAGAGTTCGGTCCGAACGTGCATCCGCTGCCGTCGGACGCGATCGGGGACGTGCTGCCGGGCGCAAGACTTCTCGTGAATACGACCTCGCTCGGCATGCATGGCCAGCCTTCGCTCGATATCGACGTCGCGCGCCTGCCGCAAGACGCCGTCGTCGCCGACCTCGTCTATGTTCCTCTGGTGACGCCGCTGCTCGCCGCGGCCATGGCGCGCGGCCTGAAGACCGCCGACGGGCTCGGCATGCTGCTGCATCAGGCGGTGCGCGGTTTCGAGCTGTGGTTCGGGCGGCGGCCCGAGGTCACGGCCGAGCTGCGCGCATTAATCGAGGCCGATCTCACGAAGTCTTGAGAGAATAGTGCGGGGTCTTTCGGAGTTCTCTCTTCCTGGGGACAATCGGAGACCGTCATGCCTGTTCAACGTGCAAGTTTCACACGTCCGCTGATCGCCGTCGCGATGGTGGCCGTCTCGACCTATTGCGCCTTCGCCCAGAAGGCGCCGGTGCCGACGCGCGTGCGCGGCACCATCGAAAGCGTCAATGGCGACACCATGCAGGTCAAGTCGCGCAGCGGTGAAGAGGTCAAGCTTCGCCTCGCCTCCGACGTGAACGTGTCGGGCGTTACCAAGATCTCGCTCGCCGACATCAAGCCGGGCTCGTTCATCGGCGCGACCACCGTGCCGGGGCCGGACGGCAGCCAGAACGCCGTCGAGGTGCACGTGTTTCCGGAAGCCATGCGCGGCACCGGCGAAGGCTCGCGGCCCTGGGACCTCAAGCCCAATTCCAGCATGACCAATGCGACCGTGGCCGAGAGCGTCGTCGGCAATGACGGTCACACGCTGCTGGTCAAGTACAAGGACGGCGAGAAGAAGGTGTTCGTCGCCGACGACACGCCAGTCGTGACCTTCGTGCCCGGCGACAAATCCGAGCTGAAGGCCGGCGCCAAGGTGATCGCCTTCATGAAGCAATTGCCGGACGGCTCCTTCGAGACCAACCGCGTCAGCGTCGGCCGTGACGGCCTGACGCCGCCGATGTGAATGATCGAGCGCTGAACTCGTAGGGTGGGCAAAGGCGCGCTTGCGCCGTGCCCACCATTTTATCCGCATTCGTGAAATTGGTGGGCACGCTTCCGCCTTCGCTCTTCGAGCTACGGCGAACAAGTCGCTTTGCCCACCCTACGGCACCGCCGCGCACTCACACCGCAATCACGTGATCGTCGATCTCCTCGATCCGGTTGACGCCGCACAGGCCCATCGTGGTGAGCAGCTCCTTGTGGATGATGTCGATCGCCTTGGCGACGCCGGCCTGGCCGCCGGCACCGAGGCCATAGGCATAGGCGCGGCCGATCATGCAGGACTTTGCGCCGAGCGCGAGCGCGCGCATCACGTCCTGGCCGGAGCGGATGCCGCCGTCGAACATGATCTCCATCCTGTCGCCGACCGCGTCCACGATCTCCGGCAAGACCTCGATCGAGGACGGCGCGCCGTCGAGCTGGCGGCCGCCATGGTTGGAGACGACGAGCGCCTGCGCGCCGGTCTTGGCGGCTTCCTCGGCGTCCTCGACGTCGAGGATGCCCTTGATGATGAGCTTGCCCGGCCAGATGCTGCGGACCCACTCGACGTCCTTCCAGTTCAACGAGGTGTCGAACTGCGAGGCGGTCCACTCGGCGAGGCGGTTGAGATCCTCGGTGTTCTTCACGTGTCCCGCGATGTTGCCGAAGGTGCGGCGCTTGCCCTGCAGCACGCCGGAGACCCAGGCCGGCTTGCTGGCGAAGTCGAGCAGCTTCGACAGCGACCATTCGGGCGGCACCGTCATGCCGTTCTTGATGTCGGCGTGGCGTTGGCCGATCACCTGCAGGTCGACCGTGAGCACCAGCGCGCTGCACTTGGCAGCCATCGCGCGCTGGATCAATTCCTTGATGAAGCCGCGGTCCTTCATCACGTAGAGCTGGAACCAGAACGGCTTCTCGACACTGGCGGCGATGTCCTCGATCGAGCAGATCGACATGGTCGATTGCGTGAACGGGATGCCGGCGGCCTGCGCAGCGCGGCAGGCGTGGATCTCGCCGTCGCCGTGCTGCATGCCGAGCAGGCCGACCGGCGCGAGGATCAGCGGCATGGTCGAGGGCTCGCCGAGGATCGTGGTCGAGGTATCGCGCTTGGAGACGTCGACCAGGATGCGCTGGCGGAACTTGATCGCCTGCATGTCCTCGCGGTTGGCGCGCAGCGTCTCCTCGGCATAGGAGCCGCGGTCGCAATAGTCGAAGAACGCCTTCGGCACGCGGCGCTGATGCAGCGTGCGAAGATCGTCGATACAGGTAATATGCTTCATGTCGTTTCCCCGGCCCGTCATGTCCCAACAGTCTTGCATCGGAAGATTTCGGGGTCATCTAGCATGGTTGGATGCACAGCCAAATCGTTTGCAGAACGTTTTGGAAGGAGAGCGCCAAGGAGAGCGTCATGACGAAGCCGCACGCGCCACCTTCGCCGGAAGAGATCAAGGAAAAGCATGATCTCGAGGAGGCGCTGGAAGAGGGACTGGAGGAGACCTTCCCGGGCTCCGATCCCGTCAATGTCACCCAGCCAGCGCCGAGCCGCGCCGACAGCCATGTGAAGCGCTCGGATTAGGCGAGTTCCGCCGCTTTTCGCTGGTCACGCGGGAATTACAATGTTAACAATATGTTATCGGGGCGGTCGCGGCGCCGGTTCCGTAACGATTCATCATATTTTTTGAAGCCAAGTTAGCCGCGATAGCTTTATAAGACCTCGGCAAATCAGGGATGCGGGTCCCGTTGGGGCAGCCCGTGGTTGTAGAGGGGACTCCCTGGTTGTTGCTTGGGGGACGATATGAGCCGCAAATATTTCGGGACGGACGGGATTAGGGGCCGCGCCAACGGACTGATCACGCCGGAGCTCGCGCTCAAGGTCGGCCAGGCCGCGGGCCTCGCGTTTCAGCGCGGCGACCACCGCCACCGGGTCGTGATCGGCAAGGACACCCGCCTGTCCGGCTACATGATCGAATATGCCATGGTCGCGGGCTTCACCTCGGTCGGCATGGACGTGCTGCTGGTCGGCCCGATGCCGACGCCGGCGGTCGCGATGCTGACCAAGTCGATGCGCGCCGATCTCGGCGTCATGATCTCCGCCTCGCACAATCTGTTCGAGGACAACGGCATCAAGCTGTTCGGCCCGCAGGGCTTCAAGCTCTCCGACGATGTCGAGCGGCAGATCGAGCAGCTGCTCGACGAAACCCTCGACAAGAGGCTCGCGCAGAGCGCGAGCTTGGGCCGCGCCCGCCGTATCGACGGCGTGCATGACCGCTACATCGAGTTCGCCAAGCGCACGCTACCGCGCGACCTTTCGCTCGAGGGCCTGCGCGTCGTGATCGATTGCGCCAATGGCGCCGCCTACAAGGTGGTGCCCGAAGCGCTGTGGGAATTGGGCGCCGACGTGGTGCCGATCGGCGTCGAGCCCGACGGCTTCAACATCAACAAGGATTGCGGTTCGACCTCGCCGGAGGCGCTGTCGAAGAAGGTGCGCGAGATGCGCGCCGACATCGGCATCGCGCTGGACGGCGACGCCGATCGCGTCATCCTGGTCGACGAGCGCGGCCATGTCGTCGACGGCGACCAGCTGCTCGCGGTGATCGCGCAGAGCTGGAAGGAGGACGGACGCCTCTCGCGTCCCGGCATCGTCGCCACGGTGATGTCCAACCTCGGCCTCGAGCGCTTCCTCAAAGGGCAGGGGCTCGAGCTGGTGCGCACGCCGGTCGGCGACCGCTACGTGCTCGAGCAGATGCTGAACGGCGGCTACAATCTCGGCGGCGAGCAGTCCGGTCACATCATCCTGTCCGACTACGCCACGACGGGCGACGGTTTCGTCGCCGCATTGCAGGTGCTCGCCGTGGTGCAGAAGCTGCGCCGTCCGGTGTCGGAAGTCTGCCACCGCTTCGATCCGCTGCCGCAGATCCTCAAGAATGTCCGCCACAAGGGCGGCAAGCCGCTCGACGATTCGGACGTCAAATCGGCGATCTCCGACGGCGAGAAGCGCCTCAACGGCCACGGCCGTCTCTTGATCCGCTCCTCCGGCACCGAGCCCGTGATCCGCGTCATGGGCGAAGGCGAGGACCGTCACCTCGTCGAGGACGTCGTCGACACCATCGTTTCGGCGCTGGGGCAGGCGGCGGCGTAAGGTCTCTCTTACCCTCCAGGAGAGGTGAGCGACGAGCATCGTAGGGTGGGCAAAGCGAAGCGTGCCCACGCTTCTGGTATCGGAAAGATGGTGGGCACGGCGCAAGGGCGCCTTTGCCCACCCTACGATACCGGACTCGCGGAGAGGGTAAGAGGCGCATCCCAGCCATTTGCGATTGACGGTGGTTTCACCGCGGCTTGCATCGTAATGAGCGGATGCTGCGGTTCGCCGCGCCTGCCGGGATTGCCGTCTTGAACAAGCCTGTCGTCGTCTCAGAGGAAACGCTGACCGAGCCCGTCGTCGTCGCCGACGTGGCGCCGGCTGCCGCCAAGGCGGCGGGGCCGGCTTACATCGTGCTCGCCGGCATCAGCGTCTCGCACTTCCTCAACGACACCATGCAGTCGCTGATCGCCTCGGTGTATCCGATCCTGAAGGACACCTACGCGCTCGACTTCGCGCAGATCGGCATGATCACGCTGGCGTTCCAGTTCACGGCCTCCCTGCTGCAGCCGGTGGTCGGGCACTACACCGACAAGAAGGCGCAGCCCTATTCGCTGGCGGTCGGCATGGCCTCGACCTTCTTCGGCCTGCTGCTGCTCAGCGTCGCGCACCAATATCTCGTCATTCTCGTTGCCGCCGCGCTGGTCGGCCTCGGCTCGGCGGTGTTTCACCCGGAATCGGCGCGCATCGCGCGGCTCGCTTCCGGCGGCCGCTATGGTTTTGCGCAATCGGTGTTTCAGCTCGGCGGCAGTTTCGGTACCTCGATGGGGCCGGTGCTCGCTGCGTTGATCGTGGTGCCGTTCGGGCAGGGCAGCATCGCCTGGTTCTCATCGATCGCGTTTCTCGCGATCCTCATTCTCTGGCGCATCGGGCGCTGGTACGCGCCGCAGATCACGACGAAGCAGGCGGCGCCCGTCCACACCCTTCCGGGCGCGCCGAGCTCGCGCCGCGTCGCGCTCGCGCTTCTCGTGCTGGTCGCCCTGTTGTTCTCCAAGCAGCTCTACGTCTCGAGCCTGTCGAGCTATTACATTTTCTACCTGATCGACCGTTTCGGCGTGTCGACGCAGGCCGCCCAGCTCTATCTTTTCGTCTTCCTCGCGGCGAACGCCGTGGGTGCGTTTCTCGGCGGTCCCCTGGGCGACCGCTTCGGCCGCAGGATCGTGATCTGGATCTCGATCCTCGGCGCGCTGCCGTTCACCCTGGCGCTGCCCTATGCCGGGCTCGCTGCTAGCGCCGTGCTCAGCGTCGCGATCGGCCTGATCATCTCCTCGACGACGTCGTCGATCATCGTGTTCGCGCAGGAGCTGGTGCCGCATCGCTTCGGCATGATCTCCGGCGTGTTCTTCGGCGTCGCCTTCGGCATCGGGGGCCTGGGCGCGGCCGTGCTCGGCAAGCTCGCCGACCACACTTCGATCGAGTTCGTCTACCAGGTCTGCGCCTGGCTGCCGGCGATCGGGCTGCTCGCGGTATTCCTGCCCAAGCTGCCGCGGCACGTGCGTTAACGCATCCTCTCTTGCTGCGTTGCGGCTTCACACATCGTTAGGGAATGCGGCGCCGATGTCGCATTTTGCGCGGCAATTTTGCAACGCTCGCGCGGCGCGCGCGTGTAGGGTCAGAAAAAATCAACCTTAAAAATTAGGGTTAAGTGGCGCTTAAACATTTGCTGGCATCGTCCTCCCCGTGAGTTTCCAGAACGTGAGGCGCCCGTATTTTGCCTCACCGGCCATAAGGACGAAGCCAATGCGTAGCGTTAAGTCTCTCCTTGCCGCGGGTGCGGCGACCCTGATCTCGTCGATGGCGTTCGCCGCCGACATGCCGATCGCCGCCCCCCCTCCCATGTACGCGCCGCCGGCTCCGCCCGCCGACTTCGGCGGCTGGTATCTGCGCGGCGACATCGGCATGACCAACCAGAGCGCCAAGCGCATCGAGAGCACCCTGCCGGCAGGGTTCACGAAGACGACCGAGGGCCTCGGCTTCGACTCGTCCCCGCTGTTCGATCTCGGCGTCGGCTATCGCTTCAATAACTGGTTCCGCGCCGACGTGATCGGCCAGTACCGGGGCAAAGCCAATCTGCACGGCAGCGATAACGTCGTTGGGCCCGGCTTCGTGGGCGTCAACAACTACACCGGCAGCAAGTCCGAGTGGGTCGTGATGGCCAACGCCTATGTCGATCTCGGCACCTGGTGGTGCGTCACGCCGTTCATCGGCGCGGGCGTCGGCGGCTCCTACAACAAGATCAGCGGCTTCCGTGACGACGGTGTGTCCTTCAACCCGCTGCTGAGCAACAGCGTCGCCTACTTCGCCGATAACGGAAAGTGGAACTTCGCCTGGGCCGCTCACGCCGGTCTCGCCTACAAGGTCAATCCCGGGTTCACCGTCGAACTGGCCTACAGCTACATGAACCTCGGCGACGCGGCGCCGGGCAACTTCCGCTTGTTCGACAACAGCGCCTCTGGCCCGACCTCGATCAAGATCAAGGAGCTCACCTCGCACGACGTCAAGCTCGGCGTGCGCTGGGATCTCAACAGCCCGCCGGCCTACGTGCCGCCGCCGCCGCTGGTCACCAAGGGCTGACCGGCAAGCTCATCGCTTAAGACTTCTTAACGGCGCGGGATCATCCCGCGCCGTTTTGCTTTGCGTATTTTTCATGGCGAGCAGCGATGCAGGAGCCTGACGCAACCATTGGTTAAGGTTAACAGGCGATGATCATCGCGACAGTTCGAGTCCGATGGAGCGTGGTGATGCGTAGGCTGGTGTTGGCAGCGGCGATGTTGGGGACGGTCTCTGCCGTGCAGGCGGCCGACATGCCTGACCTGCCGATCCTGCGCGGCGGCTTTACCGACGGTCTGTCGAAGTCCTCCGTCAATTGGGACGGCTTCTATGTCGGAGGCCATGCCGGCTATACCGCAAACGCGACCGATTTCAGCCAGAGCGTGGTCGGGCTCACCAACTACATCTTCCGCGACAGCGTGCTCCAGGGGCCGACTTCGACGTGGTCGCTGCTGAACAAGACCAACACTCAAAGCACTAATTTCGGCGGCTTCGTCGGCCGCAACTGGCAATGGTATGATGCCGTTCTCAGTCTTGAGGGCACCTACAGTCACTTCAACAACATGGCGACTTCGACGTCGGGAAGCAACTCGCTCGTCATCGTCAATCCTCCTGGTGAGGTGCGGGCCCCCGGCATCACCAACAACTATGCCGTGACACTGACGGGTGCCGCGGCGGCACAGGTCAAGGACATGGTGACGCTCCGCGGCCGCGTGGGTTGGGACGGCGGCAGCTTCATGCCCTATGCCTTCATGGGCGCTGCCGTCGGCCGAATGGACGTCTCACGCACCGTAACCAGCAGCGTGTCGCTGCGACAGGACACGACGACGACGGATCTCTTCGGCAACACGACGACGACACTTGGCGCCTGGACCCCCGTTCCCGCGCAGTCGGGCACGCAAGGTCAGCACAGGACCAACACTTACGCAGTGGGTTGGACCGCGGGCCTCGGCCTCGAATACTGCGTTTGGGACGGCTTGTTCGCCCGCATCGAATATGAATATGTGAGATTCTCTCCCGTGATGAACACGCAGGTGACGCTGAACAACGCCCGCCTCGGCCTCGGCTACAAGTTCTAAACCGTCCGCTCCCTGTTGACAGCTTCGCTTCGTCCTGATGCTCTGTCGCCCGAGAAAACGGGGCGGCGGTGATGAAGATCTACGGCGACAGCAATTCCGGCAACTGCCTGAAGGTGAAGTGGGTCTGCGACAAGCTCGCATTGCCCTACCAGTGGATCGAGATCGACACCCGCAAGGGCGAGACGCGCACGCCGCAATTCCTGAAGATGAACGGCGCCGGCCAGGTGCCGACCGTCGCATTCGACGACGGCCGCACGCTGGCGCAGTCCAACGCCATCATCCGCTATCTCGCCCGCGACAGCGTGCTCGTGCCGCGCGACGCCTTCACGGCGGCCAAGATGGACGAATGGCTGTTCTGGGAGCAGTACAGCCACGAGCCCTACATCGCGGTGTGCCGCTTCCTCATGGTCTATCTCGGCAAGGACGCCTCCGAGCTCGATCCTGAAAAGGTCAAGCGCGGCTATGCGGCGCTCGATCGCATGGAGCAACATCTCTCATCCAGCCGCTTCTTCGCCGGTGACGAGGTGTCGCTCGCCGACGTGTCGCTGCTCGCCTATACCCGCCTCGCGCATGAAGGCGCCTTCGACCTCGGCCGCTATGCGTCCGTCCGCCGCTGGATCGGCGAAGTCGAAGCGTTTCTCGGCCTACCGCCGGCGCGTTGAATCCGGAGCTGTCCGACATGAGTGCCGAAACGGTCTCCATCCGTCCCGCGCGCCGCGAGGACGTCGCCGCGATCGTTGCGATGCTCGCCGACGATCATCTCGGCCGCGCGCGCGAGCGCGTGGAGGATCCGTTGCCCGCCGTCTACTACGACGCATTCGCGCGGGTCGAGCGCGATCCGAATCTCACGTTGGTGGTTGCCGAGAGCGAGGGCAGGGTGGTCGGCTGCCTGCAGCTGGCGATCCTGCCGGGCATCAGCTCGCAGGGCGGCATTCGTGGCCTGCTCGAGGACGTTCGCGTTGCCGCTGATTGTCGCAGCCGCGGCATCGGCGAGCGATTGGTGCAATGGGCCGTGACGGAAGCAAAGGCGCGCGGCTGCAATCTGGTCGAGCTGCTGACGCATCAGACGCGTGTCGATGCGCAGCGCTTCTACAAACGGCTCGGCTTCACGGCGAGCCACGTCGGCATGACTGTTCGCTTTTGAGGCAGCGCACCGCGAGCACTGCGCACCCAGCGAAATCGGGCTTCGCGTTCGTTCGTGTTAAGAGCCGGTAAACTACCGCTCCGTCGTTCACGTTGATGAAGGAACGAACGGTGCTACGCAGCGTCAGGCACCGAGCTCGGTCGGTTCGGGGATTTCGATGACAAGCTATTCCATCATCAAGGTCGGCAACGATTACGTCGTGCAGGCCAATGACAAATGCATTTTGAAGGTCGGCAGCCGCCGCAAGGCCGCGCAATTGATCAGCGATGCCACGGACTTGCTGAACGCGCTCGCCGTTGTCCAGTCCCCTGATATTGCACCGGAAGCGCCATCATTGGGGCGTGGGGCCCCGGAACTTCCTTGACGGGCCTTCCCGATTCCCGTATCAGCCGCGGCGGGACACCTCCCCCCAACGGGAGGCTTACTATCTGGAAGGGTAGATTATGACTGTAGCGAAGCCCGCTTCGCGGCCGAATGTGCCGCATTTCTCCTCCGGCCCCTGCGCCAAGCGCCCCGGCTGGAACGCCCAAAATCTCAAGGACGCAGCCCTCGGCCGCTCGCATCGCGCGAAGATCGGCAAGACCAAGCTCAAGCTCGCCATCGACCTCACCCGCGAAGTGCTCGAGGTCCCCGCCGATTACCGCATCGGCATCGTGCCGGCTTCCGATACCGGCGCGGTCGAGATGGCGCTGTGGTCGCTGCTCGGCGCACGGCCCGTCACCACGCTCGCCTGGGAATCCTTCGGCGAGGGCTGGGTCAGCGATATCGTCAAGGAATTGAAGCTCAAGGACGTCACCAAGCTCAATGCGGCTTACGGTGAGATCCCGGATCTGTCGAAGGTCGATCCCAAGAGCGACGTCGTCTTCACCTGGAACGGCACCACCTCGGGTGTGCGCGTGCCTGATGCCAACTGGATCAGCGCGAGCCGCGAAGGCCTGACCATCTGCGACGCGACCTCCGCCGCATTTGCACAGCCGCTCGACTGGGCCAAGCTCGACGTCGTCACCTTCTCCTGGCAGAAGGCGCTCGGCGGCGAGGCCGCGCACGGCATGCTGATCCTGTCGCCCCGTGCGGTGGAGCGGCTCGAGACCTACAAGCCGGCCTGGCCGCTGCCGAAGATCTTCCGCATGACCAAGGGCGGCAAGCTCAATGAAGGCATCTTCGTCGGCGAGACCATCAACACGCCGTCGATGCTCTGCGTCGAGGATTATCTCGATGCGCTGAACTGGGCCAAGTCGATCGGCGGCCTCAAGGCGCTGATCGCGCGCGCCGACGCCAACACCAAGGTGCTCGCCGACTGGAAGGCGAAGACGCCCTGGATCGACTTCCTCGCCAAGGACGCCTCGATCCGCTCCAACACCTCGGTGTGCCTGAAGTTCACCGATCCCGCGATCACCTCGCTCTCCGAGGACGCGCAGGCGGAGTTCAGCAAGAAGCTGGTGGCCCTCGTCGAGAAGGAAGGCGCGGGCTACGACTTCGCTTATTACCGCGACGCGCCCGCGGGCCTGCGCATCTGGTGCGGCGCCACGGTGGAAGCAAAGGACGTCGAGCTGCTGACGCAGTGGATCGACTGGGCTTTCGCCGAAACCAAGGCCACGCTCGCCAAGGCAGCGTAAGTTCTTATCCTCCCCTGGAGGGGGAGGGTCGACGCACCGTCAGGTGCGGCGGGTGGGGTGATCTCTCCACACGGCGCACCGGCGATTTTCTTTGTTGCAGCTTCACCCCACCCCGGCGCTTCGCGCCGACCCTCCCCCTCCAGGGGAGGGTGTGAAGGAAGACATCCTCATGACCAAACCCAAAGTTCTCATTTCCGACGCCCTCTCGCCCGCAGCCGTGCAGATCTTCAAAGACCGCGGCGTCGAGGTCGACTTCCAGCCCAACCTCGGCAAGGACAAGGACAAGCTCGCCGAGATCATCGGCAATTACGACGGGCTTGCGATCCGCTCCGCGACCAAGGCGACCGCCAAGATCCTCGAGAAGGCGACGAAGCTGAAGGTGATCGGCCGCGCCGGCATCGGCGTCGACAATGTCGAGATCCCGGCCGCCACGGCCAAGGGCATCATCGTGATGAACACGCCGTTCGGCAATTCGATCACGACCGCCGAGCACGCCATCACGCTGATGCTGGCGCTGGCCCGCGAGATCCCGCAGGCGGACGCGTCGACGCAGGCCGGCAAGTGGGAGAAGAACCGCTTCATGGGCGTCGAGATCACCGGCAAGGTGCTGGGCGTCGTCGGCTGCGGCAATATCGGCTCGATCGTCGCCGACCGCGCGCTTGGCCTGCGCATGAAGGTGATCGCGTTCGACCCGTTCCTGTCGCCTGAGCGCGCCAAGGACATCGGGGTCGAGAAGGTCGAGCTCGACGATCTGCTCAAGCGCGCCGACTTCATCACGCTGCACACGCCGCTGACCGAGAAGACCAGGAACATCATCGATGCGACGGCGATCGCCAAGATGAAGAAGGGCGTGCGCCTGATCAACTGCGCCCGCGGCGGCCTCGTCGACGAGCAGGCGGTGGTCGAAGCGCTCAACGCCAAGCACATTGCGGGCGCCGCCTTCGACGTCTTCGTCGAGGAGCCCGCGACCAAGAACGTGCTGTTCGGCCATCCCAACGTGATCTGCACGCCGCATCTCGGCGCCTCCACCACGGAAGCGCAGGAGAACGTCGCGCTGCAGGTCGCCGAGCAGATGTCGGATTACCTGCTCACCGGCGCGATCTCGAACGCGGTCAACTTCCCCTCGATCACGGCGGAAGAAGCCCCGAAGCTGAAACCGTTCATCGCACTCGCCGAGAAGCTCGGCTCGTTCGCCGGCCAGCTCACCGAGAGCGGCATCCTCAAGGTCGAGATCACCTATGAGGGCCACGTCGCCGAGATGAAGATCAAGGCGATCACCTCGGCCGTGCTGTCGGGCCTGCTGCGCCCGATGCTTGGCGAGGTCAACGTCGTGTCCGCGCCGGTCGTCGCCAAGGAGCGCGGCATGGTGGTGGACGAGATCGTCCGCGCCGCCCAGAGCGACTATGAGAGCCTGATCACCGTCACCGTCGCGACCGAACGCCAGGAGCGCTCGGTCTCCGGTACCGTCTATCACGACGGCAAGCCGCGCCTCGTCGACGTCAAGGGCATCCGGGTCGATGCCGAGTTCGGCAAGTCGATGATCTACGTCACCAACGAGGACAAGCCCGGCTTCATCGGCAAGTTCGCGGGGCTTCTGGGCGACGCCAAGATCAACATCGCGACCTTCCATCTCGGCCGCGTCGCCCCCGGCAGCGATGCCATCGCGCTGGTCGAGGTCGACGGGGTGGTACCGGCCGACGTGCTCGCCAAGGTGCAGGCCCTGCCGCAGGTCAAGCAGGCCAAGGCGCTGACGTTCTGATCTTCACCTCTCCCGAAGGGAGAGGTCGGATCGCATCGCGAGATGCGATCCGGGTAAGGGGTTAGGCTCTCACCGGTTGCTGCGGCCCCTCACCCGGATTGCTCAGGCGCGCAATTGCGCGCCAAAGCAATCCGACCTCTCCCCGCCGGGGAGAGGTGATACAGCGAGCCGACGGAGTCGATTTCCTTCGCCCTCTACAGACATATTCCGACCCGCGGAACAACGCCGCTTCCTTCACCGGGGGGCGGCGTTTTATTTTCCCGCGACCTCCTGACTTTGTGTACCAATGGCGCCAGAACGCCTCGTACCTACGCTCCGTTCAAAATCGTTCGACAAGGGAGAAAACAATGCGTGAAGCCGTCATCGTTTCCTATGCGCGCACGGGCCTGGCGAAATCCGGCCGCGGCGGGTTCAACATCACGCCGCCGATGTCGCTCGCGGCCCACGCCATTCACCACGCGGTGGACCGCGCCGGCGTCGAGAAGGACTATGTCGAGGACTGCTATCTCGGCAATTGCGCCCATGGCGCGCCGAACATCGGCCGCCAGGCCGCGCTGCTCGCCGGCCTGCCGAAGACCACCGCCGGCGTGTCGGTGAACCGCTTCTGCTCCTCGGGCCTGCAGACCATCGCGATGGCCGCGAACTCGATCCGCTCCGACGGCGCCGATTGCATCGTCGCCGGCGGCGTCGAGAGCATCTCGATCCCGGGCGGCGGCTCGCCGAAGGAATCGATCGACCCGGAGCTGCTCAAGGTCGCCCCCGACATTTTCATGGCGATGATCGACACCGCCGACATCGTTGCCGAGCGCTACAAGCTCAGCCGTGAATATCAGGACGAGTTCTCGCTGGAATCGCAGCGCCGCATGGCTGCGGCGCAGCAGGCGAACAAGTTCAAGGACGAGATCGTCCCGATGAAGACCAAGATGAAGGTCGTCGACAAGCAGACCAAGGCGGAGTCGATCGTCGATTACGTCGTCGATCGCGACGAATGCAATCGCCCCGACACCACGATGGAAGGATTGGCAAAGCTCGAGCCGGTGAAGGGCCCCGGCAAGTTCGTCACCGCCGGCAACGCCAGCCAGCTCTCCGACGGCGCCGCCGCCGTGGTGCTGATGGAGGCCAAGGACGCCGAGAAGCGCGGCCTCAAGCCGCTCGGCCGCTTCGTCGCCTGGGCCACCGCCGGCTGCGAGCCGGACGAGATGGGCATCGGCCCGGTGTTCGCGATTCCGAAGCTCCTGAAGCGCACCGGCCTCAAGATCGACGACATCGATCTGTGGGAGCTCAACGAGGCCTTTGCCAGCCAGTGCCTGTATTGCCGCGACCAGCTCGGCATCGATCCCGCCAAGTACAACGTCAACGGCGGCTCGATCGCGATCGGCCATCCCTTCGGCATGACCGGCGCCCGTCTCACCGGCCATCTGCTGCAGGAAGGCGCCCGCCGCAAGGCCAAGTGGGGCGTGGTGACGATGTGCATCGGCGGCGGCCAGGGCGGCGCCGGCCTGTTCGAGATCTACAGCTGATCCGAATCATCGCCTGAATTGCGAAGGGCACGGCGCAAGCCGTGCCCTTCGTCATTGCGAGCGCAGCGAAGCAATCCAGAGTCTTTCCGCGGCGGCAGCCTGGATTGCTTCGCTCCGCTCGCAATGACGGCGGAGCCCTACGCCCCCGCCAGCGCTGGCGCGAGCACCACCTCGATCAGCGTGCCATGGCCGGCGCTCTTGATGTTGAACCGCGCGCGGTTGGCTTCGACCAGCGCTTTGGTCAGCGACAGGCTCAGTGCCGAGCTGTCGGCGGCGTCGCCCGGCGGCGGGGTGCGGAACGGCTCCATGGCGGCGGCGACCTCGCGCTCGGAAAGGCCATGGCCGGTGTCGCGGATGCGCAGCGCGATCTCGCCGCGGTCGGTCAGCGCGGTCGAGACGATGACCTGGCCGCCGGCGCTGGCAAGCCGGATCGAGTTCGAGATCAGGTTCATGGTGATCTGCCGCATCGCGCGCGCATCGACGCTCACCTGCGGCAGCGCATGGGCGAGCGAGGTGCGGATGATGATGCGCTCGCGATTGGCCTGCGGCTGCATCACCGTCACGCAGGCTTCGACCAGGTCGTTGAGGTTCAGATTCGAAAAATTCAGATCCAGCTTGCCGGTCTCGATCCGCGACAGCTCCAGCAAATCGTCGATGATGGCGATGACGCGCTCGCCGGAGGCGCGGATGTCCTTCATGTATTCGCCGTAGCGCTCGTTGCCGAGTGCGCCGAAGCGCTCGGAGATCATCACCTCGGCAAAGCCGATGATGGCGTTGAGCGGCGTGCGGATCTCGTGGCTGATCCGCGCCAGCATGTCGGCCTTGGCATTCGCCGCACCGTCGACGAGGCGGCGGGCCTGGGTCAATTCGCTCTCGCCCTTCTTGGCGTGCGAGAGATCGCGGAACACGGCGAAGAAGTTCGGCCCTTCGGGGCGCGTGCGGCCCATGATCATCGCGAGCGGAATGACGCCGCCCTTCTTCTCGCGGCCCAGCACCTCGCGGCCGTGATCGAGCAGGCTGGAGATGTCCTGGCTCTTCAGGCTTTGCAGATAATCGGCGACGATCTGCTGGCTCTCGGGCGCGAACAGCGTCAGCAGATTCTGCTGCAGCAGCGCCTCGCCGTCATAGCCGAACAGCGCCTCCGCGCTGCGGTTGCAGGCGTGGATGTTGCCTTCGGCATCGAACATCACGATGCCCTCGGCCGTGGTGTCGAGGATGGCGGCGAGATCCTCGGCCTCGGCTTCGCCGGCCGCTGGCTCCGCGTCAGCTGCGTCACCTGCGTCAGCTGCGTCAGATTCTGCTTCCACCACGGTCTCCGCAACGGCAGGCGCGGCGATCGGTGCCGCCTCCGGCAGCGCGCAGATCAGCGCATGCGCGCCGTCGCCGTCCCAGTCGATGGTGTGCAGATGCGCTTCCGTCGTCGGAAGCGGTGCGTCGCCATTCGCAACCGCCGCGCTGATCGTCACAGGCGTGCCGCCTTGCGAGGTGCTGCTGGTCGCCGACACGCCCGGCTCGACATAGAGCGCATCCAGCCCGCCGGCGTGCTCCAGCGCGGTCAGGCTGTCATAGTCCATGCGCGCGAGGAAGGCTGGATTGGCGTAGAGCAGGCGGTCGAGCCGATAGATCAGGATGCCCGTCGGCAACAGGTCGAGCAGCGTGCGGTCGCGTGCGCTCATCCCGCGCGGTGGCATTGCCGGCTCGGTCAGCCACTCGGCTGCAGCCTGCGGCGGCTCCGGCTCGGGCACTGGCGCTTCGGCTGTGATTTCCGCCACCGGCTCGGCCGCGTCGGTGGCGATGCTCTCGCGCTCGCGTTCGAGCCGCTCGGACAATTGCCGCGCGAGCTCGTTGAACGCGCTGTTCTCGACCGGCGTCAGCGTCGGGGACCGCGCATCGCCGTGCGGGCGGAACGGCACGACATTGGGAGGCGTTTCCACGGGCGTGTCCAGTTCGGTTGGGTGTGAAGTCGTCTCGCTTGTGGACTCGGGCAGGTCAGGCTCGGCTTGCGGCTCGGGCTCGGATGGCGCGATCGGCGGCGGCGCCGCCACTGCTTCGCCCTCAACCTCTGTTTCCGCCGCCGCTTCAGGCTCGGCCGCCGCATCGGGCGCGACGGCCTCAGTGGAGCGATCCTGCGCCAGAGGTTCGACGAGCAGCTCGAAGCGCCTGAGCGCCTCGAGCCGGTTGAGCGCATCGAGATCGCGGCAGACGCCAAAGCCGCGGAAGCCGGCGAAGTTGCGGTTGCGGTCGTAGACCGGCAGGCCCGCGAGCTCGACCGGAATGTGCTCGCCGCCGTCGGCCGGCCAGTTCACTGTGATGCCGGCCCAGGTATCCTTGCTGTCGAGCGCCTTGGCCACGCGCCCCTCGGGATCGAGCGAGAATTCCGCGGCGATCTCGCGCCAGGGGCGGCCGAAGCCGGCGGCGGTGTGCGTGCCCATCAGGCGGATGAAGTCATCGGAGCCGAGCACAAAGCGGCCCTCTTCATCCATCTGCCAGAGGAAGCGCAGCGGATGCTGACGCGGTGCGGCCGGCTCTTGCTGGCCCGAAGAGTCATGGCCTGAAGAGTGCTGGCCCGAAGAATGCTGGCCCGAAGTCGGCTCGACCATGCCCGCATTGATCGGCGCGGGCTGCGGCGACACAATGGCTTGCGGCTGGTTTTCAACCGGAGTTTTGGGCGCCTCGGGGACATCAGGCGCGTTCGTCTCGACCGGTGCCTCGGCCGGCTCGGCGAAAGCATCGAACAGCGCGATCGCAGACGGCGCCTCGTCCGGCGGCGCAGGCTGCGCGTGATCCGGCACTGGGTCCGGCCGTGCGACGGGCGTGACCTCCGGCGCGGCATCACGCGCCCCTGTGGTGGCGCCCGGCTCGATCAGCGCGACCAGGCCGACATCGGCGCCGCTGCCGACCCGTTGCAGCACCATCTGGCCGATGCCGATCGGCGTCGCGGCGCGGCCGCTTGCCAGCGCATCGTTGCGCGCCCGGTCGAGACCGGCCTCGAACAGATCGCGAAAGCCGAGCAGGGCGTGGGCGGCCTCGCTCGCGCCGACGAACAAACCGTCCGGCGCGAACGCCGCCATCGGCACCTTGGCGCCGGCGACCAGCCGATGCAGCCGCTCGACCAGCGGCATCGTGCGCAGCGTCGGGTCCATCGCGATGACGAGCACCGCATGGCCGCCATCGGCAAAATCGAGCCGCGCGCAGCCGCAGGTCATCAGAGTGCCGAGCCGGGCGCCGAAGCCGCGCAGCCGCTCGAGCCGCACCGCGCCGTTCGCCGGCAGCTGGCGGGCCAGCCTGACGACCTGGCGGCGATGGCTGTCGGCGGGGCCGAACACCTTGTCCGCGAGGCCGGCGCTGTTGGCCGCGCCGAACAGTTTTGCGCCGACCGGATTGGCCCACAGCACGCGCGCGCCGTCGGTCGACCACAGCCAGGCCGGCAGGGCAGAGGTCGCATGCACGGCCAGCCGCGGATCGCCCACCCCTCGCAACTGGAAATCCGAACGCGTCATCAGGCCGGCTGCATCTCACGCATCAGGTGTGGCGGCTGCCGGGAATGACAGCCTTAAGAAAGGGTTAGTATCGCCCGGAAGGCGCGACCAGGTCCACGGCCCAAAGCCCGCAAGCGCCCCCCAAGCGGCGATAACCTTAATCCCGCCCACCTCGCAAGCCGAGCCGATGTTGCATCCAAGGGATTCGTAGGGTGCGGGCCGGGCCGGCGGGTTAGACGCGCTGAGTGCCCCGACAAAGGTGCGCTCCCTCCCCCGCTTGCGGGGGAGGGTTGGGGAGAGGGTGTCTCGACGACGAAGACTCCCCCAGAAGAAAGAGCCCTCACCCGGATCGCGCCGGACGATGCTTCGCATCGCCGGGGCGATCCGACCTCTCCCGCAAGCGGAATTGAAGAGCCGCCCCACCTGCCCCTCAACCCCCGGTTCCCCAGCCCAGGAACCTCATCCTCCCCGAGATTAAATCGCACCGCACGTCGCTGCCGCGTTGCGATGCACAATGTTGACATGATAGGCAGCCATACTGCTGGCGCTGGGCGAGCCATCTCGAATTGTTTCGCGTTTCCAGTCTTCGTTCCCGCTCAATGCGAGGGCCCATGGTCGGGGCCGGCGGGCGCGCCAGAAGGCTCACTCCATTTTTTCAATTAGCGTGAGGGACCAACATGACAGGTGCGACTGATCCGTTTTCTGCCTCGATCATCCCGTTCGAGGTTCCCGAGCAGATGCGTGCGTTCGCCGAGAAGGGCGCGGCGCAGGCCCGTGAGAACTACGCCAAGTTCAAGGACGCCGCCGAGACCCACAACGGCACCGTCGAGGCCGTGTTCACCTCCGCCTCCAAGGGCGCGAGCGAGTACACCGCCAAGCTGGTCGAGTTCATGAAGGCCAATTCGAGCGCCCAGCTCGACTTCGCCCAGCACCTGTTCGGCGCCAAGTCGCCGACGGAAGCGATGGAGCTGTGGACCGGCCACGCCCGCAAGCAGCTCGAGACCTACCAGGCCCAGGCCAAGGAGCTGGTCGAGCTCACCCAGCGCGTCGCCGCCGAGACCGCCGAGCCCATCAAGGCCAGCGCTTCGAAGTACTATCCGTCCGCCGCCTGAGCGGTCGGATTGGTGTGAGTTGCGAAGCCCGGGCCGAAAGGCCCGGGTTTTTTCTTTTGAATGGGTTCGCTCCGCTCGCGCCCAGCACTCCGTCCACCTCTCCCCGCCGGGTAGAGGTGATCCCGCCCGGCCGATCGACCTGGTTTCCTGGTGTTTAAGAGGGGAAATATCGGGTTTTGCGGCCTTGCCAAACCGGGCCGTTGCACCTAGTTTCCGCCCCGTTCAGCCCCCTCAGGCAACAGGCCTTTTCAGGCAGCCCAAGGCGCGGCTCGCAAGGATGCAGTTGTAGCTCAGTTGGTTAGAGCGCCTGTCTGTGGAACAGGAGGTCGGTGGTTCGAGCCCACCCAACTGTACCAGCGGTGGCAATCATTTTGCCAAGTCTCCATCTATCTCTTCTCTCGCCAAAATAGCTTCTTGAGATCGATGTTCATCCCGAACATGCCCGGCTTGATATTCAAAGCCTCAATTATCCTGCTACGAAAATTCGGTCCGCTAGGAGACTCGCTGACAGCCGGTAACAGAGCCTCGTGAGCTTGCTTCAACCGAAGAATCTCGACGTTGGCGTGACTGTGTGCGGCGCTGCCTTCTAGGGCCTTGTCAGTCTTGGGGGTACCTTCTCCACGGAGGGCTTGATCTGTCGAGTGCGCGCGCTCCATCAGCGCCGCTACGAACTGCCGCAACAGCTTCTCAGTTCCTTCTAACGACGATCGCCTCAGCGCTGGTGGGTAGGTGCCGGTGTCCCGATCCCATCTTTGGAATATCTCGTGGACCTTGCCGCTCATGTATCGCCCCAGAGCCTGCCAATAGATCGACTGGGGCTGGCCCTCAAACCTGAGGCCGCCTATTGCTATTCGACCGCCCCGATAATCAGGAACGTCTACAATCCGCTTTTCGGAGCGAATGTTATGCCACTGGAATAACCAATCACTATCGAAGCGCTGCCGCTCGATTTCCAGCTCGTGTCCGAGGCTCAATTCAAACGGCGTCATCCCCTTTTTCTACCCGATTCGATGGTTCCCGGGCTCTTCTAACCTGTAGTTGCGCGCATCTCATTCAGGGTCGCACTCTTGACCTCCGCGACGAGCCCTCCAATCCGGCCCTGCGGAATTACCTAATATCATCGAAATGGATCACCTATGATAAGCTCGGCGTAGCAAGATTTTAATTCTGGCGATCTCACCGATATTGGCCCGATAGCATGCGGTATTACCTTGGACTTCACCCCACGGGAACGACGGCTCTATGGGCTGTGGAAGACGGAGCACGGGTCGTCGCAAGAGCCGACGGTGCGCAAGAGAGTGCCGAAGTACCGGAAGGTACGGATCCGCTGGATGCAATAAAGGCAACGAGAGAAAGATGGTCGTTCCACCTACTAGACTTGGCGCCTGGGCAGTATTACCCCCGGATGTCTCGACCCAACTCTCAGCATCCCTCAGAAAGTCCGGGTAGCAACCCAGCCAACCATGACGAGCGCGCTCTCATCGAGCTGAGTCGTGGCCAACTTGCTGCACTTCGTTACCAACTTGATGCCATCCTCAGGGTTATCCATCCAGCGGAAACCAACTTCAGTGCGTTCGGCTACGAGATACGCAATCTCCTTATCTTGGCGGCGACTGAGGTGGAGGCACATTGGAAGGGCGTGCTTGTGACGCACGGTGTTCGAGCCAACAGTACAACAGACTATGTCAAACTGGCCGATGTGCTCAGGCTACGAGAGTACGCAATTCGGCTTCCATTTTATCCCTGGCTCGGCTCATTCAGGCCTTTCGATGCATGGCGATCAACCAGCACGACACCGACGAAAGACTTGGCTTGGTATGATGCTTACCAGGCAGTGAAACATGATCGGGAGAACCAGTTCCCTCGGGCGACGCTGATAAACGCGCTGCAGGCCCTATGCGGTTGTGCGGTGATGTTGTTTGCTCAGTTCGGACGAAGCGGTTTCAAGTATCGAGAAGATATCAACTCGTTCTTCGAATTGGCGGAAGCGCCTGCCTGGCATCCATCCGAAGCTTATAGCTTTCAAGTTGGACGGCCCTACACACCCATTAGATATGAATTTCCGGCCTAAGGCACTTCTCCGAGCACTCTCAATTACGATGACCGTGCACAAGACTCCGAGAGTTATACTCATTTCGAGAAACTGAGTATAACTCGTCGGATTGAAGATCGTCTAATTGCGGTGACAGTGCGTCAAACTTCAGATTCCGCGGGGCGTGCCACCAACATCGCCTACCTTTGGACCCTGAGAAAATGATCTCAGCCGAATACTGCCGCCTTATGGCCCGCTACAACACTTGGCAGAACGCCTCTTTGGTAACTGCCGCGGACGGGCTGAGCCACGAGGATCGCTGGAAGGATCGGGGTGCGTTCTTCCGGTCGATCGCAGCTACATTGAACCATCTCTATTGGGCTGATGCCCTGATACTGGAGCGACTGAAGGGGAACGAGCGTCCAGAGGAAATCATCAAGCATTCCCTCACAAATCCGTCGGATTGGGAGGCCTTCAAGGCGCTCCGGTTGCAACGGAACGAGGACATCGAAGCGTGGTCAGCGCGGTTGCGCGACGCGGACCTGAACGGGATGCTTGTTTGGTATCCTGGGGACGGTTCAACTCGGATCGAGAAGCCAAAGACCCTCGTTGCTATTCAACTCTTCAATCACCAGACCCACCATCGAGGGCAGATCCACGCGATGTTGACGGCAGCCGGTGCAGAACCGGAGCCGACTGACATTCATCATCTGGCGTAGCGCGAGGACGCTTCAATCCATCGTCGCCCGTCACGCAATCACCGCCTTGATCTGCGCCGTGTCCGCAAACTCGATCAACTCGACGATCTTGCCATCCTGAAATCTGAACAGGTCCAGGATCTCGGTGCTGAAAGTCTTTCCGCCTGGATTGTAGCGAACGACGACCCGGGAATGGACCTGCGACGCGATCTCCGTCGACCAGTTCAGCCAGGATCTCGCGGCTTTCGAAGCCGAAGGTGTCAGCGAATTGAGCGAAAGCCGCGCGCAGGGTCGGGTGCCCCTCCATGCGTCCCGTCAGTTCGAGCGCGCCCTTGTCGCCCATCAAGGTGAAGTGGCCCTCGGGATGAAAAGCCGTCACCAAGCCCTCGATGTCGCCCTTGCCGCGCGCGTCGTAAGCGGTCTTGATCAATGCGAGCATCTCTTCGCGCTGTGCCATGGGCCCCTCCCTGCAATGTGTATCGGGGCAGCCTAGCGACCTTTGCGTGCAAAGGCAAAATGATTGGAACCGTGCTGCGCTACCTCACCTCGCTACCAGCCACACCACCACCGGCAACGTCACCGCCGCAGCAGCGTCCCCAGCGCCACTGCGCCGGACACTATTTCGGTGACAGTGCAAGAAACTCAACATCGGGCAACATCGATTTTGTCACCGCAACTCCTGTCGCCGTAATCCCGCGCAGTGCTATGCGAGCCGCTTGAGTTTCCCGGAAAGTCTCCGCTCTCCTGAACGCTTATATCCAAGCCGCGCGAGCGGATTGTGGGCCTGCGTTCGGCTGGACAAATTTGCCGTTTGGAGTAGCCTTTTCAGACACAGCAACATGTTAGCGGAGGTTCTCCGTGGAACATCGCGGCGTAAGCTTCACAATCGTTGAAATGAGCTACCCAGCTGGTTGGAAGTGGACTGTCGGAAAGGGCCGAACAGTGTCGGTCGGTGTCTGTGCGACGAGGCTCGACGCGATCCGCCAGGCCAAGACCTTCATCGACGCGATCATGGACTGGGCTGCCTAGGCCAGAGTCAAAATGCTCGCCGTCGGTTGGTGATGCCGAGCATTGTAAACCCGGCAGCTGAGTTTCTGTCGGCGCGGCGCTACCTCACCTCGCTACCACCTGCACCACCACCGGCAACGTCACCGCCGCCAGCAGCGTCCCCAGCGCCACTGCGCCCGACACCGGGTTCACCAGCCGCTGATACAGCACAGCAAAAATGTACGCGTTCGCGCCGGTCGGCATCGCCGCGAACAGCACGATGACGCCGGCGGCCGGGTCGAGCAATCTTGCCAGACGAACGCAGCGACTGGCATTGCCGAAAGCTGGAGCGGCACGCATCACCAAAATGCTCAGCCGCTCGCTCTTCACCTCGCGCGAGACGAAATAGATGCCGAGCTTGATCAGCGCCGGCGGCGAGCCCGAGTGCGCAAAGGGTGTGATGATTGTTCGAAGACTGCCGAGATTGCAGGTCGTGCATCACGTAAGGCAGTCGATCTTACTCTTTGGGGCGCGACCTCAAACTCTTTTTCGGCGAAAGCGAGGACAGTGTAAGCTGTTTCACAGCAGCGGGCTTGCTGCAATCTTAAGATCGTTCTGCACTTCTACGTTCTTGCGCGGCTCATCCGTACAAGATGTCGCTCTCTGTTGAAACAACGAGGAGCATGAAGATGAAGACGTTTCTTGCAACGAAATCTCCATTCCTGATCGTCGCCACTCTTGCAGTCTGCATCGGCACTGCGCGTGCCGATGTCATCATGGACTGGAACGCGAAAGCAGATGCGATTGCCGCCGAAAAGAAGGTGCTGCCTGTGCCACAGGCCCGCACGATGTCGATGCTTCACGTTGCCATGTTCGAGGCCGTCAACGCGATCGACAGGCGATACACGCCATACAAGCTGGATCTCGTAGCAGACCGCTCCACGTCCAAGGAAGCCGCAGCATCGACTGCGGCTTACAACATTCTTCTCACGATCTATCCGGACCAGAAATCTGCCCTTGATGCGGCATTGATTGCATCGCTTTCCGGCATTCCGGACACGGAGGGAAAGGCGAATGGAATCGAGCTTGGAAAGATTGCCGCTTCCGGCGTGATAGCGTTGCGCAGGGATGACGGCAGTGACGTCCAGGAGACCTATCGTCCCTATACAGCCCCGGGGGCCTATGTGCCGACCGTGGTGCCGATCGGCACGACGGTTGGAAGAATGTCCCCTTGGGTCATGACATCCGTCTCACAATTCCGTCCAGCGCCACCACCGGCGCTTGATTCCGAGACCTGGACCAGAGACGTCAACGAAATTCGGGAGCTCGGCGCTCGCAACAGCACCACCCGAACGGCAGAGCAGACCGCGATCGGACGAGTCTGGTTTCTGGTCGGGCCTCCCAGCTTCAATCCAATCGTCCGGCAGGTCGCCTTGGCCAAGCACATGGACGTCGTTGACTGCTCGCGCCTCTTCGCCCTCACCGAGATCGCTGCGAACGACGCAATCGTTGCCGTCCTTGATGCGAAGTACCATTACAACTTCTGGCGTCCTGTAACGGCCATACGCAATGCGGACATCACGCACAACCCGATGACGCCACGCGAACCGTCCTGGTTGCCGCTGGGTGAAACGCCGTTGCATCCCGAATACCCCTGCGCCCACTGCATCGTATCGGCGGCGGTTTCCACGGTTCTCCGGTCCATCGCGGGCGACGAGGTCGGAGAGCTGACGATGACCAGCCCCACTGCGCCAGGGGTGACTCGCAAATGGACCAAGCTCCAGGATTATAGCGATGAGGTCGCAAATGCCCGCATCTATGCCGGTTTCCATTACCGTTTCTCGACGGAGGTCGGAAAGGACATGGGCCGTAAGATCGGTGACTTGACTGTCGGGACACAGCTTCGCGGGCTGGAAGCGCGAGCTGAACCGAAGCAGTAAGCCGCTTCGCAGCCTCTCAGGATGAGGCTCAGCTGCATCGTTGCGCATTCGAAACTGTTGCCGCGCACTCCGTCCTCATCCTGAGGGCCCGCGAAGCGGGCGTCTCGAAGGATGCGCCGCAGGGGGACTCAGCCTCAAGGCCGCTACGATCCCAGCTCGATGATCCGGCGCGCCATCCGCACATTGGCATAGTCGATCATCTTGCCGTCCAGCGTCACCGCACCCTGGCCGTTCGCCTCGGCAGTCTCCATCGCCTCGACCACCCGCCGCGCCTGGGCCAGCTCCTCGGCCGAGGGCGTGAACGCGCGCAGCGTCGGCTCGATCTGGTCGGGATGGATCACCTGCTTGCCGTCAAAGCCCATCGCCGCGGCCTTTTGCGCGCTGGCCTCGGTCAGCCTGGCATCGCGGAACGCGCCGCAGGGGCCGTCGATCGCGCGCAGGCCCCGCGCGCGAGCCGCGACGAGGAGGCGCATCATCGGATAGGCGAACAGGTCGAGCGGCGCGGCGGCGTAGCCGCTCTGCGCGGAGCCGACATGGCGGTAGCCATCCGGCGAAATACCGATGTCGGAGGTGCGGGCGCCGAGCGAGGCTGCGAGGTCGCCGACGCCGAGATGCAGCGCGGCGACGCTGTCGTGGCAGGCGGCGAGGGCGTCGACATTGACGAGACCGAGCGCCGTCTCGATCAGCAGCTCGAGCGTAACAGGCGCGGCGCGATCCGGCGCGGCTGCGCGGAAGCGATCGGCGATGGCGACGATGTCGCTCACCCGCTCCGCCTTCGGCACGATCACGGCATCCAGCCGGGGCAGGGCCGCCAGGGTGCGGATCTCCTCGGCGATGAACGGGCTGTCGACCGCATTGAGCCTGACCGCGACGTGCTTGTGGCCCCAGTCCAGCGAGGACAGCGCGCGGACGGCTTCCGCCAGCGCGAGCGCCTTCTCGCCTGCCGGCACGGCGTCTTCGAGGTCCATGAACACCGCGTCCGCCGATGATGCCGCCGCCTTGGCGACGAGACGGGCGCGATGCGCGGGAACGGCGAGATAGGCCCGCGTCGGCCGGAGCGAAGCCATTCTCACGTTCCCTCACCGAGGCCGAGTTCGCCGAGGATCGACGCGTTGTGCTCGCCGACATCAGGCACCGGATCCATCCGCGGCGTCACGCCGGGAAGGGTGAGCGCGGGCAAGAAGCTCATCACCGGTCCGCACGGCGATCCCACGCTTCTCACCCGCGCGCGGGCATGCAGCTGCTCATGCTGCAGGAAAGCCTCGACCGAATTCAGGTGCGCGTTGGCAATCGCGGCTTCGTCCAGCAGCCGCAGCACCTCCTCGCTGGTCATGGCTGCAAAGCGCCGCTCGATATGCGCCTGCAAATCGTCGCGGTTCTGCATGCGCAGCGGATTGGTGCGGAAGCGCAGGTCGTCGGCAAGTGCGGCATCGCCGAGCACGATGCGGCACAGCGACCGCCATTCCCGGTCGTTCTGGATGCCGAAGAAGACGGTCGTTCCGTCGCCGACGCGGAACGGGCCGTAAGGCGCGATCGTCGCGTGCCTGGCGCCGGTGCGCGGCAGCGGCCGGCCCGTACTCTCGGTGTAGAACGCGGGATAGCTCATCCAGTCCGTGATGGAATCGAACAGCGAGGCCTGGAACGCCGTGCCCTTGCCGGTCCGCTCGCGGGCGTACAGCGCCATCAGCACGCCGTTCAGGATGTACATGCCGGTGGCGATATCGACGACGGAAAGCCCGACCTTGGCCGGCTCCGCCTCGGTGCCGTTGATGGCGAGCACGCCGGCCTCGCACTGCACCAGCAGATCATAGGCCTTCTTGTCGCTGTAGGGCCCGCCCGTGCCATAGCCCGAGACGTCACAGGCGATCAGGCGCGGAAACTTGCGCAGCAGCGAAGGGGCATCGAGGCCGAGCCGCTCCGCCGCGCCGGGCGCGAGATTCTGGATGAACACGTCCGCCCGCGGCAGCAGGGCGTCGAGCACCTTGCGCCCTTCGGGGCTCTTGATGTCGATGGCGAGGCTTTCCTTGGAGCGGTTGGTCCAGACGAACTGGCTCGACATGCCGTTCATCACATGATCGTAGTCGCGGCAGAAATCCCCAGTGCCCGGCCGCTCGATCTTGATCACCCGCGCGCCCCAATCGGCGAGGTGCCGGCTCGCCAGCGGCGCCGCGATCGCCTGCTCCAGCGAAACCACCGTCACGCCCGACAGCGGCAGCTCCGCCTCATTCCCCGTCATGTGATCGCCTCCACTCCCGCTCGCTTCTGATCAGCGCGGGAGAACGAGCACCATCCACGCGCATTTTGATGGTGACATCTTGCCCCTGTTTTGCCCGACGAGTCAAACCTGGCTTCGAAAAATCCTAAAATTTGGCGACGTGAGTGTTTGCAATGACTTGGCTACTGCGCATGGGGTTGTTTTCGCAGTTCTTTGTTTGAGGGCACAGACTCTCTCCGCCCACAGCCGTCATCCCCCGCGCAGGCGGGGGATCCAGTACGCCGCGGCCTCTCAGGGAACGTTCGACGTCTCTGGAATACTGGGTCGCCCGGTCCAGTGCGCAATTGCGCACAAGGCCGGGCGACGACAGCGGCTGGGAGCCCGCCCCCGCCCTGTTGCCGAGACCGCACACGTCCGACCTTTCGCATCCCCCCTCGGTTGCCAACGAACCGCCGTTCACCCACTATTCGTAACCGACTCGTCATGTGGGGGGATCGATGCCGGCGTTTCGCTTGAAGTCCTTTGCTAAGCCCTCGGCCGTTGCAAGCCTCGCGCTTGCCCTGGCCGTCCTGGCGCTGCCGCGCGCCGGTTTCGCCTACACCCAGGAGGAGCAGCAGGCCTGCACGCCGGATGCGATGCGGCTGTGCGGCGAGTTCGTCCCGAATGTCGATGCCATCACCGCCTGCATGATCAAGAAGAAGGCGCAGCTCTCGCCGCAATGCGCGGTGTTCTTCCGCCGCGGACCGGAGCCCGGCCAGTCCCGTGCCGGCAAGCCGACCAGCATCGCGCCGAAGACCGCCAAGAAGAACAGCAAGCCGGCGGCGAAGAAGAAATCCAGCCAAGGCTAGGCGCCTAGGCCGCCGGACTCGTTTTGTTCGCACAGCGCCGGCAGGCCTTCGCCGATTGACGCGCGTGGGCGCTCGAAAAGAGTCGCTGGCGGGTTTACGCGGCAAGGTTGCATTTCATTTTCCGCCTCGTTGCTCAAAAAACACACAGACGCCCTCCACGAGCGGCCTTTCGTTGCGGCCCGTGTCTTTATCCTGCGAAGCAGTGTGACTCAAAAGCCAACACGTCTTGTTATTTCGTGGCTGTCGCGCGGCCCCCGACAAATTTTTCTTTCCCGAATCAGCGGCGTGATTCATTTTCGCGGCCTGGGGTCAATCTGGAGGCCGAAGGTATGAACGTCATTGTTTTTGCATCGCGTAAAGGCGGCTCGGGCAAGAGTACCCTGGCTGCACATCTTGCTGCGCAGATCAAGGCAAGCAAGCAGGTCATGCTCGTGGATGCCGATCCGCAGGGCTCGCTCACGTTGTGGCACAAGCTGCGCGGCACCAACGAGCCGCCGATCAAGGCGGCCGTCAACTCCGTCAGCGGCATCGTCTCCGCTGCCAAGCGCGACGGTTATGAATGGGTGTTGATCGACACGCCGCCGAACCTGTCGGCCGTCGTCGACGACGCGATCAAGAACGCCACCATGGTGGTCATCCCGGCGCGTCCCGGCGTGTTCGACGTCAACGCCGTGCAGGAAACCATCCAGATGTGCCGCGCGGCGCGCAAGCCCTACGCGGTCGTGCTCAACGGTGCTCCGGCCAAGC
Source organism: Bradyrhizobium sp. CCBAU 11357 (assembly GCF_028128865.1). Classification (NCBI taxonomy): domain Bacteria; kingdom Pseudomonadati; phylum Pseudomonadota; class Alphaproteobacteria; order Hyphomicrobiales; family Nitrobacteraceae; genus Bradyrhizobium; species Bradyrhizobium sp. CCBAU 11357. The sequence continues at coordinate 166,190 of NZ_LBJW01000110.1, read as the reverse complement.
GCGACGAAGCCGAAAGCCCGATCGTCACCATCGCCCGCGAAGCCCTGGCGAAATTCCGCGCTCCGGTGTGGGGCGGCCAGATCACCAATCGTTCGGATTTGCTGATGGCGCTGAGCCACGGCGAAGGCGCGCGCGAGTATCAGGCCGAGAGCCGTGCGGCTCAGGAAATCGCAAGGCTCTGGGCGGCGATCGAGCGTTCGGTGAAGGCTATTCGCGGCACGGCGTCGGCATCCGGCGCAATGCACAAGCAGGCTGCTTGATTTTTCATTGTTTCATTTCGAGCGGCGAAAAACGCGCGGGACGTCCGCGCGTTTTGCGTTTCCGGGCTTTCCCTCACGCCACCATCAGCATGTAGAACACGATGACCGGCGACAGGGTCAGGATCACCGACCAGATGCCGACGGCCCAGACAATGTCCTCGGTGGTAAAGCCCTGCTGTTCTGCGTCGAAATGCGACGCCACTTCATTCTGACTATTCACAAACGCCCCCGCGATTTCTTCGCTTATGGGCGTCAGTGATAGCAGCGATGTTTTAAGATCCGGATCGCATCGACCAGTGGATTTTGAACACAGGCGCTACCACGGATTAACCATCCCGCGCGCCGGCCTCAGCCGACCAGCCAGACGCGAAACAGCAACACCGGCATCAGGCCGAGCATCACGGCCCAGAACCCGAACGACGAGACGACGAGAATTCCCCGCAAGAGATCGGCGGGCGCGAACTGGCTCGCGGCCGTAGGCCGGTTGCGATACCCCATGGTCATTCCCCCTTCGGTGACTTTGAAGAGAACGATAGGCGCGGTCGCGTAAACGAGACGTGGATGCGGATTGCGGCAGCTGCGAAGGCCGTTGGGGCGCGGTTAACCACGCGCAGCGCTCTCGCTCCCTCTCCCCGTTCTTACGGGGAGAGGCGAAGCAAGCCGCTACGCCGCGACCTTCATCCGTCGCTCGATCTCGCGATCGATCGTTGCCGCGAGCTCGCTGCTCACTTCCACCATCGGCAGGCGCACCTCCGGGCTGTCGATCAGGCCTGATCGCCACAGCCAGTACTTCGCCGGCGCGGGGCTCGGCTCGGCGAACAACAGCCGCGTCAGCTCGGCGACCTCGTGCCAGCGCGCCAGCGCCGCATCGTGGTTGCCGCGCTTCGCCTCCGTGTACACGGCTGCGAACGTCGCGGTCTCGACATGGGCTGACAGCACGATGCCGCCGTCGGCGCCGTCACCGAGCGCCTCGAGATAATTGGCGTCCTCGCCAGTGAGCACGCGAAAGTCCTTCGGCCGGTCGCGCAAGAGCGCGATCGATTGCTCGCGGCTCGCGCCGCAATCCTTCAGGCCGATGATGTTCTTGTGCTCGGCCAGCCGCAGCATGGTCTGGTTGGTGATGTTGACCGCGCAGCGATAGGGAATGTTGTAGAGCGCGATCGGCCATGCCGCATGGTCGGCGAGCGTCTCGAAATGCGCCAGCAGGCCGCGCTGCGACGGCCGCACATAATAGGGGCTGGCGATCAGGTAACCGTCGATCGGCCAGTCCGCGGTCTCGTCGAGGCGCTCCTGCAGACGCGAGGTGTCCGCGCCCGACAGACCGAGGCAGATCGGCAGGTTGCAGCCGCCGGCCGCCATCTCCTCCCGCACCACGGCGACGAGACGTTCGAGCTCGGCCGCGCGCAGCGTCATGCCTTCACCGGAGGTCGCGCCCAGGATGAAGCCGTCGATGCCGTGCGCGCCGTAGTGCCGGGTCAGCCGCCGCAGCGACCTCTCATCCAGCGCGCCGTCCTGGAACGGCGTCACCAGCGGCAGCCACAGCCCGTGCAAATGATCTCGTAGTCCGGTCATGTTTCCATCTCCTTCTCGGGAAAAAGCCTGAGACGGAGGGCACATGAAAAAACCCCGTCCAGGCGGCGGGGTTTTCGAAGATTTGCAGCGATGACGAAGTCAGCTAATGCGCGCAAAGATCCGAGGCCCCGGGATGGGGGCCTTTTTTCGAGACGATGGCCTCGAACGAGATTGCGCACGACTTCGTGATCATTCGGAAATGATGCGGGGGATAGGTGGAACTGTCAATACACGCGGAGCGCGAAGCCACATTTTGACGAAAAAAAGCCGGACCCGAGGGCCCGGCTTAGGTATTGGCCACGTGAGGCCGACACAATCACCTTCCAAGAGGGATTACTGAACTCCCGCGCCACTGGAGGAGGGGGACAAATGCGCAACGCGAAGGCTCAGCGTGCAAACATTATGAGCTTGCCGAGCGCCTTGCAGCAACCGCCGAGGCCGCATGTCAGTCATGCGGAAATCAGGACGGCCAGCGTTGCGCCTTGCTCACCACGAAGTCGCGGAACACCTGCACGCGCGCGACCGTCTTCAACTCCTCGGGATAGACGAAGTAGGTGTCGAGCTGGATCGAATCCGACTCGCCGAACAGCTGCACGAGCTTGCTCTGCTCCTCGACCAGGTAATCGGGCAGGGCGGCGATGCCGAGGCCCTGCGCGCAGGCGCGCACGAGACCGAGGATGTTGTTGACCTTGAAATAGGCTTCGCGCGGACCCGAGCCGTTGCGCCCGGCTTCGATCAGCCAGTTGCGGTTCTGCAGGTGCGGCGCGAAGTTGCCGTCCGACAGCGTGATGATGCGGTGGGAGTCGAGCTCCTCCAGCGTGCGCGGCGTGCCGAAGCGCTTGATGTATTCCGGCGAGCAATAGGCGTGGAAGCCCATCGCGAACAGCTTGCGCTGGATCAGATCCGGCTGCGTCGGCTTGCGGGTGCGGATCGCAACGTCCGCCTCGCGCATCGACAGATCGAGCTCCTCGTCGGTGACGATCAACGAGATGCGGATCTCGGGATAGAGCGCGGTGAATTCGCCGAGCCGCGGGATCAGCCAGTTGATGCCGACGCCGGGCGTGGTGGTGATCTTGAGATCGCCGCTCGGCCGCTCGCGGCTGTCGGTCAGCTTGGCGCGCGCCGCCTGCAGCTGCATGAACACGTCATGCGCGGTGCGGAACAACAGGTCGCCCTGCTCGGTGAGGATCAGGCCGCGGGCGTGGCGGTGGAACAGCGAGACCGAGAGCTCCTGCTCCAGCGCCGAGACCTGGCGCGATACCGCCGATTGCGACAGGCCGAGCTGCTCGCCCGCATGCGTGAAGCTGCCCGCTTCCGCCGCGGCGTGAAACACCTTCAGCTTGTCCCAGTCCATATCCGTAAATCCGTCGCGTGTTCGGGGCATGATTCTATTCCGCTGCCGCGCGCTCGCTGGCGCGAAGGGCCAAGAAACGTTCGGCTTCGAGTGCGGCCATGCAGCCGAGGCCGGCGGCCGTCACGGCCTGGCGATAGGTTTCGTCGGCGACGTCGCCGGCGGCGAACAGGCCAGGCACCGAGGTCGCGGTCGAGTTCGGGGCGACCTCGATATAGCCCGAGGGCTTCAGCTTGACCTGATCCTGGACGAGCTCGGTCGCCGGCGCATGGCCGATGGCGATGAAGATGCCGTCGGCCTTCACGTCCGTGAGCGCGCCGGTCTTGACGTTCTTGAGCCGGACATGGGTGACCTTGTTGGGGTTCTCGGTGCCGCAGATCTCGTCGACGGCGGCGTCCCAGATCACCTTGATCTTCGGATGCTTGAACAGACGCTCCTGCAGGATGCGCTCGGCCCGGAAGTGATCGCGACGATGCACGATCGTGACTTGCGAGGCATGGTTGGTGAGGTACAGGGCTTCCTCGACCGCGGTGTTGCCGCCGCCGACCACGATCACCTCCTTGCCGCGGTAGAAGAAGCCGTCGCAGGTGGCGCAGGCCGACACGCCGCCGCCCTGGAACTTGGCTTCCGACGGCAGCCCGAGCCAGCGCGCTTGCGCGCCGGTGGCCAGGATCACGGTCTCGGCGAGATAGACGTCGCCGCTGTCGCAGGTGAGGCGGAACGGCCGCCGCGCCGTCTCCAGCTTGGTGACCAGATCGGTGACGATCTTGGTGCCGACATGGACCGCCTGCTTCTCCATCTGCTCCATCAGCCAGGGGCCCTGGATCACGTCGGCGAAGCCGGGATAGTTCTCGACGTCGGTGGTGATGGTGAGCTGTCCGCCGGGCTGGATGCCCTGGATCAGGATCGGCTCCAGCATCGCGCGCGCGGCGTAGATCGCGGCGGTATAGCCGGCCGGGCCGGAGCCGATGATGACGACCTTTGCATGAACAGGAGCGGACATTTCGATGGACGCCTTTCACGGGGGATTTGCAGCGCGGGCGCGGAATGTGCCGGGAGGCCTCGCGGAGGCGCTGAAATATCAGAGCTAATCTAAGCCTTCTGGCGAGCCATGCAAGAATTGCATTCCCTCTCGGCGGATTTTTCCAACAGGGAACAAAAGTCGATTGCGCTGCACGCGCAATAAAATTGCGCTAGCTGTGCGGGTTAGGCTATGAGGATTTCGACAAATCATCCAATACCGCCGCAAAGGCCAGGAGTTCCAATCACGTGTCGCGGAACCTAGACGAGATCGACCTGAAAATTCTCGCCGAGATTCAGGCCGACGGTCGAATCACCAATGTCGAGTTGGCCAAACGCGTCGGCATCTCGCCGCCCCCCTGTCTGCGCCGCGTCCGGGCGCTGGAGGAGGAGGGCTATGTCCACGGCTATCGCGGCCTCCTGGACGCACGCAAGTTGGGCTTCGACGTCACCGTTTTTGCCGCCGTGCACCTGTCCAGTCAGGCCGAGGCGGATTTGCGCGCGTTCGAGGAGTTCGTCCGCGCCGAGCCTTTGGTGCGGGAATGCTGGATGCTGTCCGGTGAGGTCGATTTCATCCTGAAATGCGTCGCCCCCGACATGGCGACCTTCCAGGATTTCGTGACGCACCTGACCGCGGCGCCGCATGTCCGCAACGTGCGCACGTCATTGGTGTTGCACAATTCGAAATACGAGGCGGCCGTGCCGCTGGAGGTGAAGGGGCGGCGATAGCGCGCGCGTTCTCGTGCCCCGGACGCAGCGCAGCGCTCTTCGGCGATGCGCTGCAGAGCCGGGGCCCATCTTATCACCGCGTGACACACTGCTTTCTGGATCCCGGCTCTGCGCAGCAACGCCAAAGGCGCTGCAGCGCGTCCGGGACATGAGATTGTTGCGTGTTGTTGCTCCACACTCCGTCATTGCGAGCGCAGCGAAGCAATCCAGAGTCTTTCCGCAGCGGCAGTCTGGATTGCTTCGCTGCACTCGCGAGGACGTGTGGTGAGAGCGTGTGTCCACCACAACCCCAGCAACCCGCTGAAACAAAAAGGCCGCGCGTCGCGCGGCCTTTCGAAACGTCAGCGCAGCGGCAAATCCTTACCGCCACTCCACCTTGGTGATCTCGTACGCCTTGGCGCCGCCTGGCGTGTTGACCTCGACCGTGGCGCCCTTCTTCTTGCCGATCAAGGCGCGTGCGAGCGGCGAGGTGATCGAGATGCGGCCCTTTTTGGCGTCCGCCTCGACCTCGCCGACGATCTGCCACACCGTCTTCTTCTCGGTGTCCTCATCGACCAGCGTCACGGTGGCGCCGAACTTGATGGTGTCGCCGGAGAGCTTGGAGATGTCGATGATGTCGGCGCGCGCGAGCTTGTCCTCGAGCTCGGCAATGCGGCCCTCATTGTGCGACTGCTCTTCCTTCGCGGCATGATATTCCGCGTTCTCCGACAGGTCTCCGTGCGAGCGCGCCTCGGCGATATGCTCGATAATCCGCGGACGGTCCACGGACTGGCGCTGCTTCAATTCTTCCCCGAGCGCGACAAAGCCGGCCTGGGTCATCGGAACCTTTTCCATCGTCTCTCTCGTCCTTCGATCGTGCGCCCCAGAATGCGGATGGGCGCCGCAACCTTGATTCGTCAGTCCTCCAGAGCCCAAAGAGGGGCTGCCGGACCTTGACAGATATGGGCTTTCGCGCCGGAACAGAACTGCCACCTGGCCGGACAGTTCCTCCGGCCATTGTGGCTTCATTGCCAATCACTTAGCGGAAGCTTCGCTGCCACTAGCGATCAGGTTTCCGAAAAGTAGCTCTGCAGGGTACGAACCTCAAGGTCCCCGCCCAGATAGGCGCGGATGCCCTGCGCGGCCGCCACGGCCCCGGAAAGAGTGGTGTAATATGGCACTTTATGCAAGAGGGCCGCGCGCCGCAGCGAGCGGCTGTCGGCCAGTGCCTGCGGGCCTTCGGTGGTGTTGAAGACGAGCTGGACGTCGCCATTGGTGATGGCATCGACGATGTGCGGCCGCCCCTCCAGCACCTTGTTCACCTTCTCGGTCGGGATGCCCTGGTCGGTCAGGAAGCGTGCGGTGCCCGAGGTCGCCAGCACCTTGAAGCCGAGCGAATGCAATTCGCGGACGGCATCCGCAATGCGCGTCTTGTCGCTTTCGCGCACCGAGACGAACACCGTGCCCTTGCGCGGCACCCGCGTTCCGCCGCCGAGCTGACTCTTGGCGAAGGCCACCGCAAACGAGCGGTCGATGCCCATCACCTCGCCGGTCGAGCGCATCTCCGGGCCGAGCACGGTGTCGACGCCGGGGAAGCGTGCGAACGGGAAGACCGATTCCTTGACGCCGACGTGCTTGAGCGTCGCCTTCTTCAGCCTGAAATCGGCGAGCTTCTCGCCGGCCATGATGCGCGCGGCGATCTTGGCGACCGGCGTGCCGATCACCTTGGCGACGAACGGCACGGTGCGCGAGGCGCGCGGATTGACCTCGAGCACGTAGATCTCGCCATCCTTGATGGCGTATTGCACGTTCATCAGGCCGATGACGTCGAGGCCGAGCGCGAGCTCGCGGGTCTGCCGCTCCAGCTCCTCGATCATTTTCGCATCGAGCGAGTGCGGCGGAAGCGAGCAGGCGCTGTCGCCGGAATGGATGCCGGCTTCCTCGATGTGCTCCATGATGCCGACGATGAAGGTGTCCTTGCCGTCGCAGAGGCAGTCGACGTCGATTTCCGTGGCGTCAGACAGATAGCGGTCGAACAGCAGCGGGTTCTTGCCGAGCACGGTGTTGATCTGCCCGGTCTTGTCGTTGGGATAGCGCGCCTTGACGTCGGCCGGCACCAGCTCCGGCAACGTGCCGAGCAGATAGTCGTTGAGCTGGTTCTCCTCGCGGATGATCTGCATCGCGCGGCCGCCCAGCACGTAGGACGGGCGCACCACCAGCGGCAGGCCGAGATCGGCGGAGACGAGGCGGGCCTGCTCGACCGAATAGGCGATGCCGTTCTTCGGCTGCTTGAGGCGAAGCTTGTCGAGCACGCGCTTGAAGCGGTCGCGGTCTTCGGCGAGGTCGATGGCGTCGGGCGAGGTGCCGAGGATCGGCACTTCGGCGGCTTCCAGCGCGCGCGCCAGCTTCAGCGGCGTCTGGCCGCCGAACTGCACGATGACGCCGTGCAGCGTGCCCTTGCTGCGTTCCTTGGCGATGATCTCCAGCACGTCCTCGGCGGTGAGCGGCTCGAAATAGAGCCGGTCGGCGGTGTCGTAATCGGTCGACACCGTCTCGGGATTGCAATTGACCATGATGGATTCGTAGCCGGCGTCATGCAGCGCGAAGCAGGCGTGACAGCAGCAATAATCGAACTCGATGCCCTGGCCGATGCGGTTGGGACCGCCGCCGAGAATGATGACCTTCTTCTTGTCGGACGGCGTGCTCTCGTCCGCGGGTAGACCCGCGAACGGAGCCTCGTAGGTCGAGTACATGTAGGCGGTCGGCGAGGCGAACTCGGCCGCGCAGGTGTCGATACGCTTGTACACCGGGTGAACGCCGAGCGCGTGGCGCTTCGCCTTGACTTCGGCCTCAGTCGTCTCGGCCAGCACGGCGAGCCGCGCGTCGGAGAAGCCCATGGCCTTCAGGGTGCGCATGCCGAAAGCATTGCCAGGCAGGCCGTTCTTCCTGACCTTCTCCTCCATCTCGACGATGCCGCGCATCTCGGCAAGGAACCACGGATCGATCTTGCAGGAGTTGAAGATGTCTTCGTTCGACCAGCCGAGCCGCATGGCCTGGGCGACCTGGAGAATGCGGTTCGGCGTCGGCGTGCCGAGCGCGGCACGGATCGCGTTCTTGTCGTCGTCGCGGCCGAGGCCCTCGATCTCGATCTCGTCGAGCCCGGTCAATCCGGTCTCGAGCCCGCGCAGCGCCTTTTGCAGGCTTTCCTGGAAGGTGCGGCCGATCGCCATGACTTCGCCGACCGACTTCATCGAGGTGGTCAGCGTGGTCGAGGCGCCCGGGAATTTCTCGAAGGCAAAACGCGGCACCTTGGTGACCACGTAGTCGATGGTCGGCTCGAACGAGGCCGGTGTTGCGCCGCCGGTGATGTCGTTGGCGATCTCGTCGAGCGTGTAGCCGACCGCGAGCTTGGCGGCGACCTTGGCGATCGGAAAGCCGGTGGCTTTCGAGGCCAGCGCGGAGGAGCGCGACACGCGCGGATTCATCTCGATGACGACCATGCGGCCGTCCTCGGGATTGACGCCGAACTGCACGTTGGAGCCGCCGGTCTCGACCCCGATCTCGCGCAGCACCGCCAGCGAGGCGTCGCGCATGATCTGGTATTCCTTGTCCGTCAGCGTCAGCGCCGGCGCCACGGTGATGGAATCGCCGGTGTGCACGCCCATCGGGTCGAGGTTCTCGATCGAGCAGACGATGATGCAATTGTCCTTCTTGTCGCGCACCACCTCCATCTCGTACTCTTTCCAGCCGAGCACGGATTCTTCGATCAGCACTTCGTTGGTGGGAGACGCGTCGAGGCCACGCTCGATGATGTCGAGGAACTCTTCCTTGTTGTAGGCGATGCCGCCGCCGGTGCCGCCCATGGTGAAGGAGGGACGAATGATCGCGGGCAGGCCGATCTCGGACAGCGCCATCATGGCCTGCCCGAAGGCGTATTCCTGGTAGCGCTTGCGGCGGTCACCTTCGCCCAGCGTCCATTGCCGATCGTGCTCTTCGAGAGCTGCGCCTGACAGCTTCTCGCGTTCGGCCTGGTGCTTGTCGCGGAAAGACTTCTTCAGGGCGGAGGCGTTGGCGAGCCGCGACTTCGGCGTCTCGAGCCCGATCTTGGTCATGGCCTCCCGGAACAGCTGGCGGTCTTCGGCCTTGTCGATGGCATCGGCGGTGGCGCCGATCATCTCGACGTCGAACTTCTCCAGGGTGCCCTGACGGCGCAGCGACAACGCGCAGTTCAGCGCGGTCTGGCCGCCCATGGTCGGCAGCAGCGCGAAGCCGCCGGGAATGACGTAACGTTCCTTCTCGATGATCTTGGCGACGATCTCGGGCGTGATCGGCTCGATATAGGTCGCATCCGCCAATTCCGGGTCGGTCATGATGGTGGCCGGGTTGGAATTGACGAGGACGATGCGATAGCCCTCTTCCTTCAACGTCTTCACCGCCTGCGTGCCGGAATAGTCGAACTCGCAGGCCTGGCCGATCACGATGGGGCCGGCGCCGATGATCAGGATGGTGGTGATGTCTGTACGTTTGGGCATCAACTCTCGCCGAAGTGGAATTTGGGCACAAAAAAAGGGCGCGCTTGCCGCGCGTCCCTTTTGCGAGAGCGCGGGGTCTTCCCTCGCGCGCGGGTGGGTCTTAGACCAGTTTTCGGGGCGGCGAAACCCCGAAAAACGCCCATCAACCGGCAATTTTGACCGGTTTTGGCCGTGCCTGCCAGCCGCGGGCGAGGTGCACCAGAAGCGAGGCCGCAACGCTCGTTCCACCGATCCAGCCGAGGTCGGTGGGCGACAGGGTGGCCAGCACGGCGCCGCCGAGCGCTCCACCGATGGCGAAGCCGAGATACATCGACGAGGCGTTGAGCGAGAGCGCGATCATCGAGGCCTGCGGCTCGATCCGGATGATGCTGGCGATCTGGGCTGGATAGAACGCCCAGCCCGAGAGGCCCCAGAGGAAGATCGTGCCGAGCACCGCATAATGCGCCTGTGCGGGCATCAGCTTCAGGACCAGCGAATGCAGGATCAGGGCGCCCGCCATGCCGGCGAGCCCGAGGCCTGCGGTCGCGAGCGTGCCGAGCCGGTCGGCCAAGACGCCGCCGAACATGTTCCCGATCGCCGCCGCGCCGCCGAACACCAGCAGAGCAAGGCTGATCTGCGAGGCGTCGAAGCCGAGGCCGCGCAGCGGGACTGCGAAATAAGTGAACACCGTGAAGCCGCCCAGGGCCCACAACATCGTGATCAGCAGCGCGACCACAACGTTGCGATGGCGCGCCACCGCCAGCCTCTCGCCGAGAGAGGCCGTATTGCGCGGCAGGCCGCGTGGCAGCCCGAGCAGCAGGCCGGCGAGCGCAACGGCGCCGATCAGGGCGACCATGGCAAAGGTTGCACGCCAGCCGAACAGGCTGCCGACGAGATTGCCGAAGGGAACGCCGACCACGGTCGCAACCGTGAGGCCCGTGGTGACGAGCGCCACCGCGCGGCCGCGCCGTTCGGGCGCGGCGACCGCCACGGAGACGGCAAGCGCCGTCGGCATGCACAGCCCCGAGCCCAGCGCCATCAGCATCCGCGCGGCCAGCAGCAGGGCATAGTTGGACGCGACCATCGCGGCGAGGTTGCCGGCGATGAAGGTCGAAAGCGCCAATGCCAGCACGGTCCGGCGATCGATATTGTTGAATGCCACCGCGAGGATGGGCGAGCCCACCGCATAGGTGAGGGCGTAGGCCGTGACCAATTGGCCCGCGGCCGAGACGGAAATCGACAGGTCGGTGGCGATCGCCGGCAAAAGCCCAGCGATGACAAAGCCTTCAGTGCCGATCGCGAAGGCCGCCAGGGCCAGCCAGAACACGCTCATTGGAGATGATCCCTATGTTCAAGATTCATTGAACTATCGAACGAGGCGATTTCGCTGTCAATTGGTTCAAGAACTATTGAACATTGCGGTCGCATCGCTATGATTCCCGGACCATGAGCCGCACGCCGCACCATCCCACCCGCGAGCAGATCGAACTGCCGATAGTCCTGGATTGCCTGAGCGATCCGATCCGTCTGGCGATCGTCTACCAGCTCGCCCAGCAGGAACGTGTCAGCAGCGAGCTCCGCTGCAGCGACTTCAGCGCGCTGAGCGGCAAGTCCAACCTCGCCTATCACTTCGCCAAGCTGCGCGAATGCGGCCTGATGCAGACGCGCATCGCCGGCACCAACCGCTTCATGCGGCTGCGACGAGAGGATCTGGAGGCGCGCTTCCCGGGCTTGCTCGATGCGGTGCTCAGCTCCGCAGCCAAGGATGCCGACCGGCTTCCGCTCGTGTCCGGCTGCGACTTGATCGAGGTCGACCGAAAATGAGACGGTTGCCCCGCCGCCGCTCTGCGAGCTATGGCGCGGCAAGGCTGGCTTGCCGAGCCGAAGCTGCGGTAGCAGCGAAGGCTGGAGACCCGGCCTGGATTTGAACCAGGATGTAGAGCGTTGCACCGCCCTCGCGTAGACGCTTCCGCCACCGGGCCGCGGCGATCATTACCGATTGCAGTGCGACAAGCCACAACGGCTAATTGTTATGCTTAACGGATCAGAGGCGGCCTGGCGATGAAGGTCATGCGCCAGCGGTTGTGGCCGATATTGCTGTGGGCGCGCTGGGCCGCGAAGCCCGCCGCCTTCAGCTTGGCCGCGACCTCGTCCTCGCTGTAGCGCTGCAGCCCGATCTTCGAGCGCAGCTGGCGATAATCAGACAGTGCGGTGCTGATCAGCCCGATCAGCGCGTCCTTCAGAAAGCCGTGGCGCAGGCCGAAGCCGAGCAGCGCCATCACGTCCCTGGCCATGCCGACCTGCGGCTGGAGAATATCGCCGAGCACCAGCTTGCCGGAGGGTTTCAGGATCCGGCGGATGTTCAAAAGCGCCGCATCGAGCTCGTCCGGCGTCATGTATTGCGCGACCGAGTTCATCACGACGAGGTCGATCGATTGGTCCTGCATCTTGCGGACGTCGTCGAGCGAGCGGACGCGGATCTTGGTGTTCGGGGCAAAGCGCGCGATCAGCCGGCCGCGCACGCCGGGCGCGGGCTCGGCCAGGATCAGCTTGCCGCAGGCGGCTGCCACCTGGCTCGCCGACAGCGCTTCCCCGCAGGCATAGTCCAGCACCGTCGCATCGGGCGAGGGGATGTAGCCGATGATGTCCCGCGCAATGATCTGGAAGTGCAAGTCGCGATGCAGCTTGCTGACATAGATCGTATGCGTCGAGTCGTAATAATCGATCCAATCGTCCATGGTATTCGAAGGTCCCGGCCAAACGGTTCCGATAGAGGAACCGGCGCTTTCCGCCTTGCGTTAGGGGTGCGACGGCGCGCCGTCAATGTCCGCGTCCTAACAGGAAGGTCTCCCGTGAGCAAAACCAACAACAAGGTCTCGCCCGAACTCGATACCCCCACCGATCTGTCGCCCGACGGGGTCAAGAAAGTCTCGGAGGCGCTCAACGTGCTTCTGGCCGACGCCTTCGCGCTTTATCTCAAGACCAAGAATTTCCACTGGCACATCAGCGGGCGCCACTTCCGGGATTACCACCTGCTGCTCGACGAGCAGTCCGACCAGATCTTCGCCACCACCGACCAGCTCGCCGAGCGTGTCCGCAAGATCGGCGGCACCACGCTGAAGTCGATCGGCCAGGTCGCAAAGCTCCAGACCATCAAGGACAACAACGAGGACTACGTCCCGCCGCGCGAGATGCTGCGCGAGCTGATGCAGGACAACAAGCTCGTCGCGGCCGCGATGCGCAAGGCGCACGATGTCTGCGACGAGGCCGGCGACGTCGCCAGCGCCAGCATTTTGGAAAACTTCATCGACGAGACCGAGCGGCGGACCTGGTTCCTGTTCGAAGCGACCCGGCAGGAAGGTGGCAACGAAGCGTAGGACACAGGGCGGTAGGGTGGGCAAAGCGAAGCGCGCCCACCAACTGGATTGTACGGATGGAGCGGTGGGCACGGCGCGCAACGGCGCGCCTTTGCGCACCCTACCGCACCGCTGCGCCGCGCTCGCAGTTACCGCCACAACCGCATCAATGCCCCATCCTTCCCCGTCACGGGATCAGCCGGCGGCAGCGCGACGTGTGGAATCGTCTTCAGCGCTTTGGCATGATTCTCCGGCGTTGCCCGCGTGATCTCCATCTTCGCGCCCGGTGGATAGGCGCCGATCACGCAGAAATCATCGCTCGCCTTGATGCATTGATGCCCGGTGCCGGCGGGCAGGATCGCAACGTCGCCGGCCTGGATCTGAAGCTCCTGGCCATGGTCGCCGCCGAAGCGGACGCGGGCGCTGCCGCGCGCGACGCCGAGCACCTCATGCACCGTCGCATGATAATGCAGATAATCGTAGACGCCGTTGCGCCACGTCCCGCCCCAGCCGTTCGCTTCGAACAGAAGTTCGATCGTCTCTTCCGGGCGCTTCGGGTCGAGCTTCACCGCGCCCTGGTAGACCAGGAACGGAAGGATGTTGTTCGGCACGAGACCGTCATCCTCGAACACGATGGCGAGCGGCTCGGCCTTGTCGCGGACGACGGACATGCCTGGGCTCCGGTGCAAGGGTAGCAGGAATCAACGAGAGGAGCGAAACGGTGTTCCTCGTTCCACCGTCATTCCGGGGCGACGCGCAGCGTCGAACCCGGAATCCATCTCGCTGCAGAGTCTGTTGCCAGATGGATTCCGGGCTCGCGCTACGCGCGCCCCGGAATGACGAAAAGCCCGGGGCGAGCCCGGGCTTTTGTCGTGAAGTATCAGGGATGAACGCGCCTTACGCGCTCTTCTTCTGCCGCATCAGGTCGGCGAAGCGCTGGAACAGATAGTGCGAGTCGCGCGGGCCGGGTGAGGCCTCGGGGTGGTACTGCACCGAGAACACCGGCTTGCCGTCGAGCTGGATGCCGCAATTGGAGCCGTCGAACAGCGAGATGTGGGTTTGCGTCGCGCCCTTCGGCAGCGTCGTCTCGTCCACCGCAAAGCCGTGGTTCATCGAGGTGATCTCGACCTTGCCGGTGGTCTCGTCCTTGACGGGATGATTGGCGCCGTGATGACCCTGATGCATCTTCTTGGTTCTAGCGCCGACGGCGAGCCCCAGCATCTGGTGGCCGAGGCAGATGCCGAAAGTCGGCGTGCCCGACTTGATCACGTCCCGGATCACAGGCACGGCGTACTTGCCGGTCGCAGCCGGATCGCCGGGCCCGTTCGACAGGAACACCCCATCGGGCTTCAGCGCCAGGATGTCTTCGGACGAGGTCGTCGCCGGCACCACCGTCACCTTGCAGCCGACGCCGGCGAGCAGGCGCAGGATGTTGCGCTTGATGCCGTAGTCGATGGCGACGACGTTGAATTCGGGCTTGTCCTGCCGGCCAAAGCCTTTGTCCCAGGCCCAGGGCGTCTCGTCCCAAGTGAAGCGCTGGCCGCTCGTCACCATCGGCACGAGGTCCATGCCTTCGAGGCCCGGCCACTCGCGCGCCTCTTCCTTGAGGCCATGCAGATCGAACTCGCCGGTCTTGGAATGCGCGATCACGGCGTTGGGCATGCCCTTGGAGCGGATCAGCGCGGTCAGCGCGCGGGTGTCGATGCCGGAGAGGCCGATGATGCCGCGCGCCCTGAGCCAGGCGTCGAGATGCTTGGTGGCGCGATAGTTCGAGGGATCGGTGATCGCGGTGCGCAGGATCACGCCGCGCGCGCCCGGCGTCGCCGCCATGTTCACCGTCTCGATGTCGTCCTCGTTGGTGCCGACATTGCCGATATGCGGGAACGTGAAGGTGATGAGCTGGCCGGCATAGGAGGGATCGGTCAGGATCTCCTCATAGCCGGTCATCGCCGTGTTGAAGCAGACCTCGCCGACGGCGTGGCCTTCGGCGCCGAGGCCAAAGCCCTCGAGCACCGTGCCGTCGGCAAGCACGAGGAGCGCGGTCGGTTTGTGGTCCGGCCAGGCGGGATCGTTGTCATGTTGTGTCATGAGCCCGCTTCATAAGCCCCTCGCGCACGCCCGTCAAAGCGGAGAAGGGCCGATTCACATGCGTTTTTGCATATTTGACAGGCCCCCGCGGCGCCTTAAGCTCGGCCGGCTAATTTCCGGCAAATCTTGGGGCTTGCGAGGCAATTATGGACCGGACGACCCCGATTGTGCTGGTTCCGGGGTTGGCATCCTCGGCCCGCATCTATGCGCCCGTGATCCCCGCGCTCTGGCGTTTCGGACCGGTGACGGTTGCCAACCACATCCGCGACGACAGCATGGCGGCGATCGCCCGCCGCATCCTCGCCGAGGCGCCGCCGCGCTTCGCCCTCGCCGGCCATTCCATGGGTGGCTACATCGCGTTCGAGATCATGCGCCAGGCCAGCGAGCGCGTGACGAAGCTCGCGCTGATCAACACGCAGGCGCGGCCCGACACGCCGGAGGCAACCGCGCGCCGCCGTGCCCAGATGGAGCGCGCCAGGCGCGGCGAGCTCCGCGCCGTCCGCGCGGAGAGCTTTCCGGAGCTCGTGCATCCGTCGCGGCGTGATGATGCCCAGATTCTCGAGCTCGTGCATGCGCAAGACGAGGACGTCGGCGTCGAAGGTTATCTGCGGCAGCAGACCGCGATCATCGCACGGGCGGATTCGCGGCCGACCTTGGCGACGATCAAATGCCCGACGCTGGTGCTGACGGGCGATGCCGACAACACCATCCCGAATGCGCTCTCGAAGGAAATGGCCGAGGGCATCGCCGGTGCGAGGCTCGTGATCCTCGATCGCTGCGGACACCTGCCGCAAGCCGAACAGCCGCAAGCGACGGTGCAGGCGCTCACCGAATGGCTCGCGAGCTAAGCACTCATCCGCAATAGGCGGCCTTGGTCCATAGCGGCACGAGGAAGAAGCCAACCACGGCGATATCCACCGCGTAAAGCACGCGCCGGGTTTTCGTGGAGACCGGATTCGTCGAGAATTCGCCTTCGTAGACCACGAGCGGATCGAACTTTGGCTCCCAGCCGAGCTTGTAGGTCAGCAGGGATATGAAGTCGTAGACCGGCAGGTACAGCAGAAGGACCAGAAAGAGGCCGTTCGCCGCGATCGCAAGCCAGGACGATCCCGTTTCTCCGGTGAAGGCCGGAAGCGAGCCGCAGGTGTAGGGGCCGAAACGGCTGGCCCAGAGCACCACGAGGCAGACAGCCAACATGGCGAGATGCTTTCCGGTCTTCATGCAAGCACCTATATTGACCCGACATCTTGTTGTAGACCACGAGTCTTTCCGGACTGTTTCCAAACGAGGCGATCATGCTGCGCGACGACATCAACAATGCGGTCAAGGAGGCCATGAAGGCCAAGGACGAGCGCAAGCTGTCCACGCTGCGCATGGTCAACTCGACCATCAAGAATGCCGACATCGACGCGCGCGGCAGCGGCAAGCCGCCGCTGTCGGATGGCGACATCCTCGCGGTGCTGCAGAAGATGATCAAGCAGCGCCAGGAGGCGGTCGAGCTCTACGACAAGGGCGGCCGCGCCGAGCTTGCCGCGCAGGAGCGCGAGGAGATCGCGGTGATCTCGGCGTATCTGCCGAAGCAGATGTCGGAGGACGACGTGAAGAAGGCGATTGCGGATGCGATCGCCGAGACCGGCGCTGCCGGCATGAAGGACATGGGCAAGGTGATCGCCGTGCTGCGCGCGAAATACGCAGGGCAGATGGATTTCGGCAAGGCGTCTGGTCTCGTGAAGACAGCGCTGTCAGGTTGAGCTGTCATTCCGGGGCGACGCGAAGCGTCGAGCTGTGATGCGCAATTGCGCATCAGAGAATCCATCGGGCCACCGCCTTTGTTGCGAAATGGATTCCGGGCTCGCGCTGTGCGCGCCCCGGAATGACAAAAGAACAGGGGAGGCACGATGACCGCCATCAACCCATTTCGCATCGCCATCGGCGACGACATCCTCGCCGACCTGAAGGCGCGCCTTGCCCGCACGCGCTGGCCGGAGGCCGAACTGGTCGACGACTGGAGCCAGGGCGCGCCGCTGAAATGGATCCAGGATATCTGCACCTACTGGGCCGACGATTACGACTGGCGGGCCCGCGAGGCAAAGCTCAATCGCTTCGCGCAGTTCACCACCGGGATCGACGGGCTCGACATCCACTTCATCCATGCGCGCGCGAAGGAGCCGTCGGCGCTGCCGTTGATCATCACCCATGGCTGGCCCGGCTCGATCGTCGAGTTCCAGAAGGTGATCGCGCCGCTCACCGATCCCGCCGCGCATGGCGGCAATCCCGCCGATGCTTTTCACGTGATCTGTCCCTCGCTGCCGGGCTTCGGCTTCTCGGGCAAGCCAAGGACCACCGGCTGGGGCGTCGATCGCATCGCCGCGACCTGGGCCAAGCTGATGGACCGTCTCGGCTATGCGCGCTACGGCGCGCAAGGCGGCGACTGGGGCTCGGCGGTGACGACCTCGCTCGGCGCGCAGGACCCCGCTCATTGCGCCGGCATCCATATCACGCTCGCCTTCAACGCGGCGCCGAAGGTCGAGGGTGAGCCGACGGCAGAGGAGAAGCGCGCGCTTGCCGGCCTCAAGCATTATGTCGATCTCGATTCCGGCTACTCCAAGCAGCAATCGACGCGGCCGCAGACGCTCGGCTATGGCCTGACGGATTCGCCGAGCGGGCAGGCGGCCTGGATCCTGGAAAAGTTCTGGGCCTGGACCGATTGCAATGGTCATCCCGAGAACATCTTCAGCAAGGACGAGCTGCTCGACAACGTCATGCTCTATTGGGCGACGCAGACGGCGACGTCGTCGGCGCGGCTCTATTGGGAGAGCTTCGGCAAGCGCCGCACCACGCCGGTGGTGAAGGTGCCGACGGGCGTCGCGGTGTTTCCGAAGGAGATCATCACGCCGGTGCGGCGCTGGATGGAACCGAACTTCCCCAACATCACGCATTGGAGCGAGATGGAGAAGGGCGGTCACTTCGCCGCCTTCGAGCAGCCGGAGCTGTTCGTGCGCGATGTCAGGACGTTCTTTGCGACGGTGCGATAAAGCCCCGCTGTCATTCCGGGGCGCCCGCAGGGCGAGCCCGGAATCCATCGGGCCGCAGAAACGCTGCGCAATGGATTCCGGGCTCGACGCTGACGCGTCGCCCCGGAATGACGTCGCGGGGGCTCTTGTCCCGAGCACTCACAGCTCTAGACTGGGCCATAACAACAAGACACCGGGAAACGACCAAGCCCATGCTCACCGAAGCCGCAACCTACGACGAACTCGTCCGCAACTTCCGTTGGGACATCCCCGCGCGCTTCAACATGGCGGAGGCGTGCTGCGATCGCCATGCCGACGGCAGCGGCCGGCTTGCGCTGATCTATGTCGACGAGACCGGTGCCACCAGCCGCACCTCGTTCGACGTGGTCGCGGAGATGTCGCGCCGTTTCGCCAATGTGCTTAAGGCCGACGGACTTGTCCGCGGCGACCGCGTCGCGGTCTTCCTGTCGCAGTCGCTGGAATTGCCGATCGTGCACATGGCGGCGTTTCGCTCCGCCATGATCTCGATCCCGCTGTTCGCCCTTTTCGGGGAGGACGCGCTGGAGTTCCGTCTGTCGAACTCCGAGGCCAAGGCGATCGTCACCGACGAGGGTGGCTGGGAAAAGCTGTCGAAGATCCGCGACCGCCTGCCGGAGCTGAGGAACGTCTACATCGTTGGCGCGCGCGCCCCCGCCGGCACGACAGCGTTCTGGGATGCGGTGAAAGCCGCTTCGCCCGACTTCGCGCGCGCGGATACTTCGGCCGACGATCCCGCGCTGATCATCTACACCTCGGGCACGACGGGCAATCCCAAGGGCGCGCTGCATGCGCATCGTGTCGTGCTCGGCCATTTGCCGAATGTCGAGATGTGCCACAATTTCTTACCCAAGCCCGGCGATCTCATGTGGACGCCGGCGGACTGGGCCTGGATCGGCGGGCTCATCAACGGCCTGCTCGCGTTCTGGTACCACGGCATTCCGCTGGTCGGCCATCGCGCGCGAAAATTCGAGCCGCAGGCCGCGATGCAGATGATGGCCGATCTTTCCGTCCGCAACGTCTTTCTGCCGCCGACGGCCCTGAAGCTGATGCGGCAGGCCGGCGTCAAGCATTCCGGCGTGAAGCTGCGCAGCATCTTCACCGGCGGGGAGTCGCTCGGCGGTGAATTGCTCGGCTGGGTGCGCGAGACGTTTGGTATCGACGCACATGAGGTGTTCGGCCAGACCGAGTGCAATCTCGTGGTCGGCAGCAACGCGAACCTGTTTCCGATCCGCCCGGGTTCGATGGGCAAGGCAACGCCCGGCTTCGACGTTCGAATCGTCAACGACAAGGGCGAGGAATTGCCGCGCGGTCAGCGCGGCATCATCGGCGTGCGCCAGCCGTGCCCCGTCACCATGCTCGAATATTGGCGTAATCCGGAGGCGACGGCGAAGAAATATGCCGGCGACTTCCTGCTCACCGGCGATCTCGGCGTGCAGGACGAGGACGGCTATTTCTGGTACGTCAGTCGCGAGGACGACGTCATCACCACCGCCGGCTACCGCGTCGGCCCTTCCGAGATCGAGCACACGCTGATGAAACATCCGTCGGTGGCAATGGCTGCGGTGGTCGGCATTCCCGATCCGATCCGCACCGAATCGATCAAGGCCTGGATCGTGCTGCGTCCGGGCTTTGCCGGCAGCGATGCACTCGCGCGCGAGATCCAGGACTTCGTCAAGGTGCAACTCGCCGCGCACGAATATCCGCGCTTCGTCGAGTTCGCCGACACGCTGCCGATGACGGCGACAGGCAAGGTGCTGCGCCGCGAGCTGCGGGCCAAAGGCTGACTTCTTACAAGGGCTGGCTTCCGACCATGGCAAAGACGTCTCAAGCCGCGGGGCTTCACCGCGCCTCACTTGCAAAGCTGCACGAGCTCGATGCGGCGCTGGAGCTGATGTACTACGGCTGGCGCGGCATGACTCTGGAGGCCGACGCATATCTTGCCAAGCAGGGCCTGTCACGTCCGCACCATCGCATCCTCTACGTGGTGGCGCGCCGGCCCGACATCGCCATCGGCGCGCTGATCGAGATCCTCGGCATTTCCAAGCAGGCCCTCAACCGTCCGCTCAATCTGCTCGTGGAGCGCAAGCTCGTGACTTCAAAGCGCGCGCCGGAGCAGCACCGCTCGAAACTGCTGCGCCTGACGGAAGCGGGGCGGCGCATCGAGCAACGGGCCTCGGACCACGAGCGTCAGGTCCTGCGCGAGGCGTTCGTGCGCGCCGGGGCGAGCGGTGCGGCGGGATGGATCGGCGTGATGGAGGCGATCGCCGACAACAATTGATGGATATATCAAGTCAACATAGTTGACATGAGGCGTGCGCTTTGCCACCTTGCCGGCCACAAGCCAAGGGGAGGATCCGTGTCGTGAGCGGACACGCAATGGACCGCGCGGCCGCCGCAAGCTTCGTCGCGGCATGGTGCGCGAACTGGTGCAAAGTGGACATCGACGCGGTCGTCGCCCATTTCGCCGACGATGCGCAGATGCGCAGCCCTCTCGCTCTCACTCTGACGGGGTCTCCGACCGTCACCGGCGCCGAGAACATCCGCGTCTACTGGCGCAAAGCCTACGGCCACATCGAAACTGCCGACCTGAAGATCCTGGGCTGGAGCTGGGACGAGGCGATCGCGCGGCTGACGGTGTGGTGGCAATTGGGCGACACGCGCGCCAGCGAATTCATGGACTTCGACGATGCGGGCCGTGTAGTGCGCAGTGAAGCTTTTTACGGGAAATAGCGATGCGATTTTCATATATCGTCCTGCTCCTCAACACGCTCTGGTTCGTCGGGGCGTTCATCCAGTTCAGCATCGCGCAAACCAACACGTTGAAAATCCTGCTGCCGCGGGAAGAGCGCAGCAATCCGATCGCGCCGACCCTTGCGGCGAGCGTCGCGTTCCTCGGCGGCATGAATCTGCCGATCGGTCTCTTGTCGCTCTATCTGCTGGCGGCCCGTCCGCCCTTCTTCCAGCCGGTCGAAGCGCAGCTCGCGCTGTTTCTGTTCTTCGCCGCCTGCCATTTCAGCCAGTTCGCCTACAACGTCCCGGTGCTGATGCGCGGCGGCCGCGTCGGAGTGGCCTATTGGCCGGTGTTGAAGGGCCCGATGCTGCGGATCTTCGTCATCGATGCGGCTCTGTTCGCGGCCAATCTCGCAGTAGCGCTGCAGCTCACGATCGCGTCCTGATCTACCGCGGCGGCTCCGACAGGGCCGTGCGCAGCATCGCGGCGAGATCCTTGCGCCGGAACGGCTTGGTCAGAATGCGCGCGTCGATCCCGTCGGGCGTCTTGACCGGATCCTGGCTGTAGCCGGACGTGAAGAGCATCTTGAGTCCAGGCCGCAGTTGAACGGCCTGTCTCGCCAGCTCCGGCCCGAACATGCCGCCGGGCATCACGACGTCGGTGAACAAAAGCTGGATGTCCCCGGACTGGCGCAGCGCGTCCAGCGCCGCGGGTCCGTTCGCCGTCGAGATGACGCGGTAGCCGAGCGCCTTCAGCTCGTTCTCGACATAGGCGCGCACCATGTCGTCGTCCTCGACGACGAGGATCGTCTCGTGGCCCTCGGGTGCGGCGACACGCTCTGCCGGTGACGGCGCCTCGTTCGGCGACGTCGCGAGGCGGGGAAAGAACAGCCGGACCACGCTGCCTTGACCCGGTTCGGACTGCATCTGCACGAGCCCGCCGGATTGTTGCGCAAAGCCGTAGACCATGCTGAGGCCGAGGCCGGTCCCCTTGCCGACCTCCTTGGTGGTGAAGAACGGCTCGAACGCGCGCCCCAACACCTCGCTGCTCATGCCGGACCCGGTATCCTTCACGGCCAGCATGACGTAGTCGCCGGGCCGCGGCTCGCCGTTGACGTCGAGGTCGGATTCGCCGAGCGATGCATTGCGCACCTCGACCGTCAGCTTGCCGCCGTCAGGCATCGCGTCGCGCGCGTTGAGCACGAGGTTGAGCACGGCCGTCGCCAATTGGCCGGGATCGACGCTGGCGAGCCATAGATCCGGCGCGAACGTGAAGCTTGATTCGATGTGCTCGCCCAGGGTCCGCTGCAGAAGCTGCCTCATGCCGGTCACCTGCTCGGCGATGTCGATCTCTCGCGGCCGCAGCGGCTGCTTGCGCGCGAAGGCGAGCAGGCTTCGTGTCAGGTCGGAGCCGCGCTCGGCGGCGGTGGCAATGTCGTCGGCGATCCGGTGTAATTCCTTGTTGCCCGCAAGCCTGTCGGCGAGGTGCTCGGAATTGCCGAGAATGACGGTCAGGAGATTGTTGAAATCGTGCGCCACGCCGCCCGTGAGCTGTCCCATGGCTTCCATCTTCTGGGACTGGCTGAGCTTGTGGCTGAGATCGGCGATGGCGGCGCGCTGCTGCTCGAGCGATTCGGCCGTGCTGTTGAGCAGGGTCATCAATCCGCCGAGCTCGCCGCCCGGGTGAGGCTCCGGAATGCGCGCGCTGAGATCGCCGCGTCCGAGGCTCTTCGCCATGGCGGCGAGCCGCCCGACCTGCCGTCCGATGCTCACGGTCGTGAGAATCCAGAGGCCGGCGAGGAGCAGCAGCGAGGCCACTGCCAGAATTGCCATGTCCTCGTAGAGCCGGCGGTTCGCTGCCGCGACCAGTCCGTCCTTGGACCGCCCCACCAAAATGTAGAGTCCGGCCTTGCGGATCGCCGGCGAGCGGGCAGCGCCCCAGATCTGCGTGCGGCCCCCGCGATCGGTGATCTCCCGGAATGGCTCGCCATCGGGCGCTGCCGCGAAGCGGAACAGGTCGGAGCCCGCAATGGATCCGCCGACGGGTACGCTCCAGCCGCCACCCTTGGGCGCGGCCAGGACCGTGCCTTTGGCGTCGACGAACAGGATGTCCTTCTCGGCGAGCAGCCGCTTGTGGTGAAACTCCGCGAATTTGTTCAGGTTGAACGATGCGAGCAGCACGAATTTCAGCGCGCCCGTATCCGATCGCACCGGATAGGCGATCTGCAGCACCGACAGTCCGGTGAGACGGCCGAACACCGGCTCCACCGCGACGACGCCTTGGAGATTCTTGACCTCCTTGAAATAGCTGCGGTCGTTCAGGTCGAGCGTGCGGTTGGTCCGCAGCGAGTCACAGAACAGTCTGCCGTCGGGATCGATGGTCAGGATACCCGTGAACTGCGGATATTCCTCGCGGACGTCCGACAGAAACGCCGAGCATGCCGCCTTGTCGCGCGTGTCGAGGTCGCGGGCGCGGGCGAGCCCGTAATGAAGTTGCGAAGTGCCCTGGATCTTCTCGCCGAGATCGCTGGCGATGTCGTCGGCCGATGCGGCGAGATTGGCCAGCGCCGCGTCGATCTCGCTGGCCCGGTTCTGCACGAACCGCAGCCCCACCAGAATCGCCGGCACGAGCATGGCCGCGATGACGAGGATCAGTAACCGGGTACGCAGGCTCATCGGTGGGTGATCTGCTCTCTCGGGCGAGGGTGCTCGGAGGTACAATTTGCGGCACGAGCATCCGCCCCGTCCATAGCCGCCCGCGCGAAAATCGCGCGAAAGGCTTAAGATTTCGGGAGCGGTGTTGCGTCGCTGCTCCCGATCGCGCCGGCCGGCCTCGAGTTGCGCCGCCGCGCGGCGGCGCTAATATCGCGGCATGCGCGCGACGAAGATCGCGCCGATGGGCGGAGGGAGCTGATGTCCATCTCGGGCAAGGTCGATCCGGTGGTGCGTCCGGTGGCGGCGGCCGACATCGCCGAGGCGCTGGTGGAGGGCCTGCGCGATTTCCAGGCGCTGCCGCTCTATGGTCTCTGCTTCGGCGCGCTCTACGCCGGCGGCGGCATCGTCATCATGCTCTGTCTCACCGCCTTCGGCATGGTCTATCTGGTCTATCCCCTCGCTGCCGGTTTTGCGCTGATCGGTCCGTTCGTTGCGATCGGCCTTTACGAAGTCAGCCGGCGCCGCGAGCGCGGCGAGCCGGTCTCGTTCTCTGCGATCTGGTTCGCGATCCGCGCGCGCAGCGAGATCGGCTGGATGGCCTTCGTGACGTTGTTCATGTTCGTGATCTGGATGTACCAGGTGCGGCTCCTGATCGCGCTGCTGCTCGGCCTCAACGCTTCGTTCTCGAGCTTGCAGGAGTTCATGACGGTGGTGCTGACGACCAGCGAGGGCCTGCTGTTTCTGGCCATCGGCAATGCGGTCGGGGCCGTGCTGTCGCTGATCCTGTTCTCGCTGACCGTGGTGTCGTTCCCGCTGCTGCTCGATCGCGAGGTTGATTTCGTCACGGCCATGGTGACGAGCGTGCGCGCGGTGGTGACGAGCCCGCTGCCGATGATCGGTTGGGCCGCCGTGATCGTGATGCTGCTGATCGTCTCGGCGCTGCCGTATTTTCTAGGGCTGATCGTGACGTTGCCGGTGCTTGGGCATGCGACCTGGCATCTCTACCGGCGGCTGGTGGTGCCGGTGTAGGCCCCCGCGAAGTGCCGTAGGGTGGGCAAAGCGAAGCGTGCCCACCGCTCTGTGCTGTATTGAGTCAATGGTGGGCACGGCGCAAGTGCGCCTTTGCCCACCCTACGATATCTGCATGATGGATTCTCTGATGCGCAATTGCGCATCATAGCTCGCGCTCCGCGCGCCCCGGAATGCCACGGCGCCTACGGCGTCTTGATGCCCATCGCCTTCAGCGCCTCCAGCAACCTCACCGGCGGGGCCATCTTGATCTGCGGCGCCTTGCCCGTTTCCAGCAGGCTCTTGAGGCCCGACAGGATCGCGGGCCAGCCGGTGCGACCGCCGGAAAGGATGTCGTCGCTGAGCTCGCGGTCGTGACGTTCGCTCATGGTGAGGCGGACGGCTTCGCCGGCCTGCTCGATCTCGTAGGTGACAATGGTGATGCCGAGCTTCTCGACGAGGCCCGGCCAATTGACGTTCCAGCTCACCGTGAGCCTCCTCGGCGGATCGTACTCGAACACTTCGCCACGGATGTGCTCGGAGCCGTCGGGCGCGTGCACGATGAAACTGCCGCCGAGCTTCGGCTCCATCTCCACCGCAAAGCCGGAGAAATATTTTCGGCTGAACGCGGCGGATGTGAGCGCCTCCCACACCTTCTCCGGTGTCGAGGCGATGTAGATGGTGTAGACGGTCAGCGGCTTGAATTGATCGAGGTTCATTTTGCGTCGAATCCCTTGTTCAGCGCCGTGCGCGGGATGGCGAGGACCTGGCCTCTCTCCAGCAGGCTCTTGAGCCCGGACAGGATCGCCGGCCAGCCGTTGGAGATGGCGCCGAGATATTTGCCGCCCTCGACAAAGCCGTCATGCAGCACGGTCAAACGCACGAGCGGGCCGAACGGTTCGAGCGTGAAGACGACGCGCGAGGCCGGCTCGTCGCGCAGTTCCTCGAACTTGTGGTGCTTGAAGCTGTAGGACAGGCGCCGCGGCCGATCGGATTCCAGGATCTCGCCGGAATCGGTGACCTCGCCATCGAGCAGAAGCGCGAAGGGCGAGCCGAGCTTCCAGTCCGAGCGAACCTCGGCGCCGAACCAATATTGCCTGGTGAACTCGCTCGACGTCAGCGCCTGCCACAGCTTCTCGGGCGTGGTCTCGATGTAGGTCACGTAGACGAACTTCGGCTTACTCATCGCGCTTCTCCAACTGGCGTTTCAGTTCGCTGAGCGCGGCTAACTTGCTGCGCTCGAACTTCTTGATCCAGCGTTCGCCGATCTGATGGATCGGCACCGGGTTGAGATAATGCAGCTTCTCGCGGCCCTGCCTGATGGTCGTCACCAGATTGGCCTCTTCGAGAATGACAAGGTGCTTTGTGACGGCCTGCCGCGTCATGGCGAGGCCCTCGCAAAGCTCGTTCAACGTCTGGCCGTTCCTGGTGTGAAGCCTGTCGAGCAGCGACCGTCGTGACGCATCGGCGAGCGCTTTGAAGACTTCATCCATGGTCGCGATAATAGGCAACCAAACGGTTGCATGTCAAGAAGGCGAAGAGAGAGGGAACGTCTTCCGTTCCAGCCCTCGCCATGCATTAATGCGGCAAAACCGCCTTCAGCGAGTCTCTTCCATGATGTCCATGCAAGCCTACCTCGCCTTCGTCGCCGCCTGCATTGCGCTGGCGCTGCTGCCGGGGCCGATCGTCACCCTCGTCATCGCCAATGGCTTGCGCCACGGCACGCGTGCGGCGCTCATCAACGTGGCCGGCGCGCAGGCCGGGCTTGCCATCGTCATCGGCATCGTCGCGATCGGCCTGACCTCGCTGATGGCGACCATGGGCTATTGGTTCGATTGGGTGCGCTTTGCCGGCGCCGCCTATCTCGTCTGGCTCGGCATCAAGCTGATCTGGGCGCCGGTCGAGGGCGTCGATATCGACGCGCCGCCACCGCCGCCGCGCGGCGGCTTCTTCCTGCAGGGCTTCCTGGTGCTGCTGTCGAATCCGAAGGTGCTGGTGTTCTTCGGCGCCTTCATCCCGCAGTTCATGGACATGAGCCAATCGCACTTCCCGCAGGTCGCGCTGCTGGGTGTCACCTTCATGGTGACGGCCGTGCTGACCGATGCGCTCTACGCGATTGCCGCCGGGCGCGCGCGAAAATTCTTCTCGGCGCGGCGCACGCGGATGATGTCGCGCATCTCCGGCGGCTTCATGATCGGCGGCGGCATCTGGCTGGCGCTGACGCGGGCGAAGTGACCGCTTACGCCATTCCCTGGTTGCGCAGCGTTGTCTCGATCTCTCTAAGGATCCGCGCCAGCCGCTCGGCCCATTGCTGCTGGCCGCTCTCCTCAGTGATCAGATCCTGGCGGATCTCGATGCCGGTGTTGACGAGGCCGCGCGCCTCGCCGTGGACCGGGATGGTGTAGTCGGTGATGTCGCTCACCGCGTAAGGCTGGTTGTCGCCGACGACGAGCGCGCGCTCGTCCCGCAAATGCTGCAGCATCAGCCGCGGCAGCACGGTGTCGCGGCGATAGAGCGTGCCGATGTGCCAGGGCCGCGGCTCGCCGTAATAGACTGGCGTGAAGCTGTGCAGCGCCACCAGTACCGTCGGCTTGCCAGCGTTGACGCGCGCTTCGATCGCCGCGCCAATCCGGCGGTGATAGGGGTCGAAGATCTCGCGCCGGCGCATCTCCTTGGCCGCGGCCGACAGATCCTCATTGCCGGGGATGGCGGTCGCCTCGGAGATCACGGGGATCGAGCTTGCGACACCGGGCGGGCGGTTGCAATCGATCACCAGCCGCGAATAGCGCTGCGCGATCAGATGCGCATCGAGCATCTCGGCGAGCCGCTCGGCGACACCGGCGATGCCGATGTCCCAGCCGATGTGCCTGACGAGATCGCTGTCCGCGACGCCGAGATCGCCGAGCGCGCGCGGCAGCACCCGTCCGTAATGGTCCGCGGTGAGCAGGAACGGCGATGTCCCTGCCGCATTCACCTCATGCACGGGCGGAATGTCGCCCTCTCCGAGCAATTGATCTGCTACGTCGGCAATGTCCAAAGCCATCCTGATTTGCCTATGGAATGACAATCTGTGTAAACGGAGTAGCGGTATCGCACCGACGCCGCAACGTTGGAACAGCATGAGCTCGGATCGACTCTTCGTTTACGGCACCCTGATGCGCGGCTTCGACCACCCGATGGCGCGGCTGCTCGCGGGCCATGCCGAATTCCTCGGCGAAGCCACCTGCCGCGGCCGGCTCGTTCTGGTGAAGCACTATCCGGGATTGCTGCTCTCCGAGGCGCCGGCGGACATTGTTCATGGCGAGCTCTTTCACCTGCGCGTGCCGGACGAGCTCTTGCGCGAGCTCGACATGTACGAGGCCTGCGGCGAGGGCTTTCCCGAGCCGACCGAATATCTGCGCCGGCTGATTGACGTGACGCGTCCGGACGGGACTATCGAGAAGGCCTGGACCTACATCTACAACTGGCCCGTCACTGAACTGCCGATCATCGAGTCCGGGCGCTTTCTCGAGCACTAGCCCGACAGCACTTCCTTCACTACGCGCACGTCGACCTCGCGCTCGACATAGGTCCACTCCTCGGTCCGCCGCAGCATCGCCACCAACTCCTCGAACAGCGAGGCGTGCGCGGGGGCGAATTCGAACCAGGTCAGGAAATCGAAGGGGCCGCCGAGGTCGCGGCAGTGATAGAGCTGGCGCGCGATCGCCGGCAGAAAACGAAGACTGCTGGCGATGTGGTGCGACTTGTCCTCGAAAATCTTGCGGCGCTCTTCCTGGGTCAGCTCCCACCAGGCCTGCGACTTGCGGATCGGGATCAACGCCGCGCTGGTGGCTTCCAGCCGGCCGAGGCCGGCTTGCACGGCGACGAGCTGCTGCTTCTCGGCCCGCTCGGTGTAGCGCAGGCTGCTCGCAACGCCGACCAGCCGCCAGGCATTGCGCGAGGGCACCAGCGGCAACGAGACGGCGTCGCTGTCGGTCACCGACAGCGCCGGCACGAAGGGCAGGGGCTCGCCCGTCACTGGCGAAATCGAGGTCACCCGCCAGCCCCCGCTGTGGCCGCCGCGAAAGGTCCTGAACATGGGGGTATGGAAGCGTGGAACTGGGCGCGGTTCAAGTGGCTCGTCATTCCGGGGCGCGCCCCTTGGCGCGAGCCCGGAATCCATTGGGCCGCGGGAATGCTGGGAGAAATGGATTCAGGGCTCGATGCTCCGCATCGCCCCGGAATGACGGCCCTGTGCATAGGTCGAATAGTCAGGATAAGCCCGACAAACCTGGCCTTTGGCCGCGCCGCACCTATATCCCTGATCCTTCGCCCGACTCACCCGGTTCGCGCTACACAGAGCCCATGCGCTTCACACCCCAGTTCCTCGACGAGCTTCGTGCCCGGCTTTCGGTCTCCGAGGTCGTGGGCAAGCGCGTCAAGCTGAAGAAGGCGGGGCGGGAGTGGAAGGGGTTGTCGCCGTTCCAGCAGGAGAAGACGCCGTCCTTCTACGTCAACGACCAGAAGGGTTTTTATCACGACTTCTCCTCGGGCAAGCACGGCGACATCATCAGCTTCGTGATGGAGACCGACGGCCTGCCGTTCGCCGAGGCGGTGGAGCGGCTCGCCAACATGGCGGGCCTGCCGCTGCCGGCGGTGACGCCCAACGCGGCGCGCGAGGAGCAGCGGCGGCGCTCGCTGCATGACGTGATGGAGCTCGCGGCAAAATTCTTCGCCGAGACGCTGGCTTCGCGCGTGGGTGCGAAGGCGCGCGGCTATCTCGCCGATCGCGCCATCTCGCCGGCGACGCAATTGCAGTTCCGCCTCGGCTATGCGCCGGGTGAAAAATTCGCGCTGAAGGAGCATCTCGGCAAGCTCGGCGTCTCCGTCGAGGACATGGTCGAGACCGGGCTGCTCATCGGCGGCGAGGACATTCCCGTGCCTTACGACCGCTTCCGCGATCGCGTGATGTTTCCGATCACGGATCTGCGCGGCCGCGTCATCGCCTTCGGCGGGCGCGCGCTGGAGAAGGACGTTCCGGCAAAATATTTGAATTCGCCGGAGACGCCGCTCTTCCACAAGGGCGACAATCTCTACAACCACCAGACCGCGCGCAAAGCCACCCATGACGGCAGCCCGCTGATCGTGGTCGAAGGCTATGTCGACGTCATCGCCATGGTCACCGCGGGCTTTGCCGGCAGCGTCGCGCCGCTCGGCACCGCGCTGACCGAGAGCCAGCTCGCGCTGCTCTGGAAAATGGCGGACGAGCCGATCCTCTGCTTCGACGGCGACCGCGCCGGACAGAAGGCCGCGTATCGCGCCGCCGATCTCGCGCTGCCATTCCTCGCACCCGGCAAGAGCTTGCGCTTTGCGCTGCTGCCCGAAGGTCAGGACCCTGACGATCTCGTGCGCTCCGGCGGGCGCGGCGCGATCGAGGAGGTGATCGGAGCCGCCCGTCCGCTCGCCGACATGATCTGGTCGCGCGAGCTCGAAGGCGGCAATTTCGCCACGCCCGAGCGGCGCGCCGCGCTCGAGGCCCGCATCAAGGACCTCACCAACGGCATCCGCGATGAGGTGGTGCGGCGCTATTATCGCGATGACTTCGTCGAGCGGCTGCAGCGCACCTTCGCGCCCGAAGGCGGGCGCGGCTTTGGCAGCCGGGGCAATTTCCGCCCCGGTGGCGGCCGGCCGTTCCAGCCGCGGGGCGGGCCGAATCGATTCGGCGGACAGGGGTTAGGCGGCGGCCGCCGCGGCGCCCCGGGTCCGACCCTGCTGCCCTCCGGCCCCTACCAGGCGGCGAGCCCCCAGTTGGCGGCAAGCCCGATCATGCGGGGCCAGCGCAGCGCCATCTCCCGTCGCGAAGCCTTGATCCTGCAAAGCCTGATCAACCACCCCTGGCTGCTGCACGAGCATCTGGAGGAGGTCGCCGCTTTGGAGCTGGCCCATCCCGAGGCCCACAAGCTCCGGGCCGGCATCATCGCCGCCTTCGCCAACGACCATCACCACTCGCCGGACCCCGGCGAGCAGGCCGAAAGGATGCGCGGCGACCTCGAGAAGGGCGGATTTTCTCAAGCTCTTCAAAGGGTTGAGAATGTCATCACGACCCAGGCGGTGTGGGCCGCCCGCGAGGGCGCGGCCCGGGATGACGTTCTTGCCACCTGGCACCAGCTGGTTGCCTTGCATCGGCAATACCATTCACTACTTAGAGAGCTGAAAGACGCCGAGCTGGCCCTGGGGGAGGATCCCAGCGAGGCCAATTTGGCGTGGCTGCGTGACGTCAAGGCTCGGATAGGGGAAGTCGACGGTACCGAGGCCCTGATCGAGGGTTTTGGCGAGCTGTCGGGCCGGCTCCAGAAGAGCATGTGATGAAAGAATCATGCGGACGGCCGCGGCCGGAACCGCTAAAAGACTCGCCAAATCCATGATTTGGCGGCAAAAACAGGGTTAATCGAGGCTTAACGGTCTTGTAGCACTTTGGCCCAGAGGCGGCCGCAGGCATAACAGACGCGTCAGGAATGAATCCGCGCAATCGCTGTTGGCACTACACCTGCATCCGCCGCGACAAAGAGGCTGACGAAGCGTTAGGCAATTCCGGCGAGAGAAAGTTGGGGGTGGCGAGAGGTTTGTGCGCCGCCCTTTCCGTGTCGAGAGCTGCCGAAGCGAGAGCGTCGAGCAACAGGTTCATGTGAATTCACGCGAAGGCGCGGCGGGCGTCTCGCATGAAGCGCGTTTAGGAGCAATGGATGGCCACCAAGGCAAAGACGCTGCAGGCGAAGGACAAGGAAAAAGACGACAAGGCAGCGGATGCGCCGGAGAAGGATTCCCAGGACGCGCCCTCGCCCTTGCTCGACCTGTCCGACGCGGCCGTGAAGAAGATGATCAAGCAGGCCAAGAAGCGCGGCTTCGTGACCTTCGATCAGCTCAACGAAGTCTTGCCGTCCGACCAGACCTCGCCCGAACAGATCGAGGACATCATGTCGATGCTCTCGGACATGGGCATCAACGTCACCGAAGCCGACGATAGCGAAGGCGAGGAGGAGAAGGACGAGGGCGAGGACGAGACCGATAACGAGCTCGTCGAGGTCACCCAGAAGGCCGTCACCGAGGTCAAGAAGAGCGAGCCGGGCGAGCGCACCGACGATCCCGTGCGCATGTATCTGCGCGAGATGGGCACGGTCGAGCTGCTCTCCCGCGAGGGCGAAATCGCGATCGCCAAGCGCATCGAGGCCGGCCGCGAGGCGATGATCGCGGGCCTCTGCGAAAGCCCGCTGACCTTCCAGGCCATCATCATCTGGCGCGACGAGCTCAACGAGGGCAAGATCTTCCTCCGCGACATCATCGATCTCGAAGCGACCTATGCCGGCCCGGACGCCAAGGGCGGCATGAACAACGCGATGATCGCAGGTCCCAATGGCGAGGGCGGCGAAGCCTCCGCCGAGGGTGGCGAAGCCGCCGCGTCT
Organism: Bradyrhizobium sp. CCBAU 11357; assembly: GCF_028128865.1. Lineage (NCBI taxonomy): Bacteria > Pseudomonadati > Pseudomonadota > Alphaproteobacteria > Hyphomicrobiales > Nitrobacteraceae > Bradyrhizobium > Bradyrhizobium sp. CCBAU 11357. Next base: position 134,439 of record NZ_LBJW01000110.1, on the reverse strand, counting down.
GCCGCCGCGCCCGCCCATGTCGCGCCGCCCGCCGCGCCGCCGTCGCCGACCCCGTTCCGCGCCGCGCCTGCCGGTGGCGGTGCTGAGGCCGGCGAGGAGAAGGATCCCGGCGAGGCTGCGGCCGAAGCCGACATGGACGACGACGAGTTCGAGAACCAGATGTCGCTCGCGGCGATCGAGGCCGAGCTCAAGCCGAAGGTGGTCGAGATCTTCGATCGCATCGCCGACAGCTACAAGAAGCTGCGCAAGCTTCAGGAGCAGGACATTCAGAACCAGCTCCAGAACGAGTCGCTCTCGCCGCACCAGGAGCGCAAGTACAAGAAGCTGAAGGACGAGATCATCGTCGAGGTGAAGTCGCTGCGCCTCAACCAGGCCCGCATCGACTCACTCGTCGAGCAGCTCTACGACATCAACAAGCGCCTCGTCTCGCATGAGGGCCGCCTGATGCGCCTTGCCGACAGCCACGGCGTCGCGCGCGAGGATTTCCTGCGCAACTACACCGGCTCCGAGCTCGACCCGCGCTGGCTCAACCGCGTCTCGAAGCTGTCGGCCAAGGGCTGGAAGAACTTCGTCCACCACGAGAAGGACCGCATCAAGGACCTGCGCCACGAGGTGCATCAGCTCGCCGCGCTGACCGGCCTCGAGATCGTCGAGTTCCGCAAGATCGTGCACTCCGTGCAGAAGGGCGAGCGCGAGGCACGCCAGGCCAAGAAGGAGATGGTGGAAGCCAACCTCCGTCTCGTGATCTCGATCGCCAAGAAGTACACCAACCGCGGCCTGCAGTTCCTCGACCTGATCCAGGAAGGCAACATCGGCCTGATGAAGGCGGTCGACAAGTTCGAGTACCGCCGCGGCTACAAGTTCTCGACCTACGCCACGTGGTGGATCCGGCAGGCGATCACCCGCTCGATCGCCGACCAGGCCCGCACCATCCGCATCCCCGTGCACATGATCGAGACGATCAACAAGATCGTGCGCACGTCCCGCCAGATGCTCAACGAGATCGGCCGCGAGCCGACCCCGGAAGAGCTCGCCGAAAAGCTCGGCATGCCGCTGGAGAAGGTGCGCAAGGTCCTCAAGATCGCCAAGGAGCCGCTGTCGCTGGAGACGCCGGTCGGTGACGAAGAGGATTCACACCTCGGCGATTTCATCGAGGACAAGAACGCGATCCTCCCCATCGACGCCGCGATCCAGTCCAACCTGCGCGAGACCACCACGCGCGTGCTGGCCTCGCTGACCCCACGCGAAGAACGCGTGCTCCGCATGCGCTTCGGCATCGGCATGAACACCGACCACACGCTGGAAGAGGTGGGACAGCAGTTCAGCGTGACGCGCGAGCGCATTCGTCAGATCGAGGCAAAGGCGCTGCGGAAGCTGAAGCATCCGTCAAGGAGCAGGAAGCTGCGGAGCTTTTTGGATAATTGATCCGATTCCAATCAGAACGAAAACGGCGGGCCAACAGCCCGCCGTTTTCCTTTGACCCGGCTCTCGCCACGTCATTGCGAGGAGCGCTTGCGACGAAGCAATCCAGGTTGCGGCTTGTACTCACCAGGCGATTGCCCCATGTCCGCTTCTATTCCTACAGCTACAAAAAGAGCGGACGGTGCCCGACTTCCGAGATGAGCCACAGTGGACGTCGTTAGGGTATGAAGGAGATCGTTACTCGACGCGGCCGGGGAGGAATAGGGTTCTGGAATGTCGAGAGGTGCGTTGAAATGGACCCTGCTAGGATGCGCAATCGTATACTTGTTCCTGACGCTATACGCCTCGTCGATAGCGGCGAATCGAAACCAATTCGGATCATACTGTGGATCGCGATCTTAGGTGTTTCCGCATATCTAACAGCCACGTGGAAATGGCGAAAAACAAATTAGGTCGAGAGTCCCACACAAGTCCGCTACGGGTCAACCCGGTCTGCGACGCCGGCATCGACTGGCAGCGCAACAAGCTGCTGGCGCTGGTGCGGGCGGGCACGGTCGAGTTCAGGGACATCAACGAGCAGCCCGATGCGCTGGCGCGCTTTAGCGCTTCGCTCGATGACATCAGACGGCGCCTGCATGCGACCGATGAGGCCGGGCGGCTCATCGTCGGCGCGGATGTCGCGATTGCGCTCTGGCGGCTGACGCCGGGGCAGGGGTGGCTTGCGACGATGCTCGGCAATCGCGCGGCGCTGCCGGTCACGCGATTCTTTTACGACCGGTTTGCCGATCTGCTGTTTGCCTGGAATAGATGGAGCGGGCGCTGGTGAGCGCCTGCCTGTGCCCGCCTACTTCTTCTTCGCCCCGACCCGCTCGATCCGCTTGATCTCCAGCGCCGGCTTGCCGCTCTTCTCCGCGATCTCGCGGTCCTGCTCCATGATGAAGGCGCGGGCGGGTTCGTCGCCGTCGAGGCCGCCGAGGAGTTCGGCTGGCACGCGGCGGTTGGAGCGTTGGGAATCGTCGGCGTAGACGACGTTGAAGAAGGCGAATTCGCCTTTGGGGTTGGTTCCGGGTTTCTTGGCCATGGCGGCTTGTCCTCGATCAGGACGCCGCAGTCAAATGACTTTCGGGACCGTCGCCACGCCCTTCAATAAACGGCGGGCCGAAGCCCGCCGTTTATCTCTTCAGCGTCGCCCGGGGCTGGCAGGGGCGACAACCTAAAATAGAAGGCTATCGCTTGCGCGCTGCGATGGCAAGGCAAATCGTCGCGTGACGATGTCGCAGCAGGCGCATCAGATATGCAGCTGATGAACATCGCGAGTTCCCACAAATTTCGAAAAGCAGATGCTTTGGATCATCGAAGTATTTTATTCATCTTGCCGCGCGCTCGCAACGCAGCGAGAGCGCGCGGGCCTCAACGTCTGGAGCTTGCGATGTTGGCACAATACCACTGTTTTGCCCGACAGTCAATGTGGATTCGGAAAAAGCGCAAGTGTCATCGCGGGACTTCTACTGTGCATGGGGTTGTTTTGCAGTTTTTGTTTCGGCGCCGTCGGTCGGGGGCACCGATATCATTGATCTGGTCGCTTTGACGCTCGCGGCGTTCCCGGGCATGATCCTTAGCACTGCTTCGCACTGGGATTCTCTGGGGGTTTGCTCCACATGCCGAGACTGCTTCTCGCCGCCGCCTTCGTCGTGACTCTGGCCGGCGGATCGGCGCAGGCCGCTCGCTGCGGCGGCGACTTCAACGGCTTCATCGCCAGCATGGCGCAGGAGGCGCAGGCTGGCGGCGTCTCGGCAAGCGTGACCAATGCGGCGCTCGGCGGCGTGACGCCCGACCCTGCGGTTCTCGCCTTCGACCGGCGCCAGCGTTACACCTTCAACAAGAGTTTTGAGCAGTACGTCTCGACCCGCGTCGGCCCCGGCCGCATCAATGGCGGGCGTGCGCTGCTGCAGCGTCATGCCGCGCTGCTGTCGCGCATCGAGCAGCAGTTCGGCGTGCCGCGCTACATCCTCGTTGCGATCTGGGGCCTGGAGAGCGATTTCGGCAAGGGTGACACCGGCAAGCTGCCCGTGATCCGCACGCTGGCGACGCTCGCGCATGATTGCCGCCGCACCGATCTGTTCCAGGGCGAGCTGCTCGCCGCGCTCAAGATCGTGCAGCGCGGCGACCTGCCGCTGCGCGACCTCATCGGCGCCTATGCCGGCGAGATCGGCCAGACCCAGTTCCTGCCGTCGTCCTACATCAAGTACGGCGTCGATTTCGACGGCGACGGCCATGTCGACCTCCGCCACAGCATCCCCGACGTGCTCGCCTCGACCGCGAACCTCCTGAAAACGAGCGGCTTCAAAATGGGCCAGCCCTATGGCGAGGGCACGCCGAATTTCGAGGCGATGCGCGAGTGGAACCGCGCGGTGGTCTATCGCAAGACGATCGGCTATTTCGCCGATCGGCTGATGGGGCAGTGAGGGCTGGTGGCACGAGCGTCCCACATACTCGCTGTCATCGCCCGGCTGACCGGGCGATCCAGTATCCCAGAGAGCGGCGATTGAGCCGAGAAGCCGCGGCGTACTAGATGCCCCGGTCAAGCCGGGGCATGACAGCGGTGGATGGGGCGACAGCGCAGCGCTGGTGAAGAGCCACGCGCCTCACGTCCCCTTCGCCATCTTCTCCAGCCGCCGCTGCAGCGGCGCCCAATACGTCCCAGGGCGGAAGCGCTGCAGCAGGTCCATGAAGCGGGCGTCGTTGCCGATCAGGATGCGCGGCTCGTTCCGCTCGATGCCTCTGATGATGCGCAGTGCGGCGTCCTTCGGCGAGGTCTTCGCCGCGTTCTCGAACCGCTCGATCGACTGCGCGCGGCGGGCATTGTCGGTGACGCCGACGCCGGTGCGCGCGTTGCGCGCGATCGCGGTGGCGACGCCGCCGGGATGCACGACCGACAGCTTCACCGGGCTTCCCGCGACGCTGAGCTCGTGCCGCAGGCTTTCCGAGAAGCCGCGCACCGCGAACTTTGCGGCTGCATAAGCCGATTGGCCCGGCGGGGCGATGATGCCGAAGATCGAGGAGAGGTTGACGATGTGCGCCTCGCCCATCGTCTTCAGATGCGGCAGGAAGGCGCGCGTGCCGTGCACCACGCCCCAGAAATTGACGTCGAACAACCAGTCCATCTGCGCCTGGTCGATCTCCTCGAACGAGCCCATCAGCGCAACGCCGGCATTGTTGACGACGATGCCGAGGGCGGGATGGGCGGCGATCGCCTCGCTTGCGAATTGCGCGATGTCATCAGGCTCGCCGATGTCGACGCGATGCAGGCTGACTTTGCGCGTTGTTCCGATCTCTGCTCCGAGCGCCTTCAATCCGCCCTCGTCGCGATCGGCCAGCGCGAGGTCGCAGCCGCGTTGCGCGAGCTCGATCGCCAGTGCCCGGCCGATGCCGCTCGCGGCTCCCGTGATGGCGGCAGCGCCGCGAATCGTCGTCATGAGGTTCCCCGTCAAGCCCTGTTGCCGGAACTATGCTTTACATTTTTTCAGAATGGAACCGAACCGTAGCCGGCCTCGGTTTTTAACATTCGTTATGAGGGCATGCATTGGGAGCCGCCGATGGGACAAGCGACGCCATTACGCGCGACAGCGCTGATCGTTGAAGACGATGCCATGCAGCGGGAGATGCTTTGTGTCCTGCTGGAGGAGAGCGGCTATCAGGTCATCCAGTGCGAAAGCGCCGAGGCCGCCGAGCGCGTTCTCGACAACAACGCCGGCGCACTCTGCCTGATGCTGACCGACGTGCAGCTGGCCGGCCGCATGAACGGCGTCGAGCTCGCGCATGTTGCCAAGCATCGCAATCCCAAGCTCGACGTCGTCGTCACCTCGGGCCGCCCGCTGAAGCAGGCCTTGCCCGATGGCGCCAAGTTCTGGGCCAAGCCCTGGGCGCCGCTCGACGTGCTGCGCGAGGCCGAGATCGCTCAGCTGTCCTGACGCGCTCGCTTTCTCGCAGCGCGCTGCGGTGATAAGGTCGGGACCATGACCTGGTCCTTCCTGCTCACCTCGCTCATCGTCGTCGCTTCGCCCGGTACCGGCGTGCTCTACACGCTGGCTGCGGCGCTGACCCGCGGTTCGCGCGCCAGCGTGGCGGCCGCCTTCGGCTGCACGCTCGGCATCGTGCCGCACATGGCGGCGGCGATGCTCGGCCTTGCCGCCGTGCTTTACACCAGCGCGCTGGCCTTTGCCGCACTGAAATGGTGCGGCGTCGCCTATCTGCTCTACATGTCCTGGCAGGCGCTGCGCGAGACCGGGGCGCTGGCGGTTGGCGGCGAGATCAGGGAAAGATCGAACAGCCGCGTCATCGTCACCGGCTTCCTGATCAACATCCTCAATCCAAAGCTGTCGATCTTCTTCCTCGCCTTCCTGCCGCAATTCATCGCGGCGGACGAGGCCCATGTGCTGGCGCGCATGCTGGAATTGAGCGGCGCCTTCATGGCGATGACCTTCGCGGTGTTCGTCCTCTACGGCTTCTGCGCTGCCGCGGTGCGCGAGCGCGTCATCTCCCGCCCGGCCGTCATGGCCTGGCTGCGCCGCAGCTTTGCCGCCGGCTTCGCCGCACTCGGCGCCAGGCTGGCGTTGTCGGAGCGGTAGGTGTCTCGTCATCTCTTGCCGCAAGGGCGGGGCGAGGAGCGAATTCTCACGCAATAAAAAAGCGGGCCTTGCGCCCGCCACCTTCGATCGACCCGACGCCCGGGCGGAGCTCACTCCACCCGGGCAAAGAAACAGAAGCCTCGTTACTTCTTCTTCGCCTTCTTGGCCTTTTTCGCCTTCTTCTTCGCCGCCTTCTTCGCTTTCTTAGCCATAGTATCCTCTCAAGGGTTAATGGTGGAACGCGACACGAGGGATGCTCGGCGGAGGGCCAGCCTCGCAACATCCTCGACGACAAACTCAGCAGATTCGCAGCCGGCTGCCCCGCGTCGTCACATCCGTGTCATCCTGTTATCCACAGCTCAGATGCATTTTCGGGTGATTTTTGGTCGCGAATCCGCCTCACGTGCCAGCACGGCCATCGGCGGCGACAGCCTTAACGATCCGACAATGGCGCGTGTCGTTCATGAATCCAAAACCAAGGGCGCGTTTTCGCAGGTCGCAGTGAGACTCCATTAAGCGCAACCGTCGCATTGTCGTCCGCAAGAAAACGGGGATGGGTCATGGACGGACGGCTGCCGGGAGCGGGGGGCGGGACGCTGCGCGTGCTGTACGCGCCATGCTGAACGTACCGACATTGTGGACGGTCTTCGTCGTCAACTTCCTGGCGCTCGGCGTGATCTGGGCCTACGTGACGCGTTCCTATCCGAATTTCGCGGCTGCGCGGTTCTGGATGGCATCGGCCTTCGTCGGTGCGGCCGGCGCGATGACCGCCTTGATCCGTCTGTTCGTCGTCTCTCCCCTGCCGCTGCTGCTCGGCGCTGGCGGCGTCATCGCTGCGAGCTGCCTCGCCGCCATGGGCATTCAGCGCTTCTACGATCGGCCGGTCTCGTGGCGCCTGATGACCGCGACGGGGTGCTTGAGCCTCGTCGGCGTCGTGGTCTTCATGGTCGGCTTCGAGCACATGCAGCTGCGCATGCTGAGCTACACGTTCGGTCAGGCCCTGCCGCTGGTGCTGGCGCTGCGTCTGTTGTTGTCGCCGGAAGGCCGCGTCAGTCCGGGCGCCAAGCTGTCCGGCATCGTCATCCTCAGCATCATCGCGATTCTGCTCGTGCGCACCGTGGGCAATCTGCTCGGCTACGATCTCTCGGCGCGCGCCGGCGGCCAGGCCCATGCCATCATGGTGCTCGGGCTGCTGTTCCTGTCGATGACCCTCAATTTCGGCTTCCTGCTGATGGCGATGGACAGCTTGCGGGGCGAGGTCGCCGACCTCGCGCTGCTCGACGATCTCACCGGCGTCGCCAACCGGCGGCATCTGCTGCAGCGCCTGACCGAGGAATGCGCACGGTCGGAGCGCAGCGGCGAGCCGTTCTCGCTGCTGGTGATCGATCTCGACGGCTTCAAGACCATCAACGACACCCATGGCCATGCCGCCGGCGATGCCTGCCTGAAGCACTTCACCCTGATGGCGCAGACCCGCCTGCGACCGGGCGACATGCTCGCCCGCACCGGCGGCGACGAGTTCTGCGTCGTGCTGCCGTCCTCGTCCCTGCGCGAGGCTGCCGCGATCGCCCGCCGCGTGCTCGAGGTCTGCCGTCAGGACGCCGCGAGCTGCAGCGGCCGCGACATTCCGATCGCGATCTCGATCGGGGTTGCGGAGTGGGATCGCGGCATCGGCGCATTCCCCGACCGGCTGATGGCCAATGCCGACCACGCGCTCTATGCCGCCAAGAAGAACGGCAAGAACGATTTTGCGGTCTATGACCCCGCCCCGCCGCTTGCGCCCGAGTCTGTCGGGACGGTGAGGACATTCGCGTAAAGCCTGTTAGGCTCGGCGTCGCATGGGGCCCTGCATGATGATGTTTCGCCTGTTCGCGGCCGTCCTGGCCGCTCTCCTTCCGATCGCCGCCGCTGCTGCGGACGTCGAGCTCGCCAGGCTCGCGCGCGCCTCCGGCACGCCCGAGATCCCCGGCCTGAAGATCGTCTGGCTGGCGCCGTGGGGCGAGGTCCACAACGCAAGACCCTGGCGCAACATCATCGTGCACCAGACCGAGGGACCTGCGGGCTCCGCCCGCGGCGGCGCGCAGGCCCAGGCGAAGAACCCGACGCGGCGCGGCGTTACGGTCTGGGTCGAGACCGACGGCACCGTCTATTGGGCGGTCGCCGAGACCCTCGTGCCGACCCACGGCGACGGCGCCAACCGCAACGACAACAAGTACATCGACAACCGGCCGACCTATCGCCAGGTCGTGCGCGACAACTCGATCGGCGTCGAGTTCGCCGGCAATTATCCCGACGTGACGGCGGGGCCGACCGAGGCGCAGGTCGCGGCGTGGAAGATCCTCGTTCGGGTGCTGCGCGCGCGCTACGACATCCCGCCCGAGCGCGTCTATGCGCACAACTGGATCGACTACAAGGACGCCCGCTATTGCGAAGGCTGCATCCTCGCGACGATGGCAAGGGAATGGGGGGAATAGACGGCGAGCCCGCACACACCGCTATCGGGTGCAGCTCCCATCACAGCAACAAAAAAGCCGGCGTTGCCGCCGGCTTTCTGTCTCTTTCGATCCGCCAATCTCTTCCCGCCGAACCGCCGCGCTTAATGCGCGGCTTCCAGCGCGGCCTGTTCGGCCTTTGCGATCGTGCCCTTGACCGCGGACTGCACCTTCTCGAAGGCGCGAACCTCGATCTGGCGGACGCGCTCGCGCGACACGCCGAACTCGGCAGCAAGGTCTTCCAGCGTCATCGGCTCATCGGCGAGGCGGCGGGCCTCGAAGATGCGGCGTTCGCGCGGGTTGAGCACGCCCATGGCGCCGTTCAGCGCGTCACGGCGGTGATCATATTCCTCGTGCTCCGCCATCATGGCTTCCTGGTTGGGCGTGTTGTCGACCAGCCAGTCCTGCCATTCGCCGGCTTCGCCGTCGTCGCGGATCGGTGCGTTGAGCGACGCGTCGCCGCCGAGGCGGCGGTTCATGTCGATCACGTCCTGATCGGTGACGCCGAGGCGCTTGGCGATCACCTTGACCTGGTCGGGGCGGAGATCGCCTTCGTCCAGTGCGTTGATCTTGCTCTTCGCCTTGCGCAGGTTGAAGAACAGCTTCTTCTGGTTCGCGGTGGTGCCCATCTTCACGAGCGACCACGAACGCAGGATGTACTCTTGAATCGACGCCTTGATCCACCACATGGCGTAGGTGGCGAGACGGAATCCCTTCTCGGGTTCGAAACGCTTCACCGCCTGCATCAGGCCGACATTGCCTTCCGAGACGACCTCGGAGATCGGCAGGCCGTAGCCGCGATAGCCCATGGCGATCTTGGCCACGAGGCGGAGATGGCTGGTGACGAGTTGGTGCGCCGCGTCGCGATCGTCATGCTCGCGCCAACGCTTGGCGAGCATGTACTCCTCCTGCGGTTCCAGCATCGGGAACTTGCGGATCTCGGCGAGGTAGCGGGAAAGGCCGGATTCTCCATTGAGGACCGGCAAAGCAGCGGTACGGGCCATAGTGCGCCCTCCAAAAGGTTCAGGCCCCCGATAGCGGCGGGCCAGGCAGACGACCGCTGTGTTAAAGCCGGCCGTAGCTGCGATGTTCCGCGTTGGTGATTTCAACGCAGGCGCAATATACCCCATCGGGGGTCAAAAAGGGAAGGATTGCTGACGTCACGTCCCCGTGTGGCGGCTATAACTTTTTGTAATGTAAAGGCTTTCTGAAGCGGCCTGCGTCATAGCGCCGCTTTGAGGGTGCGTTCGAGGAGAAGCAAATCCTCCGGCAAAGGCGCCTCCCAGTGCAGTAATTCTCCCGTTCTCGGGTGCTCCAATACCAGCAGGTAAGCGTGTAAGGCCTGCCGCCCCAGCGCCGCCAAAGCTGCCCGCGACTCGGGGCCGAGCTGGTTGGCCTTGGTCTTGAAATGCGGGCCATAGACGGCATCGCCCATCAGCGGGTGGCCGATATGGGCGAGATGGACGCGGATCTGGTGGGTGCGGCCGGTCTCGAGCTCGCAGGCGAGCAGGGCGGCGACGCCCTTGCCGTCGCGCCCATGAAAGCTCTCCAGGATTTCCCAATGCGTCACCGCCTCGCGGCCGCCCTGGCGCACTGCCATCTTCTCCCGCGCATGCGGATGCCGGTCGATCGGCGCCTCGACGGTGCCGCGGTGGCGGTTCGGCGCTCCCCAGGCAAACGCCATGTAGCCGCGCCGCATCGCGCCGGTGCGGCCGTGGTCGGCGAACTGGGCCGACAGCGAGGCATGGGCGAGGTCGTTCTTGGCGACGACCATCAGCCCCGTCGTGTCCTTGTCCAGCCGGTGCACGATGCCGGGCCGGCGCACCCCGCCGATGCCCGACAGCGAGGCGCCGCAATGGGCGATCAGCGCGTTCACCAAGGTGCCGGTCTCGTGGCCGGCCGCGGGGTGGACGACGAGGCCCTTGGGCTTGTTGATGACGATGATGTCGTCGTCCTCGAACACGATATCGAGGGCGATATCCTCCCCCTTGGGCTCGGCGGGCGCGGCCTCCGGCACGTCGATTATGATCGTATCGCCGGATGCGACGTGATAAGCGGGGTCGCGGACCGCGGAGGCCTTCAGGTGCACTGCGCCCGCCAGGATCAGGGCTTTCAGCCTCGATCGCGACAGCTCCGGCAGGCGCGCCGCCAGCACGCGGTCGAGCCGGGGCGAGCCCTCGGAGCCGGCGACGACAACCTCCAACCTTTGCGCTGACCCAGAGCTTTCCATGACGACGTCTGATACCGCTGTTCCCGAACCGACCCCCGAGCAGGCCGTGCTGTTCGCGCGGGTGCGGCGGATGATGCTGATCGCGGGGTTGACCACGGCGCTGGCGATCTGCGCCGTGCTGATCGCGGTGGGCTACCGCCTTTTCAAGTCCGAGGGAAGAGCGGCCGAGCCGGTGGGCGATGTCACCGCAACCCTGCCGAAGGGCGCCAAAATCGTCTCGATCGGGGTCGCCGGCGACCGCCTCGTGGTCACGCTGGATCTCGGCGGAATCATCGAGATCCGCACCTTCGACGCCCGCACATTGAAGCCGGCCGGACGGCTGAAATTCGCCAATGAGCCGTAAAAGGCCCGTCGGGGTCCTTGCGGCGGACAAATTTCGAGGCTATTGGCTAGCCCTCACGCTCCCTTCGTCTAGCGGTTAGGACGCGGCCCTCTCAAGGCTGAAACAGGGGTTCGATTCCCCTAGGGAGCGCCAAATTCTCGATATCCCAGCGCAAAACGCAAAATAGGCCATATCGCGACGTTGCTTCTGCGCCGCGCGATGGTTGCATGAGCGCATGACTCGGGCTCCCCTTGCCGCCTGTTCGGGAGCGGGGGATCGCGAGAGGAGCCCTGGCCCTACGTTCCTGGCCGCAAGTTCAGTGATGCGCCGAAATGCTCCTGACGGTCTCGGTCAGCATGTCACCCGATGAGGAATGGCTGACGTCACCCAGGCTGATGATGCCGACCATCCGCTTGCTCTTGTTGATCACCGGCAGCCTGCGGACCTGCAGCTTCTCCATGTGATGCATCGCCTTGGCGAGGTCATCGTCCTCGCGGCAGCAATGGATGCCCTCGGTCATCACGTCACGTGCCTTCGCGCGGCCGGCATCGAAGCTGTGGCTCGCGAGTCCTTTGCAGACGATGTCGCGGTCGGTCACCATTCCGACCAGCTTGTCATCCTCGCCGATCGGAATGCAGCCGATGTCATGCGCCCGCATCAGTTTGGCAATCTCGGTGATTGGCGTGTCGGGGCTGACCCAGTCGACACCCTTGTGCATCACGTCTTTGACTTTCATGGCGAGCCTCCGTTGGTGGGTATCAAGTGCGTTGATGCAATGCAGCGGCACCCCCAATCTTCCGAACTCCGACCAGACAGGCGCAGACACTCTCGCGGCCACCTGCTGAACAGTATGACGGCGACCTCGCGGCCAGAGTTCCCGCCCAGGATCGCAACGGCAATGGGCGGTCTCCAAAAGATCCTCAGTCATGCGCGCTGAAGCGCCCATGCGGTGCGTTGGCCATCAGGCGCGCAAACTGCGCGTGACCCATATGGAGCAGCGTCTCATGATCGCCGGCTTCCATATAGATGTCCGGCTGTGCCTCGATGCTGTCGTCGACGATGGTTTCCAATCCGTAGCATTTGCCGACGGCGGGAACCGCACCGTGTGCACAGTCGCTGAACAGCCGATTGACCTCGGTTTCATTGGCCATGTGGACATTGTCGCCGAGGCTTGTCCTCAGGTCCGCGAGGCGGAGATGATGCGATGCGGGCAAGATCGCCAGCATGTATCCGCCGTCGCGCCGCAACACGATGCCCTTGGCGAGGCGGTCGCCGGAGATATGGCATGCCTCGGCCGTTCGAGCGGACGTCATGCTGAGTTCGTGCGGGATCACCTCGTACTGGATGTTCTCAGCGGCGAGGTATTTCTGGAGCGTGGGAGCAATGGCCATGGCATCACCTCCGATGCGGAATGCAAACCATCCATCGTGAGGTCGATCCTGCAGTCTCTCGCCATACGATGGGCGGCTGCCTGACTAGAGACCCAACATAGGTCTTCCATCCGCAAGCTGCAATTCATCATGGTTGACCAACTTCATGGCGAGATGGTCAGCCAATCGTACTGTCCAGCGGTGAGAGTATGGTGATGCCGCACTGCGCTTCCTCCTTCGAACCGGCGCCGGCTGCGCTCCGTTTGGTGACATCAGGCATCATCGAAGTTATATAATAATTTCAATGACATAAGCGTTTGCAATGTTGTTCTGAAGGCGCGCCATCCAATCCTAAGCCATTGAAAACCCGCACACTCTAGGCAACCATGTGAGCCTGGAGAGACGCCTTGTTGCATGTAGCTCACAAGGTGGTCCGCTAATGGTGCTCGCGGTCGTGACATGGCAATCCTGATCCCGAGTCTCGGCTTCGCGCGCTTCGACAGTCGTGGGGAGCTACGACTGGCGGAACGACTGAAGGACTTCCTCGAAGAGAACGCCGTCGTTTGGCACAACCTGCCTGTCGGGCCTCGCAACCGGCATCCGGATTTCATCATCATTCATCCCGCGAACGGCCTGCTCGTGCTCGAGGTGAAGGACTGGCGCCTGGAGACGATCGTCTCAGCGGACAAGACGAAGGTCGAGCTGCTGACAAGTCGTGGTGAGGTGCGGGAAAGCAATCCGCTGGAGCAGGCTCGTAAGTATACGTTCGAGGTCGTGCGCACGCTGGAGCGCGACGGCCAATTGTTGTTTCCGCGGGGGCATCGCCTCGCGGGCCGGTCCATCGTTCCGTTCGGCTTCGGGGCCGTGTTCACCAACATCACGCGCAAGCAGTTCGACCAGACCGATCTCAAGGAGGTGTTCTCCGAGCATCTCTGCCTGTTCAAGGACGAGATGACGGAGGGCGCGGACCCCGAGGAATTCCGGTCGAGATTATGGCGCATGGTTCATCCGCGTCTCGAAGAGCCGCTGTCCATGCCGCAATTCGACCGCCTGCGCGCGCTGCTGTTTCCGGAAATTCGGATACGACAGATTGCCCTGCCTTTGGACGATGCGCCTCGCGCCGATTCTTCGGACCGGACGCTTGCGGTCATGGACCTGCATCAGGAGCAGTTCGCGCGCAGCCTGGGCGAGGGGCATCGCATCATTCGCGGCGTCGCCGGATCGGGCAAGACCCTGATCCTCGCTTTTCGCGCCGAGTATCTGGCGCGAGCGGCGGCGAAGCCGGTGCTCATCCTGTGTTACGCCAACGGCATTGCCGGCCGGCTCGAGGATGCCATGCAGAGCAGGGGCGTCGAGGACCGCGTTCAGGTTCTCACCTTCCACTCGTGGTGCTACCGGATGCTGCGGACTTACGGGATTCCCGCCCCATCCGAGCGAGACTATCCAGACTACGCAGAGCGCCTGGCTGCGAGCGTTTCAGAGGTCGTGAAGGCGGTCGATCAAGGCCATATCCCGGCGGAGCAGTACGACGCCGTCCTGATCGACGAGGCACACGACTTCGAGCCGCAATGGCTCGCGCTTGCGGCCAAGATGGTGAACCCGCGCACCAAGGCGCTGATGGTCGTCTACGACGATATCCAGGCCATCTATAAGGGGCGCGAGCGCCCGGTCTGGAGCCAGCTCGGCATTGAAGCCAAAGGCAGAACGACCGTCTTGAAGGTCAACTATCGCAACACCGCCCAAATCGTTGCCTTCGCAAGACGGTTCGCCGCGGATGTCATCGGCGCTCCCGGCATCACGGCCGACGACGAGCACGCCATCCTGCTGCCGGAAGATGCGGGCCGGCAGGGATTGGAGCCGGACGTACGGCGGTGCGTGAGCATCGACGCAGAAGCTCACTGCGTCGCCGAGTGGTTTCTCGACCGCAAAAAAGCCGGCTACGAGTGGTCGCAGATGGCGTGTCTCTACCCGGAGCACTGGATCGGCGGGCGGGTCGCGCAGATTCTCGCCAGGCATGGCGTGCCGATCGACATGGCCAAGGACAATCGCAACAGGGTTTCGGTCAAGCGGGTGGCCGTGCGGTTCTTGAGCATGCACAGCGCGAAAGGGCTGGAGTTTCCCTGCGTCGCCATTGGCGGCTTGGGCCTGCTCGGCCGCCACGGCGAGACCGTCGAGGAATGTGTCCGCCTGACCTATGTCGGGGTGACCCGGGCAACTCACGAGGCGCTCCTGACGTATTCGAGCGAATCGGCATTGGTGCAGCGGCTGATCGCTTAGAAGAATGCGTGCAGGCGCTGTTTCACGCCGTCGTGCCGTCGATCGAGCGGCGGATCACCTTCTGCACTTCCGTATTCGACAGGAACAGATCGTGGTTGATGATGCCCCAGCCTTCCTGGGAGGCATCGACCACGCGCACACCGAGCCCCGCGATGGCGGCCTTCTCGGCCGCGCCGACGCGGGTCATGCCGCCTGCGAGCTGCCCCGACAGTGCCAGTGCACGATCGTTGGTCGAGGCGATCACCGTGATCTTGCCGGCGAGCGGACCGATGCGCTGGATCGCCGACGAGAACACGTCCATGTCGATGTCGGGCGCAGCAAACACCACCGCGCCGATCTTGCTCGTCACCGTGTCGCCGTATCGCCCATGGAGCTGGCGCAGGCTTTCGAGCGTCAGCATGGTTCCCATGCTGTGCGCGACGATGTGCACGCGGCCGCCGCCTGGCGCCGACACCAGCGCAGAGAGCACGCGCTCGAAATTGTCGCGCGACCACATCGCGCTGTCGCGGTCATAGGCATAGTCGAACAGTCCTGCCTTGGAAGGCCAGGAGAACGCCATGGTCCGGCCGCGGAACTTGATCCCATCGGAAAGATGGGCCGCATCCAGCACCGCCGTCTCGAATGTCTGCTTGAAGCCGTGCACATAGATCAGCACGTCTCCTCCGCCGGCCTGCGCAGCGAGATCGCCGGCGTCAGTCGGCACCGGCTCGATCCGGTCAAGACGCCAATCCTCGAGTCCAACCGAGGCGAGGGAAAGTCGGCTCTCGTCCGGCGCCGCCAGCTTCGCCCGCGCGACCGTCATGCTCGTCGCACGCTCCGGCCCGAACCAGGGTTTCGCGCGGGCACCGTTAACGGGCTTGCGCGTGGTGACGACAAGCAACGTGGGGTCAGCGGACAGTGACGATGCGTCAAAGCGCGCCCCGGTCGCACCGAGCCCGGCGCATCCGCCGAGCGCGAGCGCACTCCCTGCCGGCAGGAGTCCGCCGAGAAACGCGCGGCGCGACATGGAATGTGAGTTTCGTTGCAGAAGACGTCGGACGATCACACGGAACCTCAGGGAACTTTGCCCACCGTAACGCCGCCCCGCCTAGCTCCCTGAAGGAGAATGGGGGCGAGAAGACGGCAGAACAGCTTTCCGGTCGGTTCAAGTCATGCTGTTTGCACGAACGCCAAGTCGTTTGGCAAGTCAGTTGCCAGGTCAGTTCGTGATTTCGATCGAATGGAGCGCGCACCACGCGCCTATCGCGCGCTTTGTCGCCTCGTTCTCGAAGGCGTGCCAGCGGTCGATCGCGCCTCGTCTGGCGAGCAGCGACTTGAACTTCGGATAAGCGCCCCGTTTGCTGAAGAAATAGCGAACGTCATCGAAATCATCAGGCAGGAACTCGCGGGCAAAATCGAGCACCAGCGGCTTGCCCAGGCCGAGCTCGCGCTTGTCCGGGAGCGGGATGTATTTTGTCGGATCGTCGATGTCGTCAGGCAGTTCGTCGCTGAAATCTTCTGAATCCAGGCCCTCGGTTTGGTGGTAGATCTGTCCGGTCTGTTTGCACACGAAGGCGCGAAACTCCGCCCCGCCGCCGTCGGTGTTGGCGAACTCGAAGGCCGTGTAAATGTCGTCGAACTTCACGGGCATCGGGCTTGGCGTGATCTCATCGTGGCTGCAGCATTCAAACTGGTTCGTAAGACGGGATCTTCCTGATTTGGGGTGCAAGCTCGTCTTCGGCCGTTTCGAGGTCGAAGCGCGTCTGAATGTTCATCCAAAACGCGGCGCCTGTCTTGAAGAATTTTCCGAGTCGCAGAGCAGTATCGGCCGTGACGGGCTTTTCCTCGCGCGCAATGCGCTCGATCCGGGTGCGCGGCACGTTCAAAGCCGCCGCGACCGCGTAGGGCGTCAGCTTCAGCGGTACGAGAAATTCCTCGCGCAGGATTTCGCCGGGATGAATCGGCGGAAGTTTCCTTGCCATCTGCGAACTCCTTCTATTGGCTACAATCCTACTGCCGAACTAGTGATAGTCCATGATCTCGACCTCTTCCGGGCCTGCGTCCGTCCATCTGAATACGATCCTCCATTGATCGTTGATGCGGATCGAGTGCTTGCCTGCCAAGTCGCCCTTGAGGGCTTCGAGGCGATTACCGGGAGGCGATCTGAGGGTTTCGATAAAATCCGCGGCGTCCACCATGACGAGCTTTCGGCGCGCGATCTTTGCGAGGTCTGCCGGAAAGCCCTTCGGTATCGACCGGCCCTGAAGAATCGGCTCGGCGAATTTTCCCCTGAAGCTCCTGATCATCGTTATACGTATCTCGTCGAGATACGTATTTCAAGACCTCCGTATCTCGCTGAGATACCAACTCCGGGCCTATAGCAGCGCAGGGGTCCTATCGGTATCCAATCGGTGCCAGCCGGCGCCCGGTCTTCCCTGCGTCCTTTCTTCTCTGAGGGTGTGAAGCGGAGCATAGCTCGGGCAAATCCTGCCGCGAGGATGCGAGCGTATGCCGATTGGACCCGCGGATTGACGCAGCGGCATTGTTGCGCTCCGGTCCCGATACACCTCCTGCGTTCACCGGCCTCGCTTGCAAGCATGCTGCATCGGCATCAGTGGTGGTGGTCGTTCTCACCAGAATATGCACTATGCGCGCCGACGCGCCTCCGAAGCTGCTGCCGGGCCTTTGGAGATTTGGCAATTTGCTTTTCGGAGTGACGAGATGAGTGGTTTGGTGATCTCTGGCGGCCGGGTGGTGGATCCCGCGAGCGGGATGGACGCCGTCGGTGATGTGGCGGTGGTGGACGGCAAGGTCGCCGCCATGGGCACGGGTCTCGGCGGCGCCGAGCGGGTGATCGACGCCACAGGCCTCGTGGTTGCGCCCGGCTTCATCGACCTGCACGCCCACGGCCAGTCGATCCCGGCCGACCGCATGCAGGCCTTCGACGGTGTCACGACGACGCTCGATCTCGAGGCCGGCGTGCTGCCGGTCGCGTCCTGGTATGAGCGCCAGGCGCGGAAGGGCCGCGTGCTGAACTACGGCGCGGCCACCAACTGGGCCTTCGCCCGCATCGGCGCGATGACGGGGTCCAACGCGGAGAGCTCGCTGGAGGCGTTCGGCAACGCCATGCGCGATCGCCGCTGGATGGACAACGTCGCGACCGATGCGGAGGTCGCAGGCATTCTCGAACGTCTCGGGCGCGGCCTCAACGAGGGCGGCATCGGCATCGGCATTCTCAACGCCTATGCGCCCGGCGCCGGCGTGCAGGAACTGACCGCGGTGTGTCAGCTCGCGGCGGCCAAGGACGTGCCGACCTTCACCCATGTCGCCTTCATGTCGCGCATCGATCCCGAGAGCGCGGTGGAAGCCTATATCCGCCTGATCGGCTATGCCGGCGCCACCGGCGCGCACATGCACATCTGCCATTTCAACTCGTCGAGCAAGACCGACATCGAGCGCTGCCGCGTGCTGATCGAAAAGGCGCAGGCGCAAGGACTGCCGATTACGGTCGAGGCCTATCCTTACGGCACCGGCTCGACCGTGCTGGCCGCCGCCTTCTTCAGCGATCCCAAATTCGTCGAGCGCAACGGCACTGGCTACGATTCCGTGCAGCGCGTCACCGACGGCTACCGCTTCCACGACCGCGAGGAGCTCTTGAAGGCGCAGGCCGAAGAGCCGTCCTCGCTGGTGCTCTGGCACATCCTCGACACCGAGAACAATGCGCATCACCGCGACCTGCTCGACATGTCGGTGCTGTATCCCGGCGGTGCCATCGCCTCCGACGCGATGCCGTGGACGCTGTCCGACGGCTCGACATATACCGGCGACGCCTGGCCGCTTCCGGATGATGCCACCTCGCATCCGCGCTCGGCGGGCTGCTTCACGAAGTTCATCCGCGAATGGGTGCGCGAGCGCAAGGCGGTGTCGTTGCTGGAAGGCGTTCGCAAATGCGCGCTGATCCCGGCCGAGATCCTGTCGCAGAGCACGCCGGCGATGCGCGCCAAGGGCCGGCTTACGAAGGACGCGGATGCCGACATCGTCGTGTTCGACTATGAGAAGCTCTCTGACCGCGCGACCTTCACGGCGATGAATCGCCCGTCGGAAGGCGTGCGGCACCTGATCGTCAGCGGTCAGCCGTTGATCAGCGACGGCATCCTCGATGTGACGGCGCGGCCGGGAAGACCGGTGCGGCGCCCCGTCGTGGAGAGCTGAGCCATGCCGGTCCCGGTTCTCCTGGTGACGGGTTTCCTCGGGGCCGGCAAGACCACCGTCGTGAACCATCTGCTGGCGCATGCGGACGGGCGGCGCATCGCCGCCGTCGTCAACGATTTCGGCGCCATCAACATCGATGCGGAGCTGATCGCGGGCGCGAGCGACGGCGTGGTCAGCCTCGCCAATGGCTGCATCTGCTGCTCGCTCGAGGGCGATCTGCTGCGCACGCTCGCGACGCTGCTGCGCCGTGATCCCAAGCCCGACTATATCGTCATCGAAACCAGCGGCGTCGCCGATCCCGCCGACATCGTGCGCAACCTGATGGACCCGGTGATCCTGCGCGAGGCGCCGCTGGAGACGGTGCTCTGCGTGATCGACGCGGGAACACCGCCATCGGCCCTGGACGACGCGCTGCTGCGGTCGCAATTGCGCGTCGCCGATATCGTGGCGCTCAGCAAGCTCGATCTTGCGGATGCGGGCGCCAGCGTCCGGATGCGCGAAGCCATCCGCGCCCAGCGGGTCCCCGCCGTGGTGGTCGACGCACACCATGGCGAGATTCCGCCCGCGCTGCTATTTCCCGCCGGCGCCGACCGCGCTCCGGCGCCGCGCGAGGTGGGACCGAAACGGCCCGCGGAAGAGCGCTTCGAGACGCTGAGCTGGATCTCGGACAAGCCGGTCTCGCTGCCGCGCTTGCAGCAGGCCATCAGCCGCCTCGCGCCGAAGCTGGCGCGCGCCAAAGGCCTGTTCGAGACGGTCGAGCAGCCCGGCCGCATGATGGTGTTTCAGTTCGCCGCCGGCCGCGCCACGCTCGCGCCAGGCGAGGCGCCGCCGCAAGGCGTGCCGCGGACACGGATCGTCTTCATCGCCGAGCTCGGCGTGCTCTCGAAGGCCGAGATTGACGGGATCATGGAGGGGTGTGTTGCGGGCGGCTGAGGCAAGGCGGTAGGGTCAACCGCTTCCGCCGGGAGGCACCGCCCCCTTCTCTTGCTGCGTCGATCCGAGACCGAACAATGCCAAATATCCCACCCGCCCCCGCCGATGCCGCCTCGCGCCGTGCCGCCAAACCGGCCATCGTCTATCCGGCCGGGACGATGCCCGGGCCGGATATGGCCACGCTCGAAGCTGCCCGCCGTGCGATGATCAAGACGCACGAGCTCATCGTGCCGCCACGCGATGCCCGTGCTTTTCGCGTGGCGCGCGGCCAGTTCTTCCGCATAGTCAGCATCGAAGGTCCTCAGGTCGGCGACCTCAATCTCTGGAACGCCCACAATCTCTCCGAGCGCTTCTTCAGCGGCAAGACGCGGGCGCTCCATGGCACGCATGTCGGCATCGGTGACCGGCTCTGGAGCAATATGCCCTATCTTCGGCCGATGGCGACCATCAGTCACGACACGCTCGGCTGGTACGGCTTCGACGCGGACGGCGCCGGCATTCACGATGTGATCGGCACGCGCTGCGATCCCTATACGAATCTCCTGCTGAACGGCAAGGCTTACGATTTTTGCTGTCACTCCAACTTGTCCCGCGCCCTCGCCACCGAATTGAAGGCAGATCCGGCCGCAGTGGAGCATCATGTCCACGACGTGCTCAACGTCTTCATGTGCACCGGCTTCACCAAGGACACGCACCAGTATTTCATGAAGGCAAGTCCGGTCCGCCCCGGCGACTTCATCGAGTTTTTCGCGGAGATCGACCTGCTCGGCGCGTTGTCGGCCTGTCCGGGCGGAGACTGCAGCGCAACCCATTCCAGCGACGCCGCGGCATGCCATCCGCTCAAGATCGAAATCTTCGAGCCGGATCGAACGACCCTGAAGGGCTGGACCTGGCCCTCGCCGAGTGCTTATCACCGTCACCACGGGATGCATGCGGGAAGCTGAATCTCAGTCCTCGACCGGTAGTCCGTCGCCGTGCGCATCATGCGAATTGCGCGATGCCGTGTCCCACCGACCAGTTCTCCTTGGGGGCGTCGAGCACGTTCACGAACACGTCCTCGGGCCGGATGCCCGGGCTCTCGCCGAGCAACTCGGCGATCCGCCGGTACAGCGCCTTTTTCTGCTCGGGGGTGCGCGAGGCGAACACAGTGATCTGGATCAGCACGGCGTCCTCGCTGCGCGTGACGCCGTAGGCATTGCCGCAGCGGAAGTTCGCAGGCGAAAGCTCGCTGATGGTCATGAACTCGTCGCCCTCGGGCACGTTCAGCGCCTCGCGCACGGCGCGATAGAGACTGTCGAGGATGGCCTGGCGGTAGTCGTCCGGCTTTCCGGCACGCATCGAGATGTGGAGGAGAGGCATCGTACGTCCCTTTGCATGCGGGCCTGATCTGCCAGGCACATGGTCCGCGCCGGCCGTCGGCTTGACGAAACGGGATATCAATCCCAATTTGTTTTTGACACGATGTCGAGAAAGCATGTTCTTGACGGAGTGTCAAATATTTTGAGGAGCAACATTTGAGGCCGCGCGAGTTCGACCATGACGAAGTGCTGCGCATCGCGTTCGACCAGTTCTGGCGCAAGGGCGTGCGCGGCACCTCGCTATCGGACATCGCGCGCGACGCCGGTGTGCAGCGCGGCAGCCTCTACAATGCGTTCGGCAGCAAGGAAGCGCTGTTCCTGCAGGCCTATGAGCGCTACGCGGGGGACTATCTGCTCGCCCTGCAAAAAGCGCTCGGGACGGGGTCTTTGCGCAAACGCCTCACCGCGTTCTTCGACCTCACCATCACCAATTTCCGTGCCGGCTCGCCGCCGCGGGGATGCCCGACCACGCGCGGCCTGATGGAGCTCGGCGCGGCGGAAGGCGAAGGGTTGGACGAAGAGGCGCGCCAGGCCTTTGCGAGCCTCGTTTCCCGCATCACCGCGCTGGTTCAGGACACCTTGTCGGCGGGCGCCAAGCGTGGCGAGTTCAAGGGCAATCCGGCGGCCGCAGCGCTGCACATCGTCACGGTGACGCGCGGCCTCGCCGTGCTCGAGCGTGCCTTCGACGATGAGCCCCAATTGCGCAAGATCGCCGCGCACGCGATCGATCTCGTGCTCGAGAAGGGAGGTTAGGTGTCAGCTGCAGGCCAGCGCCAGCGCGTTGATCGCCCGCGTTGTCGCATCCTCTTTCCCGGAGCCGACGAATTGGCAGACCACCGACCCGAGCTCGCCCGGCTGCTTGCGGCGCGCGACTGCCAGCAGGCGCATCAATTCCGCCTCGTCCTTGGAAAGCCGTCTGCAGGACGGCGGCATGAAGCACAGCTCGCAGGCCCGGCCGCTGTGCAGGATCCTGACGAGCGCTGCCGCGCGCGCAACCAGCAGCGGGCTGTCGGCAATGCCGGGAGCGTCCTCGGCAAAGCGATAGGCCGCTTCCCAGCAATCCGATGCGCCGGTCGCGTAGGCCGCTCCGATGAAGCGGAACAGCGCCAGCGCGACGCGGGAAAAATCATCGTAGCTGTCGATGCTCGGCCGGGTCGCCAGCGCGGCTTGAAGCGGACAGAGCAGCGGCTCGACCGCGTCCGGCTCCGGCGCAGAATCGCAAATGGCCCGCATCGTGAGTGATCTCGTCAATGCAACGTCGCGCTGCCGACGAGCCAGCTCTTCATCGTCATCATCCGGTCATGCTCGAAAGGCTGCACGTGCCGGTCGGGCAGGATGAGGCCGGCCATGCGGAAGATCGTTGCAAGCCCCCGAACCGGCGCGAGTGCCCAATCGGCGCCGACCGGCGGCAGCCAGCGCTCGAACTGCTCGCGCGCGACATCGACGCGATCCTGCTGGGCCGCGGCAATCGCGCGCAGGACTCCGTGCTCGCTGTCGGACATGCGCGGACAGGTGGGGCAGTGCACTTCGATCGCCGTATGCGCGGTGCAGGCAAAGATCTCGATGATGGATTCCAGCGACAGCACGGCATCGCCGACGCGGAAATGGTCGTACACCTGCTTGATATCGGCCGCCGTGGGGACGGCGCTTCCGCTGCGGGCCTTCGCGCGAAATCCCCAGATGAAGAGCCGCTCCGCCGCGCTCAGCGCAGGAAGGTCGAGGAGCCCAGTGTCTGTCGATCGATGCATTGTGCCTCTCGCCTCTGGCTGCGCTCGCGCCAGCGCTGGCGCGGATGATCTGCGCCGATCGTTCTGCCAGAGAGCTCTCCAAGTCAACGCGCGGAGAGGCGATGTCGAGGTGTTCTAGTTTGGAAGAATTCGTATCTCGGACGCGGTCGGTCGCTCGCCCCGCAGCGATGAGCAGCGGGGCCGACCGCCCCCGCACAATTGCGGATGCCGGAACCCGAATGCTTAAGGCTTTGCTAAGGGGCGCGGGATAAACTGGCATATCAGCCTTTCCAATTCCTGTGAGCACCGATGATTTTCTCCCGCATCAGTTTCAAGCTGGTCCTGATTGTCGGCATCAGCCTCCTCGGCATGATCGCGCTGGCGCCGGTCGCGCTCTCGACCCTGCGCACGCAGATGGTCGCCGACCGCCAGGCCAAGACCCAGCACATGGTCGACGTCGGCTTCGGCATCCTGGCGCACTACCAGAAGCTCGAGAGCGAAGGAAAACTCTCGCGCGAGCAGGCGCAGGCCGGCGCCATGGCCGAGATCAAGAGCCTGCGCTACGACAGGGTCGAGTATTTCTGGATCAACGACATGACCCCCAGGATGGTCATGCACCCGATCAAGCCCGAGCTCGACGGCAAGGATCTCTCCGGGATGAAGGATCCCGCCGGCAATGCGCTGTTCATGGGCTTCGTCGACGTCGTCACCAAGCACGGTGCGGGCTTCTACGGCTATCTCTGGCCGAAGCCCGGCTTCGATCAGCCGGTCGGGAAAATCTCCTATGTGAAGGGCTTTGCGCCCTGGGGCTGGATCATCGGCACCGGCATCTATCTCGACGACGTCGACGCCGCCTTCCGCCAGAACGCGATGACCTTCGCCTATATTTGTCTCGCGGTGCTGGTCGTGGTGCTCGGCGCCTCGTTCCTGATCGGCCGCAGCGTCACCCGGCCGCTGGCCCGTATCACCGCGCTGACCGAGCGCCTCGCCGGCGGCGACAGCGCCTTCGACGTGCCCTACACCGACCGCCGCGACGAGGTCGGCGGCCTCGCCAAGGCGCTCGCCGTGTTCAAGGACAACGCATCGGCCGTGAGCCGGATGCATGCCGAGCAGCAGGAGCTGAAACAGAAAGCCGACGACGAGAAGCGCACGACGATGGCCGATCTCGCCGGCAAGTTCGAGGCGAGCGTCCAGGCCGTCGTCCGCGACGTCTTCGACGAGGCGCGCGCGATGCAGCAGGCCGCGCAGGGCATGTCGGAAACCGCGAACAAGGCGAGCGATCGTGCCAGCTTCGTCGCCACCGCGTGCCAGCAGGCCTCGAGCAACGTGCAGACGGTGGCCTCCGCCGCCGGCGAATTGTCGGCCTCGATCGCCGAGATCAGCCAGCGCGTGGCACAGGCCGCGACAGTGGCCGACAAGGCCGCCGCCGACGGCCAGCGCACCAACGACACCGTGCAGGGCCTTGCCGCCGCCGCGCACAAGATCGGGGAGGTCATCGACCTCATCAACCAGATCGCCTCGCAGACCAATCTGCTCGCGCTCAACGCCACCATCGAGGCGGCTCGCGCGGGCGAGGCCGGTAAGGGCTTTGCGGTGGTCGCGAGCGAGGTGAAGTCGCTGGCGAGCCAGACCGCGAAGGCGACCGACGAGATCGGCGCGCAGATCACCGCGATCCAGGCCGAGACCAATCAGGTCGTCGGCAACATCGAGAGCATCCGCGCCACCATCATGGAGGTCAACGAGATCTCCTCGTCGATCGCCGCGGCGGTCGAGGAGCAGGGCGCCGCGACGAAGGCGATCGCGCACAGCGTGCAGGAGGCGGCCTCCGGCACCGACCAGGTCTCGCACAACATCTCCGGTGTCACCGATGCGACCGCCGAGACCGGCCAGGCCGCCGGCCTCGTGCTGCAATCGAGCGGCCGGCTGACGCAGAAGCTGCAATCGCTGCAGGACGAGGTCAGCGCCTTCGTTGCGGGCGTGCGGGCGGCGTAGCTGAAGCGCTGCAGGTGATCTTTTTCCGCGTCGCGGCATCGGCCGTGATGCGGAGACTGTTTTCCTTGACATGAAGTCTGCCGTGCTCGACGTGTAACGACGTCGACTGGCGGCACGTGCGTGCCGTCCCGAAAAGAAAAGCAACACGGGAAGGAACGTCATGAACACGGGCCTCGACGAGAAGGACTACCTCGCCACCTTGCGCGGCCTGTGGGACAAGGCCTGGCCGACGGGCCTGCCGCGCTCGCCGAACTATCTGCATGGCGAAGTTCCCCTGACGGAATATCTGCGCGCCTGGGCGAAGCGGAGTCCGGAGCGGCCCGCCGTGATCTTCTACGGCCATGTGACCACTTATGCCGATCTCGACCGGCAGAGCGATCGCTTTGCGGCGCTGTTGCAGGCGAAGGGCGTGCGCAAAGGCGATCGCGTCGCGGTCTTCCTGCCGAACTGCCCGCAATTCCACGTCGTGTTCTTCGGTATCCTGAAGCTTGGCGCGGTCCACGTTCCCATCAGCCCGCTGTCGCGCGCGTTCGAGCTGTCCTACCAGCTCAACGACACCCAGGCCGATGTGATCGTGGCGCTCGACCAGCTGATCCCTGTCGTCGAGCAGGTGAAGAGCGAGGTGCGGTTGCGCGAGATCATCGTCACCAGCTTTGCCGATGTCGTGCCGGCGGCGCCTGCGTTTCCCGCGCCGGACTCGATCCGCACGCCGCGCGTCGCGATCGCTGGCGCGACTGATCTCCTGCCGGCGCTTGCGGCAATGCCCGCACCGACGCCGCTGCCGCTGCCGCCGCCTCACCTCGATGATGTCGCCGCGCTCAATTACACCGGCGGCACCACCGGCATGCCGAAGGGCTGCGTCCATACCCATCGCGACATGGTCTACACGGCCGCTGCCAATTACGGCATCTCGCTTCCCTCGGACGAGAGCAGCGTGTTCCTGTCGTTCTTTCCGGAGTTCTGGATTGCGGGCGAGAATTCCGGCCTGATCTTTCCACTGTTCTCTGGCGGCACGCTGGTTCTGCTCGCGCGCTGGGACGCCGTCGGTGCGATGGCGGCGATCGACAAGTACAAAGTCACGATCACGGCGATGCCGGTCGACAGCGCGGTCGAGATGATGGACCATCCGCGCTGGAGCGAGTTCGACCTGTCGTCGCTGAAGCAGGTGCGCGTGGTCTCCTTCGTCAAGAAGCTCAATGCCGGCTATCGTAGGCGCTGGAAGGATCTCACCGGCACGATCCTGATGGAGGCGGCCTGGGGCATGACCGAGACGCACACGTCCAACACTTTCACCGCTGGCTTCCAGGACGGGGATTTCGACCTCAACAGCCAGCCGATCTTCGTCGGCCTGCCGGTGCCCGGCGCCGAGTTCAAGATCACCGATTTCGAGACCGGCGCGCTGCTGCCTCTCGGGTCAGAAGGCGAGATCCGCGTGCGCACGCCGTCGCTGCTCAAGAGCTACTGGAACAAGCCGGAGGCGACGGCGGAGTCGCTGGTCGACGGCTGGTTGCGCACCGGCGATATCGGCACCATCGACAAGGACGGTTTTCTGCACTTCCTCGGCCGGCGCAAGGAGATGCTGAAAGTAAAGGGTATGAGCGTGTTTCCGCCGGAGATCGAGGCGCTACTGGGTCAGCATCCGAAGGTGCTGGGCTCGGGCGTGGTCGGCCGCGACGATCCGGACAAGGGCCAGGTGCCGGTCGCCTATATCCAGCTCAAGCCCGAAGCGATCGGCACGGTCTCGGAACAGGAATTGCGCGCCTGGTGCGCCGAGCGCATGGCCGTCTACAAGGTTCCGGAAGTCCGCATTATCGATGCGCTGCCCCTGACGGCGACGGGCAAGGTCAAAAAGCAGGACCTCAATCCAAATCCT
This sequence comes from Bradyrhizobium sp. CCBAU 11357, assembly GCF_028128865.1. NCBI lineage: Bacteria > Pseudomonadati > Pseudomonadota > Alphaproteobacteria > Hyphomicrobiales > Nitrobacteraceae > Bradyrhizobium > Bradyrhizobium sp. CCBAU 11357. The sequence goes on along the minus strand of NZ_LBJW01000110.1, from coordinate 107,624 downwards.
CCTGCCGTCCAGTGAGAGATACGATGTCGTTCAAGAAGCTCCTGATCGCCAATCGCGGCGAGATCGCCATCCGCATCGCCCGTGCGGCGGCCGATGCCGGTATTGCGACGGTCGCGATCCATCCCGCCGACGATGCGCTGTCGCTGCACGTGCGCGTCGCGGACGAGGCGATCGAGATCCCCGGCCGCGGCGCGCGGGCCTATCTCGACATCGAGGCCGTGGTGAAGGCGGCGAAGAGCACGGCGTGCGATGCCGTGCATCCCGGCTATGGCTTCCTCAGCGAGAACGCGGCATTCGCGAAGGCCTGCGCCGATGTCGGCATCACCTTCGTCGGGCCGAAACCGGCCGCGCTCGAACTGTTCGGCGACAAGGTCGCGGCACGTCAGCTGGCGAAACGCTGCGGCGTGCCGGTCATTGCCGGCACCAGCGGGCCGTCGAGCCTCGAGGAGATCACCGCGTTCTTCGCTTCGCTCGGCAGCAGCGCTGCGATCGTGATCAAGGCGATGGCCGGCGGCGGCGGCCGCGGCATGCGCGTGGTGGAGAACGCGTCCGATCTTGCGGAAGCCTATGCGCGCTGCCAGTCCGAGGCCAAGGCCGCGTTCGGCTTCGACGGCGTCTATGCCGAGCGGCTGATCCGGCAGGCACGCCACATCGAGGTCCAGATCATCGGCGACAGCCATGGTGCGATCTCCCATCTCTGGGAGCGCGAATGCACCATCCAGCGCCGGCACCAGAAGCTGATCGAGGTGGCGCCGAGCCCGTCATTGAGCGATGCCCTGCGCGGCCGCATCATCGAAGCGGCAAAGCAGCTGGCAGGTGCGGCGTCTTACGACAATCTCGGCACGTTCGAGTTTCTGGTCGACGGCACCGCGGAGGACAGCTTCGCCTTCATCGAGGCCAATCCGCGGCTCCAGGTCGAGCACACCGTCACGGAAGAGGTGCTCGGGGTCGATCTTGTCCGCGCCCAGCTAGCGGTCGCCGCAGGCAGCACGCTGGCTTCGCTGGGTCTTGCGCAAGCATCCATTCCGAAGCCGCGCGGCTATGCCATGCAGCTTCGCGTCAACATGGAAACGCTGGACGAAACCGGCGCCACGCATCCGACCGGCGGCGTGCTCGCCGTGTTCGAGCCGCCGTCGGGACCCGGCGTCCGTGTCGATAGCTTCGGCTATGCCGGCTACAAGACCAGCGCCGCTTTCGACTCGCTGCTGGCCAAGGTGATCGTGCACACGCCCGGCGAGGCCTGGCATGACGTGGTCGCGAAAGCTTCGCGTGCGCTACGCGAGTTCCGGATCGACGGCGTCGTCACCAACATTGCGTTCCTTCAGGCGGTGCTCGCGCATCCCGATTTCAGGACCAACCGCATCGCGACCGATTTCATCGACCGCAACATTGCCAAGCTCGTGGAAGCATCGGACGGCGCCGCCAAGCCGCTCTATTTCGCAGCAGCCGAGCGCAGCGGTGGCCACAGCGCGGAGGTGCACGTCGCGCAAGCCGTGCCCGAAGGCACGGTGATGGTCGCGGCGCCCCTGCAAGGCACCATCGTCACCATCCAGGTGAAGGAAGGCGAGATCGTCCGCCCGGGCCAGCAGCTCGCCGTGATCGAGTCCATGAAGATGGAGCATCTGGTGATGGCCGAGCAGGGCGGCCGGGTGACAAAACTCGTCGCCGGCGACGGGGTCACGCTGCTGCATGGCGAGCCGATCCTCTATCTCGAGCCGCTCGACGTCGCCGCCGACAGCACGACGGCGGAAGCCGATGTCGATCTCGATCACATCCGCCCCGACCTCGCCGAGCTGATCGCCCGCCAGGCCAACACGCTCGACGAGAACCGCCCCGCTGCGGTCGAGCGCCGTCGCAACACCAACCAGCGCACGGCGCGCGAGAACGTCGCCCAGCTGGTCGATGACGGCTCGTTCATGGAGTACGGCAGCCTCGCGATTGCGGCGCAGCGCCGTCGGCGCAAGCTCGACGATCTCATCAAGAACACGCCGGCCGACGGCCTCGTCATGGGCGTCGCCACGGTCAATGTCGAGAAGTTCGGGCCAGAAGGCGCGCGTTGCATCGTCGTCGCCTATGACTACACCGTGCTCGCGGGCACGCAGGGCCACATGAACCACAAGAAGATCGACCGCATGCTGAGCCTCGCGGAAGACTGGCGCGTGCCGCTGGTGTTCTATGCCGAAGGCGGTGGCGGCCGGCCCGGCGATACCGACCGGCTCGGCATGACCGGCCTCGACGGTCCGTCCTTCGTGCAGTTCGCACGGCTCTCGGGCCTCGTCCCAGTGGTCGGTGTCGTTTCCGGCTATTGCTTTGCCGGCAATGCCGCGATGCTCGGCTGCTGCGACGTCATCATTGCGACCAAGAACGCCTCGATCGGCATGGGCGGCCCGGCGATGATCGAGGGCGGCGGCCTCGGTGTCTATCATCCGGCCGAAGTCGGCCCTGCATCGTTCCAGTCGCCGAACGGCGTCATCGACATCCTGGTCGAGGATGAGGAGGAGGCGACATCTGTCGCGCAGAAATACCTGTCCTATTTCCAGGGCGCGGTGACGCAGTGGGAGGCCGCCGACCAGCGCCTGCTCCGCCGCGCCATTCCCGAGAATCGCCTGCGCGTCTATGACATCCGCAGCGTCATCGATCTCGTCGCGGACAAAGACAGTGTGCTGGAGCTGCGCCGCGACTACGGCGTCGGCATGATCACGGCGCTGATCCGCATCGAGGGCAAGCCGTTCGGCCTGATCGCCAACAATCCGCGCCATCTCGGCGGCGCTATCGATGCCGATGCCGGCGACAAGGCTGCGCGTTTCCTCCAGCTCTGCGACGCCTTCGATCTGCCGGTTGTCTCGCTATGCGACACGCCCGGCTTCATGGTCGGCCCGGAGGCGGAGAAGACCGCAATCGTGCGCCACGTCTCCCGCATGTTCGTGACCGGTGCCAGCCTCACCGTGCCGCTGTTCGGCATCGTGCTGCGCAAGGGCTACGGTCTCGGCGCGCAATCGATGATCGGCGGCGGCTTCCACGCCTCGTTCTTCACGGCGGCCTGGCCGACCGGCGAGTTCGGCGGCATGGGCCTCGAAGGCTATGTCCGCCTCGGCTTCCGCAAGGAGATGGAGGCGATCGCCGATCCCGAGGAGCGCGAGACCTATTACCGCAACAAGGTCGCCGAGCTCTATGCCAACGGCAAGGCGGTCTCGATCGCCTCCGTGTTCGAGATCGACAACGTCATCGACCCCGCCGAAACGCGGCGCTGGATCATGGCCGGTCTGCGCACGGTGCCGAAGCCCGAGCCGAGGACGGCGAAGAAGCGGCCTTGCATCGACACGTGGTGAGGGTCTCGCGCCCCAGTACCTGCGAGAAAACGCTGGTTTGCGGCAGCAATAGCCGGTATCCCGGGGCAGATTTGCGCATCGCCGTCTCATCGTCCTCGAGACGGCGTCTTGCCGGTGAGACGAAGGATACGCGTTGCGATGACCGAACCCGCTTATGTCGCGGTGGATTGGGGCACCAGCAGCTTCCGGCTCTGGCTGGTCGATCGCGCTGGCCAGGTGTTGGCCGAGCGCCGCAGCGGCGAGGGCTTGCTGGCGGCGGCGAAGACCGGCTTTCCCGCCGTGCTGCAAGCGCATCTGGCCGCGGTCGAGGCGCCGGATCATCTGCCGGTTCTGGTCTGCGGCATGGCCGGCGCAAAGTCCGGCTGGGTCGAGGCCGGCTATGTCGACACGCCGGCACGGCTCCTGGCCGTCCTGAAACAGGCCGTGCGCGTCCCCGGCGAAGCGCGCGACATCCGCATCCTGCCGGGCATCGCCCAGCGCGACGCCAAGGCGCCGGACGTCATGCGCGGCGAGGAGACGCAATTGCTCGGCGCACTCGGCCTCGATGCCGCGGGCGAGGCGCTGGTCTGCATGCCCGGCACGCATTCGAAATGGGTTCGCGTGAAGGACGGCACGGTCGAACGGTTTTCCACCTTCATGACCGGCGAGCTGTTCAGCGCTGTCTCGCGCGAGACCATCCTGTCGCTCGCAGTCGCCGGCGCTGATGACGCCGACGATATTGCGAGCTTCAAGGCGGCCGTGAAGGCCGCGTTCGACGCCCCGGCCTTCGCCGCCAACCTGCTGTTCACGGCGCGCTCGCGCCAGCTGCTGTTCGGCGGCACGCCCGCCGCGGCGCGCGAGACGCTGTCGGGCACGTTGATCGGTGCCGAGCTGGCAGCGGGGCTTTCCGGTGCAGTACCGAAAGAAGGTGTCACGCTGATTGCCTCGGGCCGGCTTGCAATGCTGTATCGGCTGGCTTTCGAGGCGTTGTCGATAACCGCCAAGCCGGTCGATGCGGATGAAGCCGTCCGTCGCGGTCTGTCGATGGCGGCTGCCGCGATCTGGACGAAGTAGAAGGACTGCGAGAGATGAGCGTTCCCTTTCCGCCGATGCAGCGGCCGCTGGTCGCGATCCTGCGCGGCATCAAGCCCGAGGAGACCGAGGCGATCGTCGGCGTGTTGATCCAGGCCGGCATGACCGCAATCGAGATCCCCCTGAACTCGCCCGATCCGTTCCGCTCGATCGGGATGGCGGTTAAGCAGGCGCCATCAGGCGTGCTGATCGGCGCTGGCACGGTGCTGACCACGTCAGACGTCGATCGCCTCAACGAGGTCGGCGGCAGGCTGATGGTCTCGCCCAATGTCGACACCGAGGTGCTGGCGCGCGCGCATCAGCACGGCATGGTGACCATGCCCGGCGTGTTCTCTCCGACCGAAGCGCTGCTGGCGGCGCGCACTGGCGCGTCGAGCCTGAAATTCTTTCCGGCGAGCGTGCTTGGCGCTGCCGGCATCGCCGCGATCCGCGCCGTGCTGCCGGCAGGCGTGATGATCGCCGCCGTCGGCGGCGTCTCCGACCGGAACTTTGCCGAATACATCAAGGGCGGCGTGACCGCATTCGGGCTCGGCTCCAGCCTCTACAAGCCCGGCATGAGTGCAGCGGATGTCGCAGCTCGCGCAGAGGTGACAATTGCCGCTTACGATCGGGCAATTCAGAGCGATTGAACCGACAATAAACTAGCCGTGATCCTGACATAGCTTATTCTGCCATATGGTGTCGCGACGCCGACATGCGCGCATCATCTTATGCGACTGGCTGAATCAGGAGACCGACATGGCGATCAACAACGTGGCCGACCTGTTCGTGGCAACGCTCGAGCAGGCCGGCGTCAAGCGCATCTACGGCATCGTCGGCGACAGCCTGAACGCGCTGACCGAGGCGCTGCGCCGCCGCGGCACGATCGAATGGATCCATGTCCGGCACGAAGAGGTCGCGGCCTTCGCAGCGGCCGGCGAAGCCGAGATGACCGGGAGCCTCGCGGTCTGCGCGGGCTCCTGCGGCCCCGGCAATCTGCATCTGATCAACGGCCTGTTCGATGCGCATCGCAGCCGCGTTCCCGTGCTGGCGATCGCGGCGCAGATCCCGACCGCCGAGATCGGCGGCGGCTATTTCCAGGAGACGCATCCGCAAAACCTGTTCCGCGAATGCAGCCATTATTGCGAGCTGGTCTCGGACCCGAGCCAGCTGCCTTACGTGCTGGAGAATGCGATTCGCGCGGCGGTGGGCTTGCGCGGCGTTGCCGTCGTCGCGATGCCCGGCGATGTCGCGTTCCGTAGTCCCCCGAAGCGCGCGCTGTCGACGACGCGCAGCCTTGCGCTGGCTTCGCCACAGGTCGTGCCGCAGGCGGATGAGCTGAAGGCCCTCGCCGATCTTCTCAACGGCGCCGAGCGCATCACCCTGTTCTGCGGCCGCGGCTGCGCCGGCGCGCATGCGCCTTTGATGCTGCTTGCCGAGACCTTGAAGAGCCCGATCGTGCACGCGCTCGGCGGCAAGGAGCATGTCGAATACGATAACCCCTATGACGTCGGCATGACCGGCTTCATCGGCTTCTCCTCCGGCTACGCCGCGATGCATGCCTGCGACGCGCTGGTGATGCTCGGCACCGATTTTCCGTACAAGCAGTTCTTCCCTGATGATGCGAAGGTCGCGCAGATCGACATCCGCCCGGAAAATCTGGGACGGCGCTGCAGGATCGATCTCGGGCTCGTCGGCGACGTCAAGCTCACCATCGAGGCGCTGCTGCCGCTGCTCAAGACGAAGACGCAGCGCAAGCATCTCGACGCCGCCGTTGCGCATTACAAGAGAGCCCGCGAGGGTCTGGACTCGCTCGCCAAGGGCACGCCGGGAGCCAAGCCGATCCACCCGCAATATCTCGCCAAGGTGATCAGCGACCATGCCTCCGACGATGCCGTCTTCACTGCCGATGTCGGCACGCCGACGGTGTGGGCGGCGCGCTATCTCGACATGAACGGCCGCCGCCGCCTGATCGGCTCTTTCGTGCACGGCTCGATGGCCAACGCCATGCCGCAGGCGATCGGCGCGCAGGCCGCCCAGCCGGGGCGCCAGGTCATCTCGCTCTCCGGCGACGGCGGGTTCACCATGCTGATGGGCGACCTGATCACGCTGACGCAGGAAAAGTTGCCGGTGAAGGTGGTCGTCTTCAACAACGGCGTGCTCGGCTTCGTCGCGCTGGAGATGAAGGCCGCGGGCTTCGTCGACACCAATGTCGACCTGGAGAACCCGGACTTCGCCGCGATGGCGCGCGCGATGGGCATCTTTGCCAAGCGCGTCGAGGATCCCGGCGAGCTTCCGGGCGCGATGAAGGAGATGCTGGCGCACAATGGGCCGGCGCTGCTCGACGTCGTCACCGCCAAGCAGGAGCTGTCGATGCCGCCGACCATCACGGCCGAGCAGGTCAAGGGCTTCAGCCTCTGGGTGCTGCGCGCGGTGATGAACGGGCGCGGCGACGAGGTGCTGGACCTCGCGAAGACGAATCTCTTGCCGCGGTGATATCAGCTGGCGCGGTGGTTCACCTCTCCCGAAGGGAGAGGTCGGATCGCATTGAAAATGCGATCCGGGTGAGGGGTTAAGGTTTCGCCGGGTGCTGCGGCCCCTCACCCGGATTGCTGCGCAATCCGACCTCTCCCCGCTGGGGAGAGGTGAAGGTCTGCCAGTGCAGCACGATGCCGATCAGCAGCGCCGGCACGAAGCCGAGCGCGATCAGGAAATGCGGCAGCTCCTTCGGCGAGATGAAGGCGATGGCGATATCGGAGATCAGCCACAGCGCTGCGAACATCACCGCAAAATCCGTTCGCGGGCAGCGCAAATAGTAGAACACGGCGGTGACGACGATGGCGGGTCCGATCGCGATGCCGATCATGATCGCCGTCAGCTCCTTCGGCGTCAGCGCGTCGAGCACCATCGACGCCAGCAGCCAGAGTGCGGCGAACATGGCGACGATGTCGAGCGGATGCCGCAATCCAATTCCTCTCGCGAAGCGCGCGCTATCGTTGTGGCCGGACCTGCGGCCGTCAAGTCAAAATGAGCTTATTCCTCGTCGCTTCCAGGCGTCGGACGCAGCATGAAGTGACCGAAAGCGGTGGCGATCGGCCTCACAGCATCGTCCTGCCAGGCCCGCGCCTCGAAGGCGACGATGCGTCGGCCCTGCTTCACGATCGAGACGTCGGCAAACGTGTCGAGCGCGCGGCCGGAGCGCAAATAGTTGACGGTGAGGCCGATTGGCTTGGGCGGTGCGGCAGCGCCGAGCTCGCGCGCCACCCCGATGATGGCGGTGGTCTCGAGGAAGGCGCCGGTCATGCCGCCGTGGATCGCGGGCAGGATCGGATTGCCGATGATCTGCGGCGAGAACGGCATCGTCAGCGTGCCGTCATCGTTGATGCGGATGCCGAGCGCCCGCGCGAACGGGCTGCGCGCAAAGGGCCCGTCCGGATCCTCCGGCGCCTCCAGCGTCGGGATGCTGCGCGCATCCATCCGGCGGTCGGCGAGCATGTTGGTGCGGTTGGCACCGATCATGAAGCAGGCGGTTGCGGTCGCGACCGGATCGTCTTCGGACTCCTGATAGGCCGTGGAGCGTACGAAGGCGATCGAGCGCGTGGTGCGGTAGCAGACCGAATGCGCCTTGATGTCGAGACCAGGCGTCGCCGGCTTCTGGTAGTCGATACGCAGATCGAGGGTTGCGATGGCGCGCGTGCCGTCGAGCGCAAGTTGCACCGCCATGCCGCAGCTCTCGTCCAGCATCGCAGTGACGACGCCGCCGTGCAGCACGCCGGTCTCGGTGTCGCCGACGAAGACCGCACGGTAGGGCAGGCTGGACCAGGCCTCGGCCGGCGCGAAGCGGTCGAGCTGGAGCCCGCTGATGTGGCCATAATCGGAGCGGCGGTCCTTGATGGCCTCGGCGAGTTCCTCGAAGGCAAGCGTGGTCGGTAAGGTGTTCATGGGGACGTTCTAGACCAGTGCCGGGCCGCGCAAAACCCCGAATGAGCCACGCCCGGGGCGGTTTGGTCTCGACAGGGCGGGCCGAAGCGCCGATGGTGGGCGCTTCGTTCGTCGATGAACTGCAAGGAGCGCCCATGGCCGACCCCGAAACGCCCGCCACCAATCAGGGGCCCGTCACCATTTCGAGCTCCAGCTCGGAGCGGGCGCCGATCATCTATTTCGACGGCGCATCCTGCTTCGGCCACCACAACGGCGCGATCCAGATCGAGCTCGCCGCGAACCTGTTGATGCCGGTCGGCGCCGCCGTCAGGGTCGACGTGGTCCAGACCGCGCACTTACGTTGCAGTGTGGCTGCGGCGCTGGCACTGCGCGAAGCCCTCGACAAGGCGCTGGCGATGTATCAGCAGGGTCAGAAGCAGCCGGTGGCGGAGGAGATACCGGCAGTGAAGAACTGAGATCGCAATTGACAGCAAACTTTCTTTGCGCCACCTTTCGCGCAGGTTGATACGACCTGCCGGTTGCACCCTCCGTGGAATGGTGAACGTATCGAGCCCTGATCGGCCCCCTTTGCCCGAGCGACCGGGTCAGCAACGCAACCACCTGACACACCTGGATCGCTCATGCAGAGGACGAACCGATGCGCGATTTTCGCGATGCCAAGGCTATGGCGCACACCCTGCGCGAATCCCTGACCACCAAGGCCGTCACCATCAGCCACAGCGAAAGCCTCGAGCTCGTATCGAGGATGCTGGGTGTTGCTGACTGGAATACGCTCTCAGCGCTGCTTCACGCCGAACGGCGTGACACGGCGGCGCCGGTCGCACAGCCAAAGACCACAACGGCGCTCTATCCCGCTGTTCCGCTCCGCGATCTCGTTCCGTTTCCAAATGCGACATATCCGATGTTTGTGGGCCGAGAGAGCTCCTTCCAGGCCCTGAACCAGGCGTTTGAAGGCGGACGCGAGGTCGTGCTGGCGGTTCAGAGGGAAGCGGGCGTCGATGATCCCCGATTTTCCGACGTCTACGACATCGGTATCGTGGCCCAGCTGCTCGAACTCGAACCGCTCGCAGATGGCACTTTCAGGGTGCTGACGCGGGGACTGCGGCGAGTTGAGCTACGCGGCTTCGCTAGCGAATCGGCCGCCTATTGGGCTGAGGTGGTCGACGTCAGCGAGGGAGTTGCCCGCAATGCAAGGGATCTCATCCAAAGGATCTATCAGCGCTTCCAGGATTACACGGCGGTTCACGGGATTATTGTGCCGGATATCTGGCTGTTCTTTGATCAAACCCGTGATCCCGGACAGATCGCCGATATCGTTGCGACGCGGATGAAGTTGCCGATCAAGGACAAGTATGAGTTGTTGGCAACGCTCGATCCCATGACACGGCTCGAGCGGATCGAAGCATTGCTCGACCTGCCGCAGCGCCCGGTTTCGGCAAATTACGTGGCCACGAAACGACGGGCGCTCGATCATGCTGACCGGCGTCGCCATCAATACGCGACGCTCGAGCATCTGCTGCTCGCCCTGACCGATGATGCGGACGCCTCCGCCGTGATGAGCGCCTGCGACGCCGATCTTGGCAAGCTGAGACAAAGCCTTACGCAGTATCTCGACAATGAGCTCAAGCACATCGTGATCGAGGGCGGAAGCGCCGTGCCTACGCCGGCGTTCGAGCGAGTCGACCAGCGCGCCGTGCTTCACGCGCAGGAGGTGGGCAATCCCGCAGTGACCGGGGTCAATGCGCTCGTTGCTCTCTTTCCGGAGATGCGAAGCCCTGCAGCCCGCATGCTCGCCGATCAGGGCGTGTCGCGCTTTCGCGTAGACAAGGCCGTTGTGCGATTGGCGGGCAAAGAGAAAGGCTAACTCACGTCTTCGTCACATGCACCTTCGCGGTCTTGCCGCCGTTCCACTTGCCGTCGAGCGCGCGCTCGATCTGGGCGGCGAGCTGCAGCAGCAGGCCGTCATTGGCCTGCTTGGCGATCGCCTGGATGCCGAGCGGCAGGCCGTGGTCCTGCGCTGCCATCGGCATCGAGATCGCCGGCATGCCGCAGAGATTGGCGAGCGGCGTGAAGGCGAAGAAGCGCCAGAGATTGTCGAACCAGTCGCGCACATCGGGGTTGTCGGAAATGGTGAGATATTCCCTGGTGCCGACCTTCGGCGTCGGCAGCGCCGTGATCGGGGTCAGGATCACGTCCCATTGCTCGAAGAAGCTGCCGAAGCCGCGCGAGGTCGTGTTGAACACGGCCTGCATCTTCGCCCGCTCGGCGAAGCTGGTATGGCGCCCGGCTTCCCAGATGCGGATGTTCATCGGCTCGATCAGGTCCTCCGGCGGGCTCGTGAGCCCGCGCGCGGCGAGCATGTTGGAGATCACCACCGCGAAATTCGAGATGTAGCAGGTGGTCTGCGCCTCGAAGGCGGCGGGGAGGTCGATCTCCGGCAGCGCATAATCGACGTGATGGCCGAGGCCTTCGAGGAAGCGTCCGGCCTTCTCCAGTTCAGTGGCGATCTCGGGCGTCGCGGTGTAATTGCCCCATGTGTGAGACAGCGCGATGCGAAGCTTTGCCGGGTCGCGTTTGATCATCTCGCAATAGGGCTGCGCCGTGGTCCAGAACGGCATGAACTCGCCGGGCGCAGGACCGCGCGCATGATCGACGAAGGCGGCAGTGTCGCGCACGCTGCGCGACTGGCAGCCCTGGATCGAGACGAGGCCGGTGAGATCGGACATGTGCGGCGCCAGCGAGAACACGCCGCGCGAGACCTTCAGGCCGATATTGCCGTTGACGCCGGCGGGAATGCGGATCGAGCCGCCGCCATCGGTCGCATGCGCGATCGGCACCACGCCCGCGGCGACCATCGCGGCGCTGCCCGCCGACGAGCCGCAGGTGGTGTAGTCGGTATTCCAGGGATTGCGGGTGACATAGACGGCGGGGTTGTCGGCCGACGAGCACACGCCGAATTCCGGTGTCGTGGTGCGTCCGATCAGGTTGAGCCCCGCCTGGCGGAATTTACCGGTGAGGAACGTATCGGCGCTCGCGCGATTGCCGCGCATCAGCAGCGAGCCCATCTCCTGCAGCCGGCCCTTCATGGTCGGCCCGAGGTCCTTCATCAGGAAGGGCAGGCCGGCGAAGGGACCTGCGAGATTGGCGCCGTCCTTGGCGGGATCGGCGATCACGTCCTCGAACAGCTCGACCACGCCCGACAGCGCCGGATTGACCTTGGCAACGCCGGCGGCGGCCTGGCGCGCCAGCTCCTTCGCCGTCAGCTCGCCCTTGCGGACGCGTCCCGCCAGCGCGACGCCATCGTGCTGCGCCCATTCATTCCAGCTCATCGGCAAAGTCATGAAGTCAAAGTCCCCTTAAGGTGCGGCGTCACCTTTTTCGCAAGGGACCGCGTGAATCAACCGAGCCGCCGCGAGGGGCAGGGTTGCATGGGACGGAGAGGTCGCAGACGAAGGCCGTATCAATCCGACAGTCGTGCGATCACTGCAACCGGTCCGCCACCGGCGGGCCCCTGATGCTCGGCGCCGCCGGAGACATAGACCGTACCGGTGCCGGCGAGACCTGCAATCAGGCCGCCGACCGCGGCGCGGGCGTGGCGGGTCGAGCTGATGTCGGTGTCCTCCAGCATGGTGTGGCGAAAGCCGCGCACGCTGCCGTCAGGCGAGGCCTCCGCCTTGGCGAAGATGTTGACGAGCGCGCGGCCCGGCTGCGGATTTGCACCAAGCCCGACGCTCTCCAACGCCGCGGTCACCGCCGCCGCATCGATGGCATCCTTCATCACGGCATGCCCGATCTCGAACTCACTCGCTGAAGATACCGAGTTGCCGAGCACGATGACGACGTTGTGCATCAGCTCGATCCCCGACGAGGTCGAGGCGACCTTCGAGAACAGGTCGTAGCGCCGCAGCACGTCCTCGTCCCTGATGTTGGAGGCGATCTCGCCGAGCGCGACCGCAACGCCGAGCGCGGAGGCGCCGCGCGAATAGGCCATCGAGCTGTAAGAGCTCGTCGTCGCGGTTGTGTTGCCGCGCGCATGTGCCGCCGCGACGCGGTCGCTGGTCAGCAGCGGGCACTTGATCTGCACGAAATGAACATCAGTGGGATCGCCGATGCCGGCATCCGCCATCGCAGCCTGCACGGCCTTGGCCGTCTCGGTGATTTGCGCGGAGCGCCCGAGCTCTTCCGGCAGAAAATCCCGCGTATGCGCCATGCCGATACTCAGGCGCTTGCCGGACAGGCCTGCCGGGCGCTCGGCTTCACGCCGCGTGAACACCGTGATGTGCGGGCTCAGCACGCCCTCGGTGCCGCCCGACATCACGAAGGCGATGCGCTGCTCGACGGCCTCCGGCGACAGGCCGAGCTTGGGCGCCAGCGCCGTACAGAGCGCGGCCACCGCGTACTCCCGGGTAAAATCGTTGACGCCGCCATTGCCTTCGGTCTTGCCCAGAACGGCAAGGATCGAGTTGGGATCGATCGCCCCGGAGCCGATCAAGTCCATCAGGCCGGAGACGTCGCCGGGGCCCCTGGTGGCGATCCTGAAGACGCCGACCGATGTCGTACGCATGATTGGTCCTTGGAATTCGGTGGTCCGGCGAGCCCACCAGCCGTGGAACGGGGGTGATGTCAAGACCGTAGCCCCGACGGAAGTGCGTAGGGCGGATTAGCGAAGCGTAATCCGCCTCTTCTGTCTCCGCGGGGATCAAAGCGGCGGATTACGCCTTCGGCTAATCCGCCCTACAAGATCTTGCGTTGCCCGACGGGCAAAACACCCGATCGGCTGGTCAATCCGCATGCGCGAAAATATTCGCCTTTACAGAATTTCTGATTTGTCGCATTCTCCCGCCACCTCATCCCGGTCAGAGGGGCGTATCGCGATCGTCACGAACGTGGGGTGAGCCGTGGTGGACGCTAGTTACACCGGCGCGAAGGGTTTTGCAGGGCGGGCAACCGTGAGCGAAATACCTCGCGCACACGACCGGTGTGATCGGCGTACGGCAAAACCGTGTCGTCCTGGCGCCCGGGGTCTGTGCGTCAAGTCTTGCGGTGATGTGGCGGCCCAACCGGGTGCGCGCGTCAGTTATCGGCAAGGCGACGGGGGCAATAGTGCATCGCTCCCCGGGGAGAGCTCGGCATAAGCCGTCAAACCACTGCGCAGGGCTTCGCAATTGGCAAAAAGCAAAGGTAAATCAACGCGATTTGCCTGGTGTGTCCTCGTTCGTGTCCCAATCCGCTATGCCTGAATTTTTTTCGAGAGATATCGAGGAAACTTGGTGTTCGTCCGTCCGCGAGCCGCCGGCCGAAGGCGCCGCCTCGTCAATGCAGCAGTCGCCGCCGGAGCTTCCTGATCAACTCCCGAAGACCGGCTGCGTACTGCTCAAGGTTCTGCAGCGCCTCGTCCAGCGACCGCCTGCGCGGCTTGGGTGCGGGCTTTGGTTTCGGCCGGGGTGGCGCTCTGTCATCCGACGAAGTCATGACCGGATCGTCGCGATACGCGGTTTTGGAAGGCTTGAGGTGGATCAAGGGTCCATTTACGAAATCTGATCAAGCTTCCACCATGAACGAACACAGGGCGGCCCAGCGTCGTCGCATATTCAAGGCGGGGACGATTGAATCCGTCGGCGGTGGCGGAGTCGAGTGCACCTTGCGGAATGTGTCAAGAGACGGGCGCGCAGTTGGAAGCCGTCTCACCGTTCCACATCCCCGACCGCTGAAGCGCACACAGCGTGGCGCGGAGGTGCGGCCGACATTTCGAGAGTGAGGGCCGACGCGCGAACATGGTGTACCGTGTCACACGATGCGTTTCCAGCCACCATTATCACTTGTGTCACGTGACAGGGTTGAAAAAGACCGCGCGTCGGGTCCGTCCACCCGATCCGCGCGGTCTTCACTCACAAGCTGCTCAACGCGCCGTGATTTGTGGTGGCACCAGAGCGGAGACAGCAAGCTGCGCGACAGAAGGGGCCAACTCGCCTCTAGAGACTTTGCCCTTCAGATAGTTGCTGAATTTGCCGCCCTCGATGTAGATATCCTGCAGCCATTCTCGGTATGCACCCAGAGCAGCTAGCGGATAGCACCACGATTCTTGCGGGTTTGATTTAGATTGCGGATGGCTATCGGGATAGTGGTGTGGATACTTCTCGCGCTCGCCGTAGATCGCCTCAAGCTCGTTGTCACACCAGTGCTTTGACCAGTGCTGCCCAATCGAGATGTCCACTACGTTCTTCTCGCCGATGTCGGCACCCGCGATGATCAATTCATAGATCACTGTGTGAGCCTCGTTGAAGACGTGAAAGAATCCCTTCGGCGCGGATTGGAAGTTCAGCGCGATGCGTTCGTGCCACTTATCGAACTTCCTCGACCGAGTCGGATCGTAACCGACTTGACGGAAGATCATCTCGCGCAGCTTTGATCCGGCAAGAAGCCTGAAATTGTCGCGCGCTTCTGGCTGGCAATTCGTGCCCGCGTCGAACGCGTAGTATTCGAGGACGGCAAGGCAAATCTCGGCAGGGTAGCAGTACTGGACTTGCCCGCCGTGGATCACCTCCACATGCGCCGACGGCGACGTGTAACCAGCTTTGGCCAAGGTCGTCTTGATGAGCTTGATGCGGGGCTTGTCGTCGTCACCCCACTGGCTGCTGATTGTACCGATGTGCGCGTTCTGCACTCCACAGAGTGCAGCAAGACCGCGCTGATTGAGGTAAGGCGTACCGTCAGACAGCACACCCATTCCGATGCCGTTGACGTCGGCGATTTTTTCGATCCCAAGGGGCAAACTGGACTGTACCGGGGTGATTTCCTTTGAGCCGATTCTAGGTGCCAAGACCTTGATCTTGTTGGCGCGCAGGCTGATTTCCTCGGTGGGCTTTTTCGGGGGAAACTCAAAAGACACGTGAATCAATCCTTCTTTGGATGTGACCACGGCGCACTGGACTTTATGTGCAGTAACTGTACAACGACTCTTGACAAGGGGAGTCGGAATACGGTTTGCGCCGTGGTCTAGGCTTCAACATGAAAGGCGGCTTCCGGTGACACGGGGCCGCCTTTCGGCTTTGTGCTATTCAAGCTGAAACGAGAGCCGTTACCGGACCGTTCCTCAGGCCGTTTCGAATCAGCGCGAGCACATGACGATCATTGGACACCCGGGTGCCAACTCGACGCAACGCACATCGTAGGCACTCGTGAACTTACGAACAGGCACCTGCCTGTTATCTGTGCGAATCTTTGTCTATATTGGCTCGTTTTCAGACAATGTCACTTGGTCGCAACATCCGGGCGTTTCCGGGGATCAACCATTAAGCGCTGCAGCATCGATCACGCGCCACGCAGCTCTGCCGCCTCGCCACAAATCCAGATGTTGCTCCCAGTCCGGGGGCTCGCTTTCGCATGACCGGCGACAGATCGAACGCCTGCAAACCGAGGGCCCGATCAAGCTGAGTTGAGACAGGGCTATTACGTTCGCAGCTTGCGGGTCACCAAGGAGCGGATGATCGGTTGAGCACGAAATGACTTGGGTAGTTAGGTCTTCGCCGCACCATCCATCTGTGCCAGCCCAGCCTCGATCACGATGATATCTTCCTCGATCTGCTGAATGGTTGTCCGGCAGTCAAAGTCGGTGCGCGCCTTCAGGTCCAAGGCCAGCTTCCGGCGCTGCATGCGCAAATCGTCGAGAGCCCTCCTATCGTTCAGGCTAACGTATCCGTTCACAATAAGCTCGATCGCGTTTGGCATCCCTCGCCCCTAGTCCCCACCCCGCAACGCTTAGCCCGCGACACTCTTCACTACGGCATCCCTTCGCAGATTGTGTCCGGCAGCGGTCAAATGGGACCCTATGATGAGACCGAGCCGCCTTAACGTCTGGAGCGCAACAGGGTCACAGAGTTCGATCGAAAGTCCGGCTCCCAACACCGCAATGGTGCGCCGTTCATCGCTGTCGAGATCAGCCCATGAGATGTCCATCACGCGGCTCCGCGCTAAAACAATTATCTAAAACCCAAACGCGTGCCTGATTTGCCGCAGCATAGCCGTGGCCGCGTCGGTGTACCGACGTTGGTAGGTAGTAATCGACCTGCGCTGTGCTAATCAGCGCGACAACTGCAACTGTGAAGCCCTTAAACATTGGGCCTCTCCTTCAAGAGACCGCCAACTGGGCGTATCGAAGTATCAAACGTTCTCGGAATGCGCTGCGGTATATGGCGACGTAATACAGCGAATGGTGACAGCGACCAGTAACCAGTTCCTTAACGGGTGCGATGTGCGGACGCGGGCGCGAGGGCGTAGACGTTGGAACGGCCGTCGCCCCGATGTGCCGAATATTGCTGACCGGCGGGCCGCCTGTGCGCAGCCATAGGGCAAGCCTCAGCGCACGAGCATCAGGCTCGGTCCGGGCTCCATGCTGCAGACCACAGGGACTGGTTAGTCGGGTAAGACACGCCGGGCATCGGCTCTAAGGTGACGACGTAGACCTCCCGTAAATTTCCCAAGTGTCGGTCATTATGCTTGCTGGTTAACTGGTGCGGATCGAGCGCCGCATCATGAAAACACCAAAGCCAAAGCAATGGGCCGACCAAGAGGTCCGGCGATTAGTCAGGCTCGCCCGGCGAGGATTTGGCACTCGAGGATAGCCGCCGAACTCGGCCGCCACGCCGGATCGGTGAGGCGCATGGCGCGAATGTTGGGACTGCTGTTGAAGAAGTAGCCTGCCCAAAGGCCCGGAACGGTCTGGCTGATGCCCCCATCTTTCGACCCCCACAAGATCGACGCGGCATCCCGTGCTGCACTGCGAACTTCGTCGCGGCTCCGCGCGGCGCCCGTAATTTTACGGCCGTTGCACATCCGCGATCTTTAGCATCTACTTCAGATAGATTTTATGACGATACTTTTTCGATGAGGACGCATGAGCGTCAAAGCCTTGATGGCGGCCATTCTCCGAGACCAGATGGCCGTGCGCGGCGTGAATTCGCTATCAGCGGCGGACTACGAGGAAATCGTAGAACTCTTGATCGAGCAGATCAGGGAGCTTGAGCTTAGTTTGGCTGTTCGAGAAATTACTGACAAGCACGATCCATAGTTTGGGAGGGTGTCCCTTGCCCGCATATCCTGTACGGCGCATAGCTTGGCTTCAGGGAGCTACAGTATGATCAAGAGAGTGCGGAACCAAGGCGAGGCTAGGCAAATTGCGAAAGCCGCGTATCCCTATCCGGGGTGCTGCTTGTGCGGCCAGACTATCGGTCAGGAGCTTGCCCATCTCGATCACGAGGCTTCTAACAACGATCCAGAAAACCTCGCGTGGCTTTGCAATCACCATCACTGGATGTACGACGTTGGTCTGTTTTCGCTTGCCGCGTTGAAGGTACAACGCGCTCACTGGCAAGAGATGAAGGGTAAGCGAACAAACGCTTTCATGAAAGACGCTGGCAAAAAGGCCGCGGTTACGCGAGCGGCAAACGCCGCAGCGAAGTTGCGTAGCGAGGCCGCTCGCAAGGCTGTTGCGACCCGGAGAGCTAATGCGTTGAAGGCTGGAAATGTGCAGCCCCCAAAATCTTAGCCGCGCGCGGTTCGCAGATCACGATCAATCGTCACACTTCGGGATGCGGCTAAAAATGTTGGACGTTGAGTTTATCCGGGCGAGCTATCGTCCAGACCGAATTACCACGCTGTTCGTCGGTGAGAGCGCGCCTGCCAGCGGCGAGTTTTTTTACTATGGAAACAACGCCATGCTGCGACATATGCAACGCGCCACAGAGGCGGTGCTCGGCGAAGGTGGTGATTTTCTTGAGCGCTTTAAAGGTTACGGTTGGTACTTAGATGATCTGGTGCTGACGCCGGTTGACAAGTTGCCGCCGCTTGAACGTCGAGCGACATGTCTCGCTGCCACCGACAGCCTGAGAGATCGTATTGCCGTCTATCGCCCTCTTGCTATTGTCTCCGTGCTCGTCAGCATCAAGGGAATTGTTGAAGCGGCCGCAAAGGCCGCTGAGAGCAACGCCAAGGTCTTTGGCGTGCCATTCCCGGGCATGGGCCAGCAAACACGCTTTCACAACGAAATGCTCAAAATAATCCCTCGGCTCCCGCGGAACGGGATCACCGACGACGCGCAGTAATCCAAAGCTGATCCGATGTCTGAAACGTCAGGTCATCCTCGCCGTTTAAGTCCGCGGATTTGCCGCTCGACCTCGCTCCTCGAAGAGTCGTTGTCGAACCGAGCGATTGGTTTGCCCCGGCGACTCTCCTCGCGAAACTCAATCTGTTTCAGATTGCGGTTATACCCGCCCCAAACGCGGCGTTCGCCGAACTCGGCCCAACCACTGCCCGTCAGCCCGCCAGCGTATTGGTGCCCGTAAACGCTGTCCGCATGGTCAAAGACCGCCCGGATTACAACAGGGGCAATTTCTTCCACATTCGGAGCATGGTGTCGAACGCGCTTGATGGCCTGTGCGGCAAACTGCCTTTGCTTGGCTGGGGTGTTCAAATGCAGCATCATCCGCTCCCTTAAGCGTTGACTTCTTCCCTCTATAACAAGAATTAGGCTGCAGCACGATCTTCCTTCTGCGTCCCTCGCATCACGATCCGGAGCGCATCATCCGGCAACGGCCGTTGTAGCGCCTTGACCTCTCCGCGTATCCAAACATCGCGCTCCATCGTCCCAGGCCCTATTTCTTCTTCCAAGCCTTGTCTTCCACCAAGGTTCGGTGTGACCGTGTGACCCGCACACGAAGGTCACGTTTGCGCTGCAAGGGTGCCAACGCTTTGAGCACTTCCTCGATCGCGCCTTTCGCTTCTTGAACGTTGGACCCATCCACGCGGTCGATGATAACGGTAACAAGATTTCTCATTATGAAGTCTCCCTGATTGCCTTAGTCTAACCAGGCAGGCTGCGTCCTGCCTGCAAGCCAGCTCTTGCTTGATGCCTCTTATACGCTCTCCAATCGCTTTTCTCACTGCTCACCCGGCCACCAATGCGATGGCGGATCGCTTGCAGAAATCTTGGTCCGCCGCAACGCAACCAGATGGCTCCGCTTATACGGATAACGCCGTACCTCCGAACAATCCTTGCAACGCATGTACCGCTCCAGCTCATGGATCGGCGTCGTCTTCGGTCGCCGTACAATATCCAGCGCGACGGTCTGATGGGTGTCGCACCCAAAGCACTTCACTTCGAGATACAGATACCCAGCGTTAAGGGCATCCCCGAGCGCTGGCGACGGCTGGGCCGGTCCTTGGAAGGCAAGCATGCGCTTATTCCAGGCTTCGCAGGCAAGCCGGTCGGCGACCTTGCGGGCTTCCATCGCCCGCTCTGCCGACGCGCGGACTGAGGCGCCATAGATGCTCTCTCGTGACTTGGTACCCATGAGCATATGAAAGCGCGGCGGCGGCCGAGACGCAAATTGTCAATCTGTTGGGGATGGTACCGGGGATGAGCTACCCGCAATCGTGGGTGTGGATATGTCCGCTGTTACAGGTGAACCAGACTAGGCCCATGAGAGCTTGGACCGCTGCTTTTGACCCTGGCTGTGTGAAAACTAAAAAATCGAAACGCCGCGAAGAATGGTATTTTCCAGTCCCACCCCTAAGTTTAATCCGCTTCCGAATTGAGCGACTAAAGCGGCCTTGGACGAATAACTTCTTCTATCACGATTGCGCACGTTGGCGTTTTCACACAGCCAAGACCCACAGCGGACCTTGGTCAGCCTGTCCGCGTCTCCGCTGCCATAACTCAGGAGGGCCGTCCGGATTGCTTAATGCGCATCTCAGTCGCCCACTCCGTCAGGCACTGCTCGGCATACCGCAGGCCTTTATTGACCCGCTCCAAGCGGTCCCGTCCAGCATCGCTCTCGGGGCCTAACGCAATGGCTTCAACGATGTATTGCCCGGCCGTCAGGAGACCCTTGCTTACCTCGTCGAGAGCGAAGATGCAGTCACGTTGCCGAGTTTGAGCTTCCTCGGAGCCGGGCTTCACCTTCTTTGCGATGGCCAGTTGAGCCGCTGCTCGAAGAGTTAATCGGCCATGCAGGCTGCACAACTGTCGCATGTGCTCTGGCGCGCTGTGCAGGTCGAAGCGGTTGAATAGTTCCAATATCTGGGCATTCCAGGAGACGAGTTCAGCAAGCGCCTTCGCCACGGCACGGGCACCGGTCTCGGTTAGCGCGTAGGCGCTTGTTACGCCTGGTATGGAAAGCGCGTCCGCCGTGATCCGCTGTGTCCAACCTGCATGCTCCATCTGCGACCACAGCGCATCGTTGGCGCTGCCTACTGACGTTATCATCGTGCCTCCGGGACAAGCCGCAGCGCCTTCATTGACGGACAGATCGCCCGCCGAAAGGGTCGCCAGCCAGAGGCGAAGCTGAAGGCTGTCAAATGCTGCGGAGCTGCGAGGGTTGCTCAAGTCGGCCCTATTGGTTGCCTATACGGGGTAGCGCCATTTCAACGCGCGCCGCAAGAAAAGCAAAGCCACGATGATCACAAAGGCGGCGAACCAAAGGAAAGCTGGAACTGGCGATTGACCGTGAATGTGGGCGATGTACAGCACCAGCGCTAGAAGGATGGCAACCAGCGCGTTCGACATCCAGTACAACGGTGAGCGCAAAATTCCTGTTGCTGCGAGTTCAGCGGTATGTTCGTGCGCTCGTGCTACGCGCCACCAACAATAGCCGAAGAACGCAAGGGCAATGATCCAGTCCATCCCCAGCCTGTTCCCATATAATTTTGTAAATAGTGTTGTTCAAACGGCTCAAATTAGCTGCATCAGACCAGCTTGCGGCCGAACGCCAGACTTCGCCTATTGGCCCGAAGGCGAAGAGGTTCGGAAAGCCGCATAGGTCCGCTGATCGGTCTGGAGCGGACTTCGGTTGCACGGCGGCTGATTTGGTTCCGGCATTCGGAACCCTAGCGATCAGGCGGAATGTGCCTATTTTTCCCGCATGCGTTCATTTGAGTTTTGCCTGCCGACCAAGGGCACTACGGTCCCGGACGGCGCCGATTGGCTGCATGAAGTAAAGTATGATGGGTACCGTCTCCGCCTAGAGCGCGATGGCGACCGCGTGCGCCTGATCACGCGCGGCGGCTACAATTGGGCGAGCCGTTATTCATGGATCGTGGAAGCCGCTCGTAAGGTCCGTCAGAAGCAATTCGTGCTCGACGGCGAAGCGGTCGTGCTCGGCGTCGATGGCATCTCAGATTTTAACGCGCTGCACTCGCGCAAGCACGATCATGAAGTGCAGTTCTGCGCCTTCGATATTCTCGCCGAAGGCGGTGACGACCTCCGCATGCTTCCCCTGTCAATGCGAAAGACGAACTTGGAACGTCTGCTTGCGCGGCGCCCTGAAGGCGTCTTCGTCAATCCCTTCGAACGCGGCGAGCTTGGGCCTGATCTGTTTCGAGCGGCCTGCAAGCTAGGACTTGAAGGGCTGGTATCAAAGCGGCGCGACCGGCCGTATCAGGGCGGCAGGACCAAGCACTGGATCAAGGTGAAGAACCGGCAGCATCCGGCGATGGATCGAGGCGACATGTTTTGACGCGTCTTACCCTAGCACTTCCCTCGGAAAAGAAGATCGCAGAGGTTTTACATCGACGCGAGATCACGCCGTAGGACTGCGACGTTGGGCCGCGTAGTGGATACGTCTCGTCGGCTTATGCTCGAATTCTGGGAGAGCTGCCTACCCTCGGGTTTAAGCCCGACATAATCGGCCGATGTGCCGAAAGATTTCAATCTATGGGCAGTCTTGTGCCTTCGGCGAGCACGATTTTAGTGCCGCACCAGTTACGCTTCGGAATTCCTTGCAGAGCGAAGGCAGGACTTTAGTGCCTGCCCGACTATGCCTTACAGGAGGGCCGACATGTCGTATGCGTACACTACCATCGATGATCCGTTCGCCACCGGCGGCACTTTTCCCGACAGCATCAACGCCTCGGGCCAGATCACCGGGTATTACATAGGGGACGGCTACTATCACGGCTTCCTCTACAGCGGCGGCAGCTACACCACCATCGATTACCCGTTCGGAACCAACACTTTCGCCTTTGACATCAACGCCTCGGGCCAGATCACAGGGTCTTACAACGACAGCAGCGGCTCCCTGCACGGCTTCCTTTACAGCGGTGGTAGCTACACCACCATCGATCCGTTCGACGCGATCTACACAGATGCCCGAAGCATCAATACCTCGGGCCAAATCGTCGGGTTCTATCAAGACAGCAGCTTTGTCGTGCACGGCTACCTCTATAGCGGTGGCAGCTACACCACCATTGATGATCCGTTCGCAACCAGCGGCACTACCGCCCTGGACATAAACACTTCGGGCCAGATCACGGGCTTTTACAACGAAGGCAGCAGCACCCACGGCTTTCTCTATAGCGGCGGCAGCTACACCACGATCGACGTTCCGTTCGCCACCATGACCATTGCCCAAAGCATCAACGACTCGGGCCAGATTACTGGCTACTACTTCGACGGTACCGGCGGCAGCCACGGCTTCCTCTACAGCGGCGGCAGCTACATCACCATCGACCCTCCGTTCAGCATCCACGACACATTCACCTATGACATCAACACCTCGGGCCAGATTACCGGCTATTTCGGCGACAACGGCGGCTTGCGGCAGGGTTTCCTCTATAGCGGCGGCAACTACACCACCATCGATGATCCGTTCGGAACCAACGGCACCTCCGCCTTCGGCATCAACGACAATGGTCAGATCGTTGGCTCTTACACCGACAGCACCGGCTTCACGCACGGCTTTCTCGCAACACCCGTGACCAACTTACCCCCAGTCGCGAAAGACGACATCGCCGGCGTAACAAAGGGGAAGGTCCTCACCGCCAATGCCGCTCAGGGCGTGCTCGCCAACGATACCGACCCGGACACCGACGCCTTGCATGTCAGCGCCGTCAATGGCGTAGCCGGCAATGTCGGCCATGCACTGGCTGGCGCTTATGGGACGCTGACGTTGAATGCTAACGGCAGCTACAGCTATTCCACCGCGAAGGGCGGCAGCGCATCACAGGGGCTGCCGCAGGATAACTTTACGTACACGGTTGATGACGGGCATGGCGGTACTAGCACGGCCACGCTAACCGTCTCAGTCATTGGCAACGGTCAGACTTATGTAAAGGGGACGGACGGCAATGATACGCTGTCGGGAGGTGCGAAAGGGGCCGTTCTTGATGGAGGCACCGGCAACGACACACTCAAGGGCGGAAACAGCGCCGACGCGCTAATCGGCGGACGGGACAACGACACCCTTACCGGCGGCAAGGACGCGGACACGTTCGTGTTCAACTCGAACTTCGGCAAGGACGTGATTACCGATTTCAAGCCAAATGCGGATCACATCCAGATTGATGATGCCTTGTTCGCTAACTTCGCGGCCGTGCAGGCTCATGCGGTCAATGACGGGCAAGGTAATACAGTGATCACGTATGATGCGAACGATACTATTACATTGACCGGCGTCGTTCCGTCTCAGCTACACGCGAATGACTTCTTCTTCGTGTGACTAGCTCGTGGCGAGTGAAAAGAGAAGGAAGCCACAAGGAGGGAAAGGAAATGAGGCGATCAATCGTATCATTTGCTGTTGCTTCTGGCCTTGCTGTCGTAGCAGCAGTACAAATCCTACCGGCGCTGCACGCCGCCGAGATGCAAATGAAGCCTCCAGTCAATATGGAAGACATAAAGTGGGGCCCAGCTCCGCCGACCATCCCACCCGGCGCGCAACTCGCCGTCATCGCTGGTGACCCCAGCAAGGAGGGGCTGTTCACGATCCGGCTCAAGATGCCAGCCAACTACAAAGTCCCGGCCCATAATCATCCCACGGACGAGTTCGTGACGGTCATCTCAGGTGACTTCCGAGCTGGTCTCGGCGACAAGCTCGATATGGAGAAGGGGCAATCCCTCAAGGCCGGAGCTTTCGTCGAAATGCCAGCAGGCATGAACCACTATGCCTGGACCACGGAAGAAACCGTGGTTCAGATCGCTGGACCCGGGCCGTTCGCTATCAACTACGTCAACCCTGCCGATGATCCGAGCAAGCAGGCCACCAAATAGCGGCTGAGCGAGAAGCAGAGATCAATAAATTCGGATGGCTGGGTCGCCACATTCTATCTCAGCTTCGCGCCCAAGAGGCGATGTCTGACCGTCAACGAGTACGCGACAAGGCCCCGACGATGTTGCACGTCGGGCCCTTCAAGATCATCGGGCTGGGTACATCCGCCGTGCCTTATGATCCTTGATATCGCCGATTACCGCATCTGATCTGGTGCAGATCATGGCAAAGCTACAGCATCAGCGTGAAAATGTGGCACGAAAGCGCTGGGCCGCCAGCTCGCCTTTGCGCCACTCGCGGCGCCGCGCCTGCTCAGCAGCTAATTGAAGGCGCGCGTGGGTGCCAGCGATCACGTCGTCGATCTCAGCGCCCGTCAAGGTGCGACGGATCTTTAACACGATGCTTAAGGCCATGATGATAGGCGCATGCGGGCGCAACAGGTCGTGCGCCTGTTGCTCGCAGAATGCCAGAAAACGCTCGACCGCGTCCGCCGACTTGCAGATCAATGATGCGAGCGAGACCGCTTGCTCAACATCGCTCACGGACGGCACAGGCTCGCCCGGCAGAAGCATGCGCTCTGCGACCGATGCCGCAGCCAGCTCGATGCAACGGTCGAGCACATGCAAGTACATATCGGCGGCGTCGCCGCGAGCCTCGCCGTTCTGCGGCATCAATTCCCGCAAGTTGTCGCACAAGTCTGGCACGGTGTCGGCGTCGTCATCACTGCCGAAGGCGACGCTGTGGCGCGGACCCCAGACGAGACCCCCGTACTTGCCATTCGGATCAGGATTGATTGTCGCGCCGCCGAGCGGCTTACCCAGCAGGCGTGCGGCCACAGCGTGGCCCGCTTCATGAATGGCAATGCGCTCGTCCTCTTCTTCGGTGCGGCCAAGCTCGGCGAGCATATCATCGTACTCGTCATGCTCGTTGTCGAAGCCATCGGTCTCATTGTTCATGCTTACACTCCTGCGGCCAGCTCATCGGACCGGATGAGCTGGCCGCCTTCCACCGACGCCACAGGCACCGCGCTAGGGAAGATCGCGACGCCGCCTCCGGGCGAGCGGGAGCGCTACCCATTTTTGAGCTTTGAAAGTACATCGTGCATGCGTTGACGAGCGAGCATCCGTGCACGAACATCGGCGACCGAATAGCCGCGCAGACCCGGCATGGCGCGTGCGATCAGCTTCGCGACGGCCGCCGGGATGCGGCCGTTGTAATCCGGATCGGCGATCCAGCCATCAACTCTGTGCGTGATCTCGTGGGCCAGCCAGCCCGGTGGTGTTGCTTTCATGAGCGCGGCACGTCGATCAGGATCGTGCGCGGTGCCTTGGTAGGCAGTGGAGTGAAGTTGGCTTCGCGCACCACCGGATTGACGTGCGGAAGGCTCTCGGGCTTCTGCTCCTCGACCGCGTCGAGATCGACAACATCAGGTGCGCGCGGGTTGAAGTCACCGCCACGCGAACCACGAAGCTGTGCACGACGCGGATCGGTGACCGGGACCGCCACACCCATACGCAGAGCACGCTGCGCGGACATCACGGGCATTGTCGCGTCTTCAAATTGCCCGGCGAAGCGAGACCGGCCCTCATGGTCACGGTACTTCGCTGACTTCATCATGAACACCGTTTGCATCGGCGCGGACGGCTCGGTCATCGGCACGGAAGTGGCTTCAGGCTTGGCTGCCGGGATCGGCGCGATGCCGTCACGGATCGCGTCCACCATACCGCGCAGCTCAACGAGCGCGAAACCCGCAGCGACTTCGACCTGCGTCGCGGTGTTGCCGATAAAAAGCACCATTGCGCCGCTCTCGGGGTGGAAGTGAAGTTTCTCCAGGGCGTCGGCAAAGCGCTTGCAAGCCGCCAGATAGTCCGGCAGCGCATGTTCGACCGCATCGAGATCACCCGCCAGTGTTTCGCTCGCCGCCTTGCGTTCGACGGTGGCGCGCTCGGCCGCGAGCTTCTGCTCGACATCGGCAACCTTCGCCTGCACCTCCGCGAGCGCATCGGCGTAACCGTCGCGGGTCACCGCGCACGTGGCGACCGTCGCCTCCAACTTCGCGCGAGCTTTGTTGTCCGCATTGAGATCGGCTTCGAGGTGGTGGCGTTGGAGCTTTGACTTGGCGTCAAAGAACTCCGCGTCGGCAGCCGCATGGCGGCTGTTCAAGGTCTCGGCGCGCGCACGCAGCGAGGCCAGTTCGGCTTCGAGCTTTTCCATGGGTGATTTTCGTCGGAAGAATGGTGCCATACGTCCGAGCTTACGGAGAGCAAAGCCGTTTGCGAAGGCTCGACATATGGCGCGCGCCACATGGCTGAGCGTTCAAGCGTAATTGTTGTGGTGATGCCCAATAAGGGTCTGGAAATCCGCGAATTCAGATCAGGTCGCGCGCGTCCACTTGTCCCTTATAAGCGGCGGAATAGCGGACGCTCTCCAGCGGCTGCTGGGGGCCAGAAGCGGTCGTCGGGTGGCCGGTCAACCAGATAGCAACCATAACCAATTGGACGCGAGCGGTTCCACTCCGACAAGCATAGATTGCGCGGCCGCTTCACGATAAGCTGGCCGCACTCTGAAAGGTGCAAAGCATGCTGCCCGCAGATTACGTCTTTGGCATTGCTGTTGCCTTGGTCGTCGCATCCAACTTTTATCTAGGCCGGCGGATCGAACGCGAGCGCGTTGCGATGCAATGGGGCCCCAGCGGCGAGCCAACCTGGTACGCTCCAAAATGGTTGGCGATGTGGGGCATGCCCGCTTTCATGGTGGCAGTACGGCTCCTTATATGGCTGGCTTCGACATATGCGCCGCAAAGTGTGCACAGTGTTGAACTAGGCATAGTCATTTTTTCGGTAATCGCCGCCGGCTCCCACGTCTTCGTGTTGATGAAGGCGAGAGCGGTGCGCTAAACGACGGCTATCCCACCTAAACTGCGGTGCGAGTTTCTCATGGGCACGTTCTTTACCGACGAGCAGATGCAGGAAGCGATTGCGGCGTTGGAAGACCACACTCCCGGTATCTGGGAGAGAATGAAGAAGATGGCTTTGACCCCGGACGACCCGCACGATGAGGGACAAGAAATTGAGCAGGGAGCCATCGTGCGCGTACTTTCCGTCATTCTGCCGAGGGTACCCTTCGTTGAGCAAGCTCAGGACCCATTCGAAGCACGGGCACGCTTGAGTATAGACTTGGGCGACGCTGTTCGTGCTGCTATCACGTCGGCGAAGCGCGGCTCGTAATCAACGGGATGACCGCTTCGGGTCTTGGCTGTGTGAAAACGCCAACATGCGCAATCGTGATAGAAGAAGTTATTCGTCCAAGACCGCTTTAATCGCTCAACGCGCAAGCGGATTAAACTTAGAGGTGGGACTGGAAAATACCATTCTTCGCCGCGTTGCGATTTTTGAGTTTTCACACAGCCAGGGTCACGAGCGGTAATGATCTGATCGATCAAAACAATTCCGCATGGACCTCGTAAGCAGACCTAACCCGCCGCACGCTCCACCACGTTAAGTTGCTCCTGTGGCCGCGCCCACCCTTCGTATTTGCGCGCACGCTCCTCGGCGCGTTGGCGGACTTCTGGACCACGGCGACGGTCGATTTTGCCCTGCTCAAGATCATCGAGCAGCTCCAGCTTCCCGACCATCCACCTGCCCGCGAATTTGATGCCAAGGGGGCGGCTCGTTCCGGCGGTCAGCTCACAGTGCTTGCGGAGCTTTTCGTCGGAGCATTCGGCAACATCGGCCGCCTGCTCCAAGTTCAACAGTTCGCCGCGTAGAATTCGGGCGATCACGCTGCCTTCGTTTTCGCGTTGGCGCACGCGATCAGCGAGCCGCTGCGACGCGTCGGCAATGCGCTCAAGCTCGGCGGCGAGCGTGTTCTGATCATCAGTCATAGCAACTTCTCGTTGGTCGTCGTTCGTGAAGCTCAAGGGTCAATTCCCACGGCAGCTTCAGCGGCAGTAGCCAGGTAATAAAAACCCCTTAGCGAGTTCCATCTCTGGTCTCGCACAGGGCGCGGGCGCCACCCGCATTGGCATGGGACGCCGGAAGGACCCCGATGCTCCCATTGCTTTCCGGTCCGCTGGTCAAGTTCGCCGCGTGACGAAGTTGCCGAAGCCACCGCTGGCCGCTCCACCGAGCGCGCCATCGACGCCCTGTGACCGATGACCACCCTGACCCCGAGAAACGCCCTTTCTCTAAACTTTACTTTATCCCTGCCTCTTGCTTCCTTTTCTCATTTCTCAAACCAATAGGATCAAAACTGGTCACCACGGTCACGAACGCCCGAAAGACGAATGCGCTCAAAGCCTTGTGTCGATGACCGAGTTGGTGACACTCGGCGCCCACACCGACCTTCTCGGGTCACTGGTCAGTGACCCGGCACTTCACGAGCATCATCATTCTGGTCATTTGTGACCCGATCTGCGTGGTGTTCGCGCATCTTGATCACGCTCTCCTTGTTGTCCCAAGATGGCGGGATCAGCCCATTGACCTCGCCCGTGGGATCGGTGGCATTCCCGACCTTGCCCTCGAACAGCCGGCTCTGGTAGCCGATTTTGTGATAGTCAAGACCTGCATGGTTGAGCGCGACGCCGCAATAGTAGCGGCTCTTGCCGTCGCGCATTTCCTCCCTGTGCATACCGATGCGAGCATCGCCGATTGCCTGGAGCGCTTTGCTGATCGCCTCATTGCTCGGGAGGCGCCGGTCTTCGCCCTTCATCTCCACGAACCACGCCGAATGCGCCAGACAGAAGTCGGCAATCTTCAAGCGCGCCATCGGATCGAACTCGACACAGTCTTCAAGGAAGCCCGCGGCTAGGTTGCTGTCCTGATGGATGGCCTTTGCCGTCTCGGCGATGCTGTCGGTCTCCGCAATAGAACCGCGCTCCAGCGCCTTGCGAAGCCCGGCAATCGCCCAATTCAGGACGCCGGGCAGCTCGGTGGCGACGATGAATTCGCCAGGCTTGCTGAAGCCGCGCTTGATCGCTTCGGCGGCGGCGCCGATGGGCTTCTTCTCATCGAAGGCCCGCGTTACCTCAAACACGATCATACGGGACACGATGGCGCGCGTCGCCTCCTTGAACTGCGGCTGGAAATTGGTCGCCCAGAAGATCGGCGCCCGCACGATCTGCTGCATCATCGGCCCGTTCTTGATGTTGATCTGCACCGGCTCGCCGGTGACGATCGCCTTCACCGTCGCCGACATGTGCCATTGGCCGGTGAACGCCTCGTGCAGCACCCACGGCGCCCGGCGCACGAACGGCATCAGGCCGTGCGTGCCGTCCACCGTGCCGATGCCCGCCGTGATCGGCTGATTGCCGAACATGCCGGACACCACGTCGAGCACACCAGACTTCGCGCGGTTCTCGTTGCCCCAGAACACGCACGCTTTGCGAAGGCCGCGCGGCTTCTTGTCGATCAGCGCGGCGCCCATCAGCTCTTGCACGACGCCGACCAGCGCGTCGCGCTCGCCAGCAACCTTGTCGCCGAACATGTCGGCGATCATCGTCTCCCACCACGGGCACTTCGCGGCGGGGTCGTACTCGACATCGATCCGCCACGTGCAGAAGTGATCTGGCCGCGCAAGCTCCAGGTCGCCCGTGCGCGGATCAATCAAACCGGAGCGGGTCGGGATTTTGCCGTGTTGATCCCACGGGATGTCATCGTCGCGCCACAGCTCGGGGCTGCGCAAGATGCGGTTGCGAACCTCACCGGTCAACTTGTTCGTGTTGGTGATGCCCAAGCCTTCGCACACCTTTTCGATGCGCACGCCGAGCCACGCGTCGATGTCGGTACGCAACTCCCAGACGCCCCGAGAATAGAGCCACGCGCCGCCCTTACCATTGATCAAGGTCTCGCCCTGCGAGCGCAGATAGTCGAGCACGGCATCGCCCACGAAGGCGTGCATCTCGCCCTTGGGGATACCAACGGCGCGCCGGAAATCCACGACGTTGCCTTTGTCGATTGTGGTGCTCATCACCGGCCACCCCGCTTCTTGCGGTTACGACGCGGACATTTCTCCAACCACGTCTCGCACATGCCACGGACCTTGCGCTCCTCGCGGCGCCAGTTCCAGCGGGTGCCGTATTCGCCCGCCGCTGCCCGCGTCGCGATCAGGACACGCTCGACAACATCATCCATCGGCACACCGGCGTTGAGGAGTGATGCCGTGACCGAGAGCTGCGTGGTGTGGATGGAGTTCTCGCCGCCAGCCATGTACATCATGGCGCGCAAGCGCTGCTCGACATTGATGCGGGGCTTGAAGCCCATGCTCTTGGCATACTCGGCGAAGAAGTCGCTCTCGCCGACCGCCAGGTGGTCGCGGCCAGCCATGTACTCTTCAGCAGTCTCAGCGCGCTCACGGCTGCGGCGGAGCATGACGGGGGACTGTTCGCTCAGCCACTCCTCGATGTCGTCGAATTCGTAGCACCGCTCGGGATGAAACGACGTGACGACGACCTCCTTCCAGTCGCCATCCTTGCTGTTGTGCGAGCGCGGCAAGCGCATCACGCGGCTGACCTCGCAGACGGCGAGATCGCCGGCAACGATGTCTGCGAGCTGGCGCAGCACGGCCTCGATGCGCTCCATGTTCTCGTGCGTGTCGAGCGGCTCCGTCAGGCGCCAATAGGCATGCACCCCGTTGCCCGACGACACGGTGACGCTCGGCAGAATGCGCAGACGCGCGAGATGACGCATCACGTCGCGCAGCGGATCGGCGCCGAGCAGATCGACATTCTTGAAGTCGATGTCAGCATGGAGGAAGTTGGTCTCCAGGCTGCTGCGCTTGTTGCGCTTCTGCGCGCCTTCCTTCTGCGTGGAGACGCAGAAGAACGTGCCGCGACCAGCCTTGTTCCACTTCTTGATGAAGCTCGTGATGTGGCCGGGCTTGCGGCTGATGACGTGGCGCTCGGCGCCGGCGCCGCGCTCATTCGTGAACGAGCACGTGTAGATCAGTCCGGTGGTGTTGACAAACAGAGCCTTGAGGAAATCGATGGGGCCGATGGCATTCTGGTGCGTGTCGCTGGCTTGCGCGCAGGCGCTCGCGCTGGTATCAGTGAGGTACATTTTGAAGGTCCTGTGAAGAAGATGATGATGGAGAGGCGGCCTGTGGCGGGCCGCCTTTTCCGCGACTACGCGGCGCTATTTGCCTTCTGAGACGCCCGCTCGCGCGCACGGCGCCAGACCGCAGCAGCTTCGCGCGAGATCAACACGCGCGTGCCAAGATTAAACGTCACAGGCATCAGGCCCTGATGCTTGAGCTTGTAGAAAAGCTGCCGGCTGATGCGATGACGCTGGCAGAATTCGTCAACGCTGTAGGCATCAGGGTCGATGTTCGTTTTGGAATTGTTCGGCTTGCAGCCGGTGACTTCGGGGCGTGCCATTCGGAATTCTCTCGCGTCCACGTGGGTACATGCGAGGAGTAGGCCGCCTGCTTCGATTTTTGAATGGACTTACCGATAAGTTCGTCGAGTTACCGATATTGTCAAAATTTGCAGAGCCCCAAGCCGACGGCAGTAGCTATCGCCGATGTGATTATCTTGTCGCGCTGTCCGAAGTGGTAATTCTCGTCCTACGACGCCAACGGGAGCACGTTGTCACCGGTCGGTATCTCAACGTGCAGTAGGGCTTTGCGCGAGATGTCGTCGCTGTGCTCGGTAATGTATTTCGAATACGTCCGTTCGATCATGGCGACCGAGGTGTTATGCAATGATGCAACCAACCTGATCGGCACATTTTTCAACAGCATGCGCACGATGCTCGAATGCCGCAGTGCATAGATCGTCACGACGGAAGGGTCGAGCCCGATCAATGTGACGACCTTGTCGATCTGCCGATGATAGGTCTGGCCGGGGTTCGCGCTCCAAGGCGTGCTATCGCTCTGCAACAGCAGCGGCTCGTCATCGGCGCGGCCCTTCGCAGCCTCTCTCAGCTTGGTCGCGAGCTGCGCGGTGATCGGCACGCTGTAGCGCTCGGCCTTCTTCTTGGCGCGGTTGCGTCCGCCGCCCTTAGCTGAGTTCGGCATCGAGAGTTTCGGCCGCACTGGGTGGGCGTCCAGATCGGCAACGCGCAGGCGCACGGCTTGGCTCGGGCGCGCACCTGTGATCGCCAGCGTGTCGGTCAGCAGTCCTAATTTCTCATCGATTGTGTAGGCGGCGGCGACAAACTCCCGTACTTTGTGATCGGACAGGACGACGTTGCGGGCCTCCTGCGCGTCCGGCAGACCGGCGAGACCAAGGTCCCATGCGGTTTTGTTCTGAATGCGCTGATCGTGCTGTGCAGCCAGCTTCAGCGCCGCACACACGCAACCGCAGAGCCGGTTGATCGTTGAAGGCGCCATCTTGGTCAGCAGGCCGTCGCGCCACTTCTGCAACTCGTTCGAAGTGAGCAGGGCGACCGGCTTGGCGATCAGTACGGATGTGAGGTGCACCCGTGGCCATTGTGCGTTGTAGGGGTTGGCGCTGCGCGCTTTGAGATCAGTTTCATAGGCGGTCAGGGCGCCGTCCACCGTGACAGGTGCATTGTCGCCGGTGCCGTCATCGCCACGCGCCAACCGCTTCGCTACGTCCTGCGCCTCATAGAACGTCAGCACAGCCTTGCCGTCGCTGTCCGCGTAGTCGTCCGCGTCGCCAATACGTTTGGTCCAATAGGCGCCGTGGCCGTCGCTGGCCTTCAGCACCCAGGTGCCGTTGGTTTTGTTGCGGCGGTAGAGCAGCGAG
Organism: Bradyrhizobium sp. CCBAU 11357; assembly: GCF_028128865.1. Taxonomy (NCBI): domain Bacteria; kingdom Pseudomonadati; phylum Pseudomonadota; class Alphaproteobacteria; order Hyphomicrobiales; family Nitrobacteraceae; genus Bradyrhizobium; species Bradyrhizobium sp. CCBAU 11357. The sequence goes on along the minus strand of NZ_LBJW01000110.1, from coordinate 74,559 downwards.
ACGCCGCGCGCAAGCGACGGCCCCGGATAAGGTTTGCGACGAGCCTGCAATTTCAGACGCGCGCTGCGGCTCTCTAGGGCGCTATGACGAACTTTGCGTGCCATGTGTGTCCCCGGTTTTGTCCCAATGGTGTGTGGGAATGCGGAGGGATGCGTGTGGCACAATATGGCAATAAGCTGCGTTGGATCAACGCGTTGGCTGGTCCATACAGGTCTCTACATGTACATGCGGGTATTTATTTTCCCCTGCGCAGGGAAGGCCGGATGTTTGGCTTCACCTGTATGCCGCTGTGCAGCCTCTTGTAGCGCAACCTTCGCACAGTGGACCGTGGGTGCCCGGCCGGCACCCGGTCTTCCCTGCGCCCTCTGACAGAGGGTGTCGCGACCAGCGCAAAGCTCGGGCCTGTTCCGCCGCGAGGATGCAAAGGCATGTCTGCGCGTTGAATGTGGATTGGAAGCTGGCGATGCGGCCCCTTGTTCCCGTCATTGCGAGGAGCGAAGCGACGAAGCAATCCAGAATCCCTCCGCGGAAAGACTCTGGATTGCTTCGCTTCGCTCGCAATGACGAGGAGGAGAGTGTGCGCGACATATTCCGCTCTCGTGCCCCGGACGCAGCGCGTCCGGGACACGAGAGCGCGGCCTCATATCGAGGATTGTGGCGAGATCGCATCGGTCGGGCAAAAAAAATCCTCTGTCGACGGTTGCGCGCCGCACCTTGATGAATCAACCTTGGTTGGTCCATAAGCGGCGTCCCGCGGCCGGTGGTTCGCCCCCGCCCGCGTGCTAGGATAGAGGGAATCTCGCGTGGCCAACATCAACCAGAAAATTGCGCAGGAGCTTGGGGTACGGGCGGAGCAGGTCGAGGCGGCGGTGACTCTGCTTGACGGCGGCGCCACGGTTCCCTTCATCGCCCGCTACCGCAAGGAAGCGACCGGTGCGCTCGACGACGCGCAATTGCGCACCCTGGATGAGCGCCTGGTCTACCTGCGCGAGCTCGAGGACCGTCGCAAGGCCATCCTCGAATCGGTCCGCGAGCAGGGCAAGCTCGATGCCGCGCTCGAGGCCTCGATCATGGCGGCCGACAGCAAGGCCCGCCTCGAGGACATCTATCTGCCGTTCAAGCCGAAGCGCCGCACCAAGGCCGAGATCGCCAAGGAAGCCGGCCTCGAGCCGCTCGCCAACCAGCTCATGGCCGAGCCCGGCAATGATCCGAAGGTTGTCGCCGAAGGATTCCTCAACGCGGAGAAGGGCGTCGCGGATGCCGCTGCCGCGCTCGACGGCGCCCGCGCCATCCTGGTCGAGCGCTTCGACGAGGACGCCGACCTGATCGGCGCCTTGCGCGAGGAGATGTGGACCAATGCGCGCATGGCCTCCAAGGTGCGCGACGGCAAGAAGACCGAGGGCGAAAAATTCGCCGACTATTTCGATTTCTCCGAGCCGCTGACGAAACTGCCCTCGCACCGCATCCTCGCGATGTTCCGCGGCGAGAAGGAAGAGATCCTCGATCTGCAAATCCAGGCCGAGGCGGAGGCGCCGCCGCCGGGCGTGCCGAGCGCCTATGAATTGAAGATCATGAAGCGCTTCGGCATTGCCGACCTCAAGCGCCCCGGCGACCGCTGGCTGATCGACACCGTGCGCTGGGCCTGGCGCACCAAGATCCAGGTGCATCTCAATATCGATCTGCGCATGCGGCTGTGGAACTCGGCCGAAACCGAGGCCGTGCGCGTGTTCGCCTCGAACCTGCGCGACCTGCTGCTGGCCGCGCCCGCCGGCACCCGCGTCACCATGGGGCTCGATCCCGGCTACCGCACCGGCGTCAAGGTCGCCGTCACCGACGCGACCGGCAAGGTCGTCGATACCGCCGTGATCTATCCGCACGAGCCGCAGCGGCAGTGGAACGAGTCGCTCGCGATCCTCGGCAAGCTCGCGCTGAAGCACCGTGTCGAGCTGATCGCGATCGGCAACGGCACGGCCTCCCGCGAGACCGACAAGCTCGCAGGCGATCTCGTCAAGGGCCTGGCCGAGCTGAAGATGAACAAGATCGTGGTGTCGGAAGCCGGCGCGTCGGTCTATTCGGCCTCGGCCTTCGCCTCCGAGGAGCTGCCCGGCCTCGACGTCACCCTGCGCGGTGCGGTCTCGATCGCGCGGCGCCTGCAGGACCCGCTCGCCGAGCTCGTCAAGATCGAGCCGAAGGCGATCGGCGTCGGCCAATATCAGCACGACCTCGGCCAGGCCAAGCTCGCTAAATCGCTCGATGCCGTGGTCGAGGATTGCGTCAACGCGGTCGGCGTCGACGTCAACACCGCCTCCGCGCCGCTGCTGGCGCGCGTCTCGGGCGTCGGCTCCGGCCTCGCCGCGAGCATCGTGGCGCATCGCGACGCCAACGGTCCGTTCAAGTCGCGCAAGGCGCTCAAGGACGTGCCGCGGCTCGGGCCGAAGGCGTTCGAGCAGTGCGCGGGCTTCTTGCGCATCCTCGGCGGCGAGGATCCGCTCGATGCCTCCGGCGTGCATCCGGAGGCCTATCCCGTGGTGCGGCGGATTCTCGAAGCGACCAAGAGCGACATCAAGGCGCTGATCGGCAACGGCGACGTCGTGCGCACCTTGAAGCCAAAGGATTTCGTCGACGAGACCTTCGGTCTGCCGACCGTGACCGACATCCTGCGCGAGTTGGAAAAGCCCGGGCGCGACCCGCGCCCCGCGTTCAAGGCGGCGGTGTTCAAGGAAGGCGTCGAGGAGATCAAGGATCTCAAGAAGGGCATGATCCTCGAGGGCACCGTGACCAACGTCGCCGCCTTCGGCGCCTTCGTCGACATCGGCGTGCACCAGGACGGCCTCGTGCACATCTCGGCGATGTCCAAGACCTACATCAAGGACCCGCGCGAGGTGGTGAAGCCCGGCGACATCGTCAAGGTGAAGGTGCTGGACTTCGAGGTCGCCCGCAAGCGCATCTCGCTGACGCTGCGCCTTGACGACGAGGTCGGCGCGAAGAAGGACGCCCCCGGCATGCAGCGCGACAACAATCAGCGCAACGCGAGCCGCATGACCTCGTCCGCGCCGCGCAAGCAGGAGTCTTCGGGCGGCGGCGCGCTCGCCGAAGCGCTGCGCCGCGCGGCGGAGAAGAACAACGGCAAGCGGGCGTGACGCTTTACCTCTCCCCTCTCTTTGCGGGGAGAGGTCGGACCTCGCTCCATCCACGTCGTCATTGCGAGCGTAGCGAAGCAATCCAGACTCCCGCCGCGGAAAGACTCTGGATTGCTTCGCTGCGCTCGCAATGACGAGGTGAGAGTAGCGCCCCCCCTAACTCCCGCGTCAGAATCTGGCGCGTTTGTAAGTTGAAGATGCCGGTCCCTTGCTCTCACATGATCGTCCTCGGGCGGCGCCAAGGCGGCCGCACTGCAAGGAGGACGCTTCGATGAACAACAGGCTTCTCAAAGGCCTCACGGCGAGCGTGATCGCGGCCATGATGGCGGTCGCGTCACCGGCGCTCGCGCGCGGCGGCTTTGGCGGTGGCGGCCATGGCGGCGGCGGCCATGGCGGTGGTGGCCATTTCGGGGGCGCTGGGCATTTCGGCGGTGGCATGCACGCCGGCGGCTTCGGCGGCATGCGGGCTGCCGGCATGGGAGGCGCACGTTTCGCCCACGTCGGCGGCGCCCGCTTCGCGCATGCGGCGATCGGGCCGCGCTTCGCCGGCGCGGGCTGGCATGGCCATCACGGCTTCCGCCATCACCACCATTTCCGTCGGTTCGCCGTCTTCGGCGCCCCCTATGTCTACGCCGGCTACAATGACGGCTGCTGGCGCAGGAGCTGGACGCCCTATGGATGGCAATGGGTCAATGTGTGCGGAGACTATTGGTACTAGCATCGCCGTGCCGCACCATTGTCGCGATCGCCACCGGGCGGTTCCGTCCAGCCCCGGAACGGGATAGTCTGGTGGCGATTGTCGCGCGGAGTTTTGCATGACCGGAGGTCACCGTCGCATCCTGGTCGTCGAGGACGATCCGGAGACCGCAGGCCAGCTCGTCGAGGAGCTGACGGTTTCGGGCTACGACGTCGACCTCGCCGCCACCGGGCGCGAAGCTCTCAGCCACGGCGCCGCGCGCGACTATGCGGTGATCACCATCGACCGCATGTTGCCCGATATCGACGGCATCAGCGTGATGCGCCAGCTGCGCGACGACGGCGTTGCCGCCCCCTTCCTGATCATCTCCGCGCTCGGCGAAGTCGACGACCGCGTGCGCGGCCTGCGCGCCGGCGGCGACGACTACCTCGTCAAGCCGTTTTCCTTCACCGAATTGCTGGCGCGGCTCGAGGCGCTCGGCCGCCGCAGCGAGACCATCGCCAAGGAAACGCTGCTGCGCGTCGGCGATCTCGCCGTCGACCTGATCGCGCGCAGCGCCTCTCGCCGCGGCCGCAAGATCCCGCTGCTGCCGCGGGAATTCCAGCTGCTCGAATATCTCGTCCGCAACGAGGGCCGCGTCGTCTCCCGCGCGATGCTGCTGCAGCACGTCTGGGACCTGCATTTCGATCCCTCCACCAACATCATCGATGTCTATGTCGGCCGCGTCCGCCGCAAGGTCGACGATGCCCAGGCCTATCCGCTGATCCACACCATCCGCGGCATCGGATATTGCCTCCGTGCTCCTGGCTAAGACGCTCCGCTCCTCGACCTTCCGCCTGGCGCTGATCGCGATCGCAGCGTTCGGAATGATCGTCGCGGCGATCATGGCGTACGTCTATTTCGGCACCTTGGCCTATGTGGAGAGCCGGCTCGGCACGGTCGGCGATCATGACGGCTTCACCGCCATGATCGAGCTCGCGATGGCTGCCGTCGCCGCGCTCCTGCTGGTGCTCGCCGGGCTTGCGGCCGTGCTGGTGACGCGGCGCACCGTGGGCCGGATCGAGCAGATCAATGCCACCAGCCGCGCCATCATGCTCGCAGGCCTCGACCAGCGCATCCCCTTGCGCGGCAGCAACGACGAGTGGGATCGCGTCGCCGAAAACCTCAATCATATGCTCGACCGCATCGAGACGCTGATGGGCGAGGTCAAGCAGGTCAGCGACAATGTCGCGCACGATCTGCGCACGCCGCTGACGCGGATGCGCGGCCGGCTGGAGAAGGCCTATCACCACGAGCGCAACAGCGAGACGGACGCCGCGCTGATCGGCGACACCATCGCCGATCTCGATGCCGTGCTCGGCATGTTCGCCTCCATCACGCGGATCTCGGAGATCGAGACCCGCGCCCGCACCGGCGCCTTCCGCGTGCTTGATCTTTCCGAGATCGCCGCCGAGGTGGTCGAGCTCTACGATGCTGCCGCCGAGCAAATTGCCACGCGCCTCAGCCTCGACGGCGACCGCGAGGTCGCGATCACCGGCGACCGCGACCTCTTGTTCGACGCCATCGCCAATCTCGTCGACAACGCGATCAAGCACGGCCGCAGGGGCGGGCAGGTGATCGTGAGCTGCCGCAGGACCGATGGCGGTGCGGTGATCTCGATTGCCGACGACGGTCCTGGCATTCCCGCCGAGCAGCGCGATCATGTCTTCAAGCGCTTTTACCGGCTTGAGCAGAGCCGCTACACGCCGGGCAACGGCCTCGGTCTCAGCCTCGTCGCCGCGGTCGCGCGGCTTCATGGCGCCGAGATTGCGCTGCATGACAATGCACCGGGCCTGAAGGTCGAGCTCAGCTTCCCGCCGACTTCGGCGAAGTGAGGCTCGGTGACTCAGAGCTCGATCACGCCGCGGCGTGCCGCATGCGCGACTGCATCGGTGCGACCGGTGGCATCGAGCTTGTCGAGCAGCGAGCCGACATGGAATTTCACGGTGTGCACGGAGATGCCGAGCTGCCGCGCGATCATCTTGTTGGAGGCACCCTCGGCCATCAGCGCCAGCACGTCGAGCTCGCGCTGCGTCAGCGCGATGTCCGCAGGGCTGATGCGCGGATCGCGGGCGACAATCGTCGCCGCGGCGGCTTCGCCGGGCGCAGCGAGGCGAAGCCCGGCGACATTGCCGAGCAGGGCCGACAGGCGATCGGCGAGGGCGGGATCGTCGATCTCCAGGGCGAGTACGATCTCGGCCGTCTTGTCCTCGCTCACGCCTCCGGCCTCTCGCCGACCGTGACCTTGAAGCTGACCGGCTCGCCGCCGCGGCGCGCGGCGACGTCGACCACCGCGCCGACGCTCGCAGGTCCCAGCGTCCGCGACAGTGCGCGCACGCCCGACAGTTTCTGGTCGTTGACCGCCACGATCACGTCGCCCTGGCGGATGCCGGCCGCGGCCGAAGGACCGGCCTTGTCGACACTCATCACCATCGCGCCGATGCCGTCGTCGAGCCGCACCGGCTGCAGCCCAAGGCCGAGATAGCCGCGCGCGATGCGGCCGCGGCTTTCCAACTGCGGCGCGATGCGCTCGATCGTTGCCGTCGGTATGACGAGCACCCGCCGCGGCCCCAGCACGGCCATGCCGAAGGCGTCGCCCGACGCATCGAGCGCCAGGCCGCCCTGCTGGCTTTCGCGCAGGCGAACGTCGAGCTCGATCCGGGCATCGATGTCGCCGCCGCGCAGGGAGCGCCAGCCCTTGCCGGACGCTGAGACCATTCCGAGCGCGGCGCTCGGCGTCTCGCGGTTGGTGGCGACAACGATCGACAACGTGCCAAGCGGTGGGACCGTGGTGGCAAGCTTGACCGGCGTGACCGCGGCCTCGGTGCGCAGCAGGGCAATGTCGGTCGTGTGGTCGCGCCCGGCGATCGTGGCGGCGGCCCGGCTGCCGTCGGCGAGGCCGATCTCGACCTCGCCCTCGTCGGCCAGTGCCTCGTCGGCGGTGACGATCAGGCCGCTCTTCCAGACAAAGCCGGTGGCGCGGGAGCGATGCGAATGCACGGAGACGACGCACGGCGCGGTGCGCGCCGCCAATTCCGCGAACGCGGACGACAGTGAGGACAGGGGGCTGAGATCGGTCATGGCGGGCTCCTGTAAGTTGTCCTCAATCTGGGATGCCGCGGGCGATTGCGAAACTGGCCGGGTGGCCAGGAAAGGGGCAGGCCTCCGTAGGACCACGGCCGACGAACATGTGATTGGGAGCGCCTCACGGGAACGTGTAGCAATCCCGAAATTGCGCCCCGTGGCCTCAAGGACTTCGAGCCCTCATGACCATCGATCTCACCCGCCGCGCCCTGCTGCAGCTCGCCGGCGCCACCTCGCTCGCGATGGCCGCCGCAGCCGCAGCCCGTGCCGAGGGCACACCGCAGGGCGGCGGCCCGACGTTTGCCAGCCGCACGCCGATGCGGGTCGGCATGGTGACGCTGCGGGTGAAGAACCTCGACAAGGTGGCCGATTACTACCGCGACGTGATCGGCCTCACCGTAATGGAGCGCTCGGCGGCCACGGCCAGGCTCGGCACATCAGGCCTCACGCTGCTGGTGCTGGAGGCCCGGCCCGATGCAGCAATCGAGCCGCGCAACACCGCCGGCCTCTACCACACCGCCTTCCTGATGCCGACGCGCAAGGACCTGGCGCGCTGGCTGGTTCACGCCGCCTCGCACCGCGTGCCATTGTCGGGCTTTGCCGATCATCTCGTCTCCGAATCCGTCTATCTCGACGACCCCGAAGGCAACGGTATCGAGGTCTATGCCGACCGCGACCCCTCGCAATGGCAGTGGAGCGAGGGCAGCGTGAAGATGGCGACCGACGAGCTCAACATTCCCGACCTGCTGTCGCTGACCAACACGCGCGTGCCTGATTACGCCAAGGCGCCGGACGGAATGCGCATCGGCCACATGCATCTGCGCGTCGGCGATCTCGCGCAGGCCGAGAGCTTCTACCACGGCACGGTCGGCCTCGACCCGACCCGCAAGCGCAACGGCGCAACGTTCCTGTCGTCGGGTCGCTATCACCATCACCTCGGAATGAACGTCTGGCAGAGCCAGGGCGCCGGCCAGCGCGACGAATCCGCGACCGGCCTTGCCTGGTTCTCGCTGGTGATGGCAAAGCCGGAGCTGCTCGCCGCGCAGGAAGAACGGCTGCGCAAGGGCGGCGCGAAAGTCACGCCGCTCGCGGACGGGGTGGAGGCGGTCGATCCCTGGGGCACGCGGGTGCGTCTGCTCAGGGTTTGATCGCCGGCGCAGGCATTGGTAAGAGCGGTCAGACGCAAACCAATCGACCGGGATCCGCGCCGACATGTCCGAATTCCACGGTGTCTTTCCGTACCTCGTCTCGCCCGTCGATGCCGACGGCACGGTGCGGACCAACGTGCTGGCAAAACTCTGCGACGACCTGATCGGCGCCGGCGTGCACGGACTGACGCCGCTGGGCTCGACCGGCGAATTCGCCTATCTCGACGCCGCGCAACGCACGGCGGTCGTGCAGACCACGATTGAGGCGGCGCAGGGCCGCGTGCCTGTTGTCGCCGGCGTCGCCTCGACTTCGACGGCGGATGCGGTGGCGCAGGCGAAAGCCTACCAGAAGTGTGGGGCCGACGGCATCCTGGCGATCCTGGAGGCGTATTTCCCGCTGGCCGATGCGCAGGTCGAATCCTACTTCCGCGCCATCGCCGATGCCGTGGACATTCCCGTCGTCATCTACACCAATCCGCAATTCCAGCGCTCCGATCTCACCCTCGACGTCATCGCGCGTCTCGCCGAGCATCCGCGCATCGGCTACATCAAGGATGCCTCGACCAACACCGGTCGGCTGCTCTCGATCATGAACCGCTGCGGCGACGCCTTGCGCGTGTTCTCCGCGTCCGCCCACATTCCGGCGGCGGTGATGCTGATCGGCGGCCGCGGCTGGATGGCGGGACCTGCCTGCATCATCCCGCGCCAGAGCGTGATGCTCTACGAGCTCAGCAAGGCCGGCCGCTGGGACGAGGCGATGGCGCTGCAGCGCCGGCTCTGGCGGATCAACGAAGCCTTCGCCCGCTTCAATCTCGCAGCCTGCATCAAGGCCGGTCTTTCGATCCAGGGCTATGACGTTGGCGAGCCCATCCCGCCGCAGGCACCGCTGACGGCCGAGGCGCGCAAGGTGGTGGAAGCGGCGTTGCGGGAGCTGACATAGCTGCTTGCCACGCGGCAATATGCCCCGGCACCCCTGCGGGAGCCAAAAAGGCCCTTACCTGCCCAACCGAGAAACTTCCGTCCGTTTGCGACGTTGCTGCGTCAGCGACCTCTGTCGCCTACGCATGCGCATGTCAGAGCCCGCGTTCAGCACAAGACACGGTGGTCACCAATGAATCGTCGCTACGCGATTGCTGCAGCAGCCTTCGCCGCCCTGCTGCTCGCCGTCACAGCCGCGAAGATCCTGCATGTCCCGATCTCGTATGTCCCTTGGTCGGCGCCCTCCGCACGTGCCGTCGAGCAACGCGGCCCGCTGTGGGACGGAGAAAGGGCGACCATCGACATCTTCGAGCGCGTATCGCCGTCGGTCGTTCAGGTCGCGGCCAGGTCGGCGGCAAGTCCCCTCATGGGCGAGGAGAGCCAGGGCGGTGGCGGCGCTTCCGGCACGGGATTCGTCTGGGACGGCGAGGGTCACCTGGTGACGAACAATCACGTCATCGCCAATGGCGGCGAGATCGCCGTGCGCTTTGCGTCGGGTGAAGTGGCCCAGGTCGACCTGGTCGGCACGGCTCCCAATTACGATCTCGCGGTGCTGCGCATTCGCAGCGTGCGTCAGCTTCCGTCGCCGATCGCTCTCGGCAGCTCGAGCGACCTGAAGGTCGGGCAATCCGCCTTCGCGATCGGCAATCCCTTCGGGCTGGATCAGTCGATGACCTCCGGCATCATCAGCGCGCTCAAGCGCCGACTCCCGACCCATGGCGGCCGGGAGATCGCCAACGTCATCCAGACCGATGCCGCCATCAACCCCGGCAATTCGGGCGGGCCGTTGCTGGATTCCGCCGGCCGGCTGATCGGCGTCACCACCGCGATCATATCGCCGTCCGGCTCGAACGCCGGTATCGGCTTTGCGGTGCCGGTCGATGTCGTGAACCGGATCGTGCCCGAGCTCATCCGCAACGGCCGGGTGCCGACGCCCGGCATCGGCATCGTGGCCGCCGGCGAGGATGTCGCGACGCGGCTTGGCGTCGAGGGGTTGATCGTGGTGCGCACGGCCCCCGGCAGTCCTGCCGAGCGGGCAGGCATTCGCGGCGTCAACTTTTCGACGGGCGCGGTCGGAGACATCATCACCGCGGCCGAAGGCAAGCCGGTGCGCCGCCTCTCCGATCTGACCGATGCGCTGGAGCAGGCCGGGGCCGGCAAGACCGTTCGGCTCACGGTCAAGCGCGGCTCGGACAGCCGCGATGTGAATGTGAGCATCGTCGATATCGACCGGTCCTAGCCGCCCAATCCGCGCCTGCAAAGGCCTTGATGCGCATTGCAGATGTGCCGGGGCTCGGTTGTCTGGCGCGCAAAATCGGTTAAAACCGCCGCGGTCGTTTTCCGGTCTCGAGGATACAGTGGAATGAACATTCTTCCCGGCAATTTGCGTTTCGGAGCGGGGCAGCCCGTCAAGCGTTTGGAAGATCAGAGGCTACTCACCGGGAAGGGACAGTTCATCGACGACAAGCCGGCGGACGGCGCCTTGTGGTTGCACGTGCTGCGCTCGCCGCACGCCCACGCGAAGATCGTCTCGATCGACACCAGTGCCGCGGCCTCGATGCCCGGCGTCGCCGCGATCTACACCGGCGCGGACCTCATCAAGGACGACATCGGCACGATCCCGACGCTGAACATCTTCAAGCGCCCGGACGGCAAGCCGATGACTGTGCCGCCGCGCCGGCTGCTCGCCCACGAGGTCGTGCGCTATGCCGGCGAGGCCGTGGCCGCGGTGGTGGCATCATCGCGCGTGGAGGCGCAGACCGCGGCTGAGGCGATCTCGGTCGAATACGACGTGCAGCCCGCGGTGGTCGATCCCGTCGAGGCGGTGAAATCAGGCGCGCCCGTGGTGTGGCCGGAGGCGCCCGACAACATCGTCGGCGCCATGGCTTACGGCGATGCCGCCAAGGTCGACGAGGCCTTTGCCAAGGCGGCGCACACCGTCGAGCTCGACATCGTCAGCCAGCGCCTCGTGCCATCGGCGATGGAGCCGCGCTCGACTATTGCCGAGATCGACAAGAAGTCCGGCCGTCTCCTTCTGCACGTGCAGTCGCAGACGCCGGCCTCGACCCGCGACGTGCTGGCGGAAGCCGTGCTCAAGCGCCCGAAGGACAGCGTCCGCGTGCTGGTCGGCGACATCGGCGGCGGCTTCGGCCAGAAGACCAATCTCTATCCCGAAGACGGCATCGTCGCCTATGCCGCGACCAAGCTGAACAAGAAGATTCGCTGGCGCGGCGATCGCACCGACGAATTCGTCGGCGGCACCCACGGCCGCGATCTGACCTCGACGGCCTCTTTCGCGCTGGACGAGAAGGGCAAGGTGCTGGCCTATCGCGTCAAGTCGATCGGCTGCACCGGGGCCTATTCCTCGGGTGCGGCGAACATCATCCCGCTGGTGCTCGGGCCGTTCGTGCAGACCGGCGTCTACGACCTGCCGCTGGTGCACTTTGAGGTGAAGACGGTGATGACCCACACCGCGCCTGTCGGCGCCTATCGCGGCGCGGGCCGGCCTGAGGCCGTCTTCATCGTCGAGCGCCTGTTCGACGCTGCTGCGCGAAAAATCGGCATGGATCCGCGTGCGATCCGCAAAGCCAATTACATCAAGCCGGCGCAGCTGCCCTACACCAATGCGGCCGGGCAGGTCTACGATTCCGGCGCCTTCGCGCACATGCTCGATCGCGCCGCGAAGCTTGCCGACTGGGACGGCTTCGCCGCGCGCAAGAAGGCGGCGAAGAAGAAGGGCCTGCTCTACGGCCGCGGCCTCACCTCCTACATCGAGTGGACCGGCGGCCGCGCCCACACCGAGAAGGTCAGCCTGCACGCGACCTCGCAAGGGCGCGTCGTGCTGCATTCCGGCACCATGGCGATGGGGCAGGGCTTGCAGACCACCTACACCCAGATGATCTCCGACTCGCTCGGTATTCCCCTCGACAAGATCGACGTCGTCCAGGGCGACACTGATCTCGCCATGGGTTTCGGTAGCGTCGGCTCGCGCTCGCTGTTCGTCGGCGGGACCGCGGTCGCGGTGTCCTCCAACGATCTGATCCAGAAGGCGCGCGAGAAGGCGGCGAACGTGCTGGAGACCTCGGTCGAGGACATCGAATATCAGGGCGGCATGCTCACCGTGGTCGGCACCGACCGCCGCATCAGCCTGTTCGACCTCGCCGACAGGGAGAACGGCGCCAGGCTCAGCGTCGATTCCGAAGGCGAGGTGGACGGACCGAGCTGGCCGAACGGCACGCATATCTGCGAGGTCGAGATCGACCCCGAGACCGGCGTCTCCAAGGTCGTGCGCTACACCACCGTCGACGACGTCGGCGTTGCCGTGAACCCGATGCTAGTCACGGGGCAGATCCATGGCGGCGTCGCGCAGGGCATTGGCCAGGCGCTGTATGAAGGCGTCTCCTACGATGCCGACGGCCAGCTCCTCACGGCGAGCTACCAGGATTACTGCATCCCGCGCGCCGATGACGTCCCGCCGATCGTGGTGACGCTGGACGACACCGCGCCCTGCCGCACCAATCCGCTCGGCGCCAAAGGCTGCGGCGAATCCGGCGCCATCGGCGGACCTCCCTGCGTCACCAACGGCGTGATGGACGCGCTCGCCGAGCTCGGCATCACCGAGCTGAACACGCCGCTGACGCCGCAGAAGATCTGGCAGGCGATCCGGGACGCGAAGGCGGTGGGGTAGCACCGTCATTGCGAGCGTAGCGAAGCAATCCAGTTTCTCTCCGCGGAAAGATTCTGGATTGCTTCGTCGCAAGAGCTCCTCGCAATGACGGCGGAGAGAGCCTTGAGCTCAAATCCCCAGCATCATCTTCGCGATGATGTCGCGCTGGATCTCCGAGGTGCCGCCGAAGATGGTGTAGGCGCGGCCGTTGAGATATTCCGGCATCACCGTCAGCATCTCCTCAGGGATCGCGGACTCGTGGTTGAGCTTGTAGAGCGGGCGCATCGGCTCGACGGCGAGGGCGTCGTGGCCGATCACGTCGGCGCCGAGCCGCGTCACGGCCTGGCGGATCTCGCTGTTGCGCAGCTTCAGGATCGACGACACCGCGCCGGGATTCTGCCCCGTCTGCAGCGCCGAGAGCACGCGCAGCTCGGTCATCTCCAGCGCGTCGATATCGACCTCCACCTCCGAGATCCGCGTTGCGATGTCGGGGCTGTCGATCGCCCGCCCCGTGAGGTCGGACTCGGCGAGGTCCGCGATCGCCTTCAATCCTTCGCGCAGCTTGGCCGAGGCGATGCCCGCGCCGCGCTCGAACTCGAGCAGGTATTTGCCGTAGGTCCAGCCCTTGCCTTCCTCGCCGACGCGGTTGGCGACGGGCACGCGGACGTCGTCGAAGAACACCTGGTTGACCTCGTGGTCGCCGCCGATGGTCAGGATCGGGCGCGTGGTGATGCCCGGCGTCTTCATGTCGATCAGGATGAAGCTGATGCCGTCCTGCTGCCGCGGCCCGTCGCTGGTGCGCACCAGCGCGAACATGCGGTTGGCGTGATGGGCGTGCGTGGTCCAGATCTTGGTGCCGTTGATGACGTAGTCGTCGCCGTTGCGCACCGCGCGGGTCTTGAGCGAGGAGAGATCGGAGCCGGACCCCGGCTCGGAATAGCCCTGGCACCAATAATCCTCGCCGGAGAGAATCCGCGGCAGGTAGAAATTCTTCTGCTCCGGCGAGCCGAAGCCGATGATGACGGGCCCGACCATCTTGACGCCCATCACGTTGACATTGGGCACGCCGGCGCGGGCGCATTCGGTTTCGAAGATCCAGCGCTGCGCCGGCGTCCAATCGGGGCCGCCATATTCGACCGGCCAGCCCGGCGCGCCCCAGCCTTGGGCGTGCAGCGCGCGCTGCCAGGCCATGCCGATATCAGGATCGGAGAACACCGATGGCGTCAGCCCGGTCGCGCGCTTCATCTCCTCGGTGAGATTCTTGGCGATGAAGCCGCGCACCTCGTCCTGGAAGGCGCGCTCCTCGGCATTGAACGACAGGTCCATGATGCGCTCCTTGTTAGGCCGAGATGGCCCTGCGGCCCAGCTCGGCGTGGCGGGCATAGTGATGCGCGGTGCCGCCGAACAGCGTGTCGAAGGCGACCAGCCGCTTGAAATAGGCGCCGACCTCGAGCTCCTCGGTGACGCCCATGCCGCCATGGAGCTGGATCGACTGCTCGCCGACGAAGCGCGCGCATTTTCCGATCTTCGCCTTTGCGCCCGACGCCGCCCGGGCCCGCTCGATCGGCGCGCTATCGGCCTTCAACGCAGCCCGCAGCGCCATCGAGCGCGCCTCGTCGACCTGCATCGCCATGTCGGCGAGGCGGTGGCGGATCACCTGGTTGGCCGAGAGCGGCCGGCCGAATTGTTTTCGGATCTTGGTGTAGTCGAGCGTGGTGTCGAGCAGCGTCTGCATGATGCCGACAGCTTCCGCCCCTAACGCGGCCATGGCGCGATCGACCGCCCATTCGATCGCGGGCAGGGCGTCGCTGCCGTCGCCGAGCAGGGCGTCTTCCGGCAGATGCGCCTCGAGCAGCTCGATGTTGCAGGCCCGTCCGCCGCCGAGACGCGGATAATCACTGATGACGAGGCCGGGCGTCGTCGCCTGCACGAGGAACAGGCCGATCCGCCCCTGGGGTCCCCGATGATCGTGGATATGGGCGGAGACGATGATCTCGTCGGCGGCATGTCCGTCGAGCACGGCGATCTTGCTGCCGGACAGGCGCCAGCCTTGTCCTGTCTTGTTGGCGCTGGTCGTGACCCTGGCAAGATCGAACCGGGCGGCGCGCTCGGCATGCGCAAAGGCAAGCTTCAGCGATCCGTCCGCCACCTTGGGCAGGCTCGCCTGCTTCTGCTCGCTGGTGCCGCATCTGGCGATCAGCGCGGCCCCGAGCACGACCGTTGCGACATAGGGCTCCGACACCAGGCCGCGGCCAAAGGCCTCCATCAGGATGCCGATATCGACCGCGTTGCCGCCGAGCCCGCCATACTCTTCGGGAAGCGGCAGTGCCAGCCAGCCGAGCTCGGCGAATTGCTTCCAAACGGCCGGGCTGAAGCCGAGTGGGTCATTCGTCATCTTGCGGCGATGATCGGCGTCATAGCTTTCGACTACAAAGCGTTCCGCGCTTTCGCGCAGCAACTTTTGCTCGTCACTGAGATTGAGATCCATCGCGTCTACTCCGCGGCGGCCGGCGGCTTCCGCACGGAGGGATGCAGGCCGGATGGATCGACGATCATGCCGAACTCCTGGAGATTGTGGGCGTGACAGAGCTGATGCAGCGCAAAAGCCTGGTCGATCGCGGCCGGCTGGCCCATGACGTCGACCGAGCGGTTGACCGCCTCCTTGGTCAGCTTCAGCGCGAAGGACGGCTTTGTCGCGATCCTTCGTGCCAGCTCCAGCACGCGCGACGACAGCTCGGCGCGCGGCACGATTTGGTTGACCATGCCGAGCTGGTGCGCCTCCTCGGCGCTCCAGCTGTCGGCGGTGAACAGGAACTCCTTGGCCTTGCGCGCACCCAGCTCCCAGGGATGCACGAACCATTCGACGCCGCAGACGCCCATGGTGACGACGGGATCGCAGAACTGCGCATCGTCGCTGGCGACGATGAGGTCGCAGGCCCAGGCCAGCATCAGGCCGCCGGCGATGCACTTGCCGTGGACCTCGGCAATGGTGGGCTTCGCAAGGTTGCGCCAGCGCCGCGTGATCTGGAGATAAATTTCCTGCTCGCGGGCGAAGCGGCCATGGGCGTTCGGCTCGGCAAAGCCACCCCAATTTCCAATCGGCGGAAAATCGACCCCTGCGGTATTCTTGTCTCCGGGGCGCAGGTCATGGCCGGAGGAGAAGTGCGGCCCGTTGCCGGCGAGGATGATCACCTTGACTGCGTCGTCCTGCACCGCCGCATCGAACGCGGCGTTGAGGTCGTAGGTCATCTGCAGGTTCTGCGCGTTGCGCGCCTCGGGCCGGTTCATCACGACACGGACGATCGCCGGCTCCGGCCGTTCCACGAGGATGGTCTCGAACGAGGACATCGCGTTCCCCCTGGCTTTTCCGCTTTTGTTTTGCGGGAGTTGACTATGTCGGCCTGCGATAGGCAAGAGGCTTGCGTCAGCCGGCTGCTTTTCTCGGGCGCGCAATCTGGTAGTTTGCGCCGGATTCCACCGGGAGAAATTTAATGCGCAAGATCCTGACCGTGCTGGCCGCCCTGGCCTCGCTGAGCCTGACCAATTGCGGCTACAACGCGATCCAGAGCGAGGACGAGCAGATCAAGGCCAATTGGTCCGAGGTCGTGAACCAGTATCAGCGCCGCGCCGATCTCGTGCCCAACCTCGTCAACTCGGTGAAGGGCTTTGCCCAGCAGGAGAAGGACGTGCTGCTCGGCGTCACCAATGCGCGGGCCAAGGTCGGCAGCATCCAGGCAACGCCGGAGGTGCTGAACGATCCGGCCGCATTTCAGAAATTCCAGGCTGCGCAGGGCGAGCTCTCCAGCGCGCTGTCGCGCCTCCTGGTCGTCACCGAGAACTATCCGCAGCTGAAGTCCGATGCCTTGTTCAAGGACCTCATGTCGCAGCTCGAGGGTACCGAGAACCGCATCACGGTGGCGCGCAACCGCTACATCAAGGCGGTGCAGGACTATAACGTCACCATCCGCTCATTCCCGACCAATCTCACCGCGATGGCGTTCGGCTACAAGGAAAAGCCGAACTTCTCGGTCGAGAACGAGAAGGCGATCTCGACCGCGCCCAAGGTGGATTTTAACACGGCGCCGGCGCCGTCGAAGTAGCTGCGTCGTTTCGCGAATGCTCTTAACCCCACCCACCCCTGTCATTCCCCGCGAAAGCGGGGAATCCAGTACGCCGCGGCCTCTCCGCATCCCGCCGGCGTCTCTGGAATACTGGATCGCCCGGTCAAGCCGGGCGATGACACCGAGGGTGTGGTGGGCTGGTCCGGCCCTCTCTTCGGTCGTCCTCATCGTCGCACTGCTGCTCGCCAGCGTTATCTCCACCCCCACCCACGCCGACGTCGCCGTCCCCCAGCTCACCGGCCGCGTCGTCGATCAGACCGGCACGCTCTCCAGCAGCGACATCGCCACGCTCACGCAAAAGCTGCGCGATTTCGAGAACCGCAAGGGCAGCCAGATCGCCGTCCTGATCGTCCCGACCACGCAGCCGGAGACGATCGAGCAATTCTCGATCCGGGTCGCGGAGGCCTGGAAGATCGGCCGCAAGAAGGTCGACGACGGCGCGATCCTCGTCGTCGCCAAGAACGACCGGCATTTGCGCATCGAGGTCGGCTACGGTCTCGAAGGCGTGCTCACCGACGTCACCTCGCGGCGCATCATCGACGAGGATATCACCCCGAAGTTCAGGAGCGGCGATTTTGCCGCGGGCATCAGCGCAGGCGTCGACCGCATGATGCGGGTGATCGACGGCGAGCCGCTGCCGTCACCCTCGCGCAGCGTCAATTTCGCCCATAATCTCGACGATCTCGCGCCGGTCTTTGCCGTGGCGCTGTTCGCCTCGATCGGCGTCGGCGGTTTTTTCCGCGCGGTCCTGGGGCGGCTGCTCGGATCATTGGTGACCGGGGGCATCATCGCAGCGGTGACCTGGTTCATCCTCGGCTCCGCTGCGCTCGCCGCGGCCGTCGGCGTGCTCGGCTTCATCATCGGATTTATCGCCGATCTGTTTTCGGCGATCACGCCGGGCACGGGACGCTCGCGCGGCAGCTCGTGGTCGAGCGGCTCCTCGGGTGGCTGGAGCAGCGGATCTTCCAGCAGCAGCGACAGCGGCAGCTTCAGCGGCGGTGGCGGCAGTTTTGGCGGCGGCGGTGCCTCGGGGAGCTGGTAGGACATGAGCATCAAGCGCATTGCCACGCATCTTGTGCAGCATCATTGGCGGGCGAAGCAGATTTTCCCGCAAGCCGTGCTCGACCGCATCGAGCAGGCAATCAAGCGCGGCGAAGCCACCCATTCCGGCCAGGTCCGCTTCGTCGTCGAAGGGGCGCTCGACGGCCGTCCGCTGTTCCGCAACCAGCCGGCCCGCGCGCGCGCGCTCGACGTGTTCTCGCATCTGCGTATCTGGGACACCGCGCACAACAGCGGCGTTCTGATCTATCTCCTGCTCGCCGACCGCGACGTCGAGATCATCGCCGATCGCGGCATCGATGCGAAGGTTGGCGCGGACGGTTGGGAGACGATCTGCCGCGCGATGGAGGCCGAGTTCAGGTCGGGCCGGTTCGAACATGGCGTGATCAATGGCATCGAGGCAGTGTCGCGCGAGCTGGCAAAGCATTTTCCGCCGCAAGGCCCGCATGCGAACGAGCTGCCGGATGCGCCGGTCGTGATGTGAACGCCTGGCCGATCATCCACTCCGTCATTGCGAGCGTAGCGAAGCAATCCAGACTGCATCGGCGGAGGGATTCTGGATTGCTTCGCTACGCTCGCAATGACGACATAGATGCGGCGCGCCCAACTCCCTGACCGTCACCTGAGGTGGCCGTTTTTTCAGCGAGCCTCGAAGGGCGACGGCATTCCCATTCCGCCTCCGTTCATCTTCCCCCAATTACGAATTGTTTCACGCCCGCCACACCGGTTCCACTTTCCCGGCCCAATTCGGCCCCGGATAACTTCCTAAAATTTCGGTAAGCGGGTCCCGAGGTAAGGATTTCGCAAGCAATGAAAGTTACCAAAAGGTCAACCGAGACTGGAGTATTTGAGCCGTGAGCGAACCCATGCCCGAGCAGGCTGCCCAGGAGTCCGGTGCTGTCGACGCCGCAGCGCCGCAGGCCGTCGGGGTTGCCGCCGGTATCGACGCCCCCTCGATCGCCCCCGACCACGAAGCACCGCCCAAGCCCGATCCAGTCAAGCCGGATCCGGTCAAGGCGGACGCCCCGAAGATTGAGCCGCCGCGGATCGAAGTGCCGAAGGTCGAAGCCAAGACTGAGGTCAAGACTGAGGTCAAGACTGAGGTCAAGACTGAGCCGAAGCCCGGCAAGCTGATTGTCATGGCGCCCACGGATCGTTCGTGGGACCGTGAGGACTTCGCCCCCCATGTGAAGGCGGACGAACCGCGCGAGGCCGGCAGCAAGCGTCGCCTGTCGGCGATGGCCGCGGTGGTGGCGATTGCCGCCAGCGTCGGCGCGATCAGCGGCGCGCTTGCGACCGCCGGCATGATGCATTTCGCTGCTCCAGCCCAGGCGCCGGTCCAGGTCGCCGACACCAGTGCGCTGGATGCCTCGGTCGCGCGTATCGATGCCGACCTCGTCGCACTGAAGGCCAATGTCGAGCAGAGCTCCAAGTCCGGCCTGAGCCAGTTCAACCGCGCCAACGACCGGCTGGACAAGCTCGAAAAGGCGCAGGCCGAGCCGCTGGCCAGGATCGCAAAGCTGTCCGAGACCGTCGACAAGCTCCGCGCCACGCCGCCCGCCGCGCCCGCGCAGGCCGCAGCAGCGATGCCCAAGGAGACCACCGGCTCGATCGCGCCGACCCAGCCCCAGACCCAGGTCTCGACCGCGGCGGCCGCGGCGGCTCCGGCGCCCGCAGCTCCCAAGACCGAAGTCGGACGTCTGCCGACGATCGAGGGCTGGCGGCTGCGCAACGCCAGCAATGGCGGCGCGCTGATCGAGGGCCGCGACGGCCTCTACGAGGTCTATCCCGGCGATCCCATTCCCGGCGTCGGCCGTGTCGATGCGATCCGCCGCCAGGATGGCCGCTGGGTGGTCGTCACCAGCAGGGGGCTGATCACCGGACGCTGAGCGTCCGGTATCCGACTTTCGAAGAGGCGCTTCACCGCGATGTGAGGCGCCTTTTTTGCTTGAATAGGCGTCTCTGTGCGGTGTTACCTCAGGCATGGGCCACGCCTTGCGAATTCTCGTTGCTGCCGCCGCATTGCTGGGCGGTGTCGTTTCGCTCTTCGCAGCGGACAGCACAGCGCTGACCCGCGGCACCTCGATCACCGATCCGGCTCTCCTGCGCAAGCTCGACCAGAACAATACGCTGACGATCTCGCGCCTTTTGTCGCCGGAGCGGACTTCGGACGTCCCGCTCACGACCGAGCTGATGTTCGCCTCGCTGCCGCAGCTGAAGGCGATTCTGCCCGCGATCGATGCGGAATTCGAACGGTACATCGCCTGGTACAAGGCGACCTATCCGGGCGAGACCATCGGCGTCGGCGAGGGGTTCGACGCGCAATTGTTCGATCGGGCCAATCTGAAATCGCGCGAGGCGCGGTTTGTGCTGGCCGGCATCGTCAATCGCATGGACCGTGCCTATGTCTCGCAAGAGTCCTGCGGCGAGATCCGGCTGATCTTTCGTCTCGCGCGGTTCGATAGCGGGCCGGATGGCAGCAAGACCGCAACGCGCCTGCCGATGACGTTCAACCTGGTGATGAAGGCGCGCGACGCGCGCCAGGCGGATGCGAACGGCAAGCCGGTCAGCTGCGCCGAGATCGCGCGGCGCTGGCTCGACAATGGCGACTGGCAAGGTTTGATCGGCAGCCGCTTCCCGCCTGACGACGCCATGCTCGACCAGATCGAGATCAACATCCAGGTCTCGGTCGCGCCGAAATCGGCGCTGCACGATTTCCGCTCGGATTATCTTCTGAAGGTGTTCAAGTACGACGCTGCCACCAGGACGTTCGGGGAATCGACGCTGGAGAACCAGATCGACCGCGACCGCATTCTCGCCGACGATACGCTGCGGCGCGACTTCAAGGCCTGGATGCTCGCGCCCGAGAACCTGCGCGAGTTCGATCGCGGCACGGTGCTGATCCCGGAGAGATTCCTGGCCAAGGCCGCAATGGTGCCGACCCCCGCCGGCCTCGACGCTTCGGCCTTGCAGCCGGAGTTCGGCTTGATGCAGGGGGAGGGCAAAGGCGATCCCGTCTTCACCGACAATGACGTGGTCGGCGCGCTGAAGCAGGCGGCGGCCCGCGGCCTCGATATGCAGAACGTCCGTTCGCTTGCAGGCTTCCAGCGCCGTCTCAACGACGTCACCTGCGCCGGCTGCCACCAGACCCGCGGCATCGGCGGCTTCCATTTCCCGGGCGTCGATTGGCTTGCGGACAAGCCGTCCAGTTCCACCATCGTGCCGGCCTCGCCGCATTTCTTCGGCGACCAGCTCCGCCGCCGCGACATCCTGACCGCGTTCGCGGCCGGAAAAAGCCCTGATTTCTCACGCGGATTTGCCGATAGGCCGCAGACCCGCGGCAGAAGCGAGCTGGCCGGCAGCGAGTATCAGGACGGCTGGGGCGCGCATTGTTCCCTGCAAGATGCGGGATCGGGCACGCCGGACAAGAGTTTTACGTCATGGAGCTGTGCTAACGGTCTGACCTGCCAGGCCGCCGCGGCCTCGCGCCGCATCGGCATGTGCTTCATCAAGACGCGTTAGCGCGTGATCCGGACCCGGAGGGCCGCGCTAGCGCAAAGTGTGTAGCGGTTTTCCGGAAAGATCACGCGCAAAATAATGCCCGCAAGCGATTTGGATGACCCATGACGAATACCAGCGAAGCCAACAAGGAGCGCAATCGCGAGATTGCGCGCAATGAGGAAGCCAAGCAGGTCATTGGCAGCGCGCGCGTCAGCATCTGGGCGGTCGCGGTAGCCGTCATCATCGGCGGGATTCTGCTCACGCTGGGCTGGCTGTCGCTGAGGTGATCGGAGCCGTCACTTCGCGCAATTCGTCATCCGTTTTCCCGGCAGCAGCTCGTACGCCGGCTTCCAGCCCGGCAGCGCGGCCATGCGGCCGAGCCAGGCATGGATGGCCGGATGGCTCGCAGCGAAATCGAAGCCGTGCTCATCGCTCGGATAATGCAGATAGGCCATCATCGAGATGTCGGCGACCGTCGGCCTTGCGCCGATCGCGAAATCATTGTGCTGCAGATGACCGTCGAGGATACCGAGAAAGTCCTCGAGCCGCCGGCGAAAATGCTTCAGCACCTGCGGGTCGTTCTTCTCGGTGAAGGCGCGCATGAAGCGGTAGGTCGCCATGTAGCCGGTGAGCTTGTGGTTGTCCCAGAACAGCCAGCGCAACAGCTCGAACTTCTCGTCCTCCGTTCCGGCGCCGAAACGGCTGTATTGCTCGGCCAGTTTCAGCAGCAGCGGCGCGGTCTGCGTCATCTTCACGCCGTCGACCTCGAGCACGGGAATCTCGCCCATCTCGTTGACGGCCTTGCGCCACTCCGCCGTGCGCGTGACGCCGCCGGCGAAATCGGTCCAGACCGGCTCGAACGTCTCGCCGCAGAGCGTCAGCATCAGCGCCAGCTTGTAGCTGTTGCCGGATTCGGGGAAGTAGTGCAGGCGATAGCTGGGCATGAGACCTCGCGCAGGGCGTTTTGTCGTAAGATTATAGCGAGATCGTTTGGCATCGTCATTGCGAGCGCAGCGAAGCAATCCAGCAATGCATCCGCGGAGACACCCTGGATTGCTTCGCGGAGCCTGTCATCGGGCCGCGCTCCGCGCGGACCCGTTGGCTCGCAATGACGGAGTTTGTGGAGACGACGGGCCTACCCCACCGCTCTCGAGCCCCGCAGCTGCTTGATCGCCGCCTCGTCATATCCCGCCCCGCGCAAAATCTCATCACTGTGCTCGCCGACGGCCGGCGGCTTGCGCGGCTGCACCTTCTTGGCGCCGTCGATCCAGATCGGGCTGTTGATGGTCAGCATGGTGTCGTTCTCGAACGGCACCAGCACCTCGTTGTCGATCATCTGCTTGTCGTTCGGGATGTCGTCCAGAATCGCGACGACGCCGAACACGAGGCCATTGCCGTCGAGGATTTTTCGCCATTCGGCGAGATCCCTGGTGGCGAAGGTTTCGTCCAGGATCTTGATCAGCTCGACCGAGCGGGCGTGCCGGTCGGCTTTGGTGACGAAACGGGGATCATTGATCAGGTCTTCGCGTCCCAGGCATTTGGCCAGCGTCGGAAACTGCTTCTCCTCGCTCAGCAGCGACAGGATCAGCCAGCGGCCGTCCCTGCACTGGTAGTGGTTGGCGACCGCGTTGAGCGCGCGCTCGCGCGGCCGTCTCTCGGCGAATTTGGCGCCGCAGAGCTTGGCCTGCGCCAGCGTGCCCGCGGCCCATACCCCGTTCGCCATCAGATTGGAGGCGACATGCGAGCCCTTGCCGGTCTTCTCGCGCTGATAGAGCGCGGTGACGATCGCGCTGTAGAGCGCCATGGCGCAGGGGTGGTCGCCCATGCCGGCGACCGAGCGGGCCGGGGTCGTGTCGATGTCGGCGCGGACCAGGTCCATCAGGCCGGAGCGCGCCCAATAGGCGTTACTGTCGAAGCCGGGCTTGTTGGCCTCCTCGCCCTTTTCGCCATAGCCGGTGAAGGAGGCGTAGATCAGCCGGTCGTTGAGATGAGCGAGATGGTCATAGGTGATGCCGAGCTTGGCGCGCACCGGCGGCGGCATGTTGGTGATGAAGACGTCGGCTTCTTCCACGAGCTTGTAGAGCACGGCCTGCGCTTCAGGCTTGGACAGGTCGAGCGCGATGCTCTTCTTGTTGCGGGCCTCCAGCAGCCAGGCGTAATTGTGCTCGCCGCCCGGATAGCCCGGAATGTTGGGCAGATTGCGGTAGGGGTCGCCGGCGCCGGGCGGCTCGATCTTGACGACGTCGGCACCGAAATCCGACAGCACGGTCGCGGCCGCGGGCGCTGCGATGAAGCTTGCGCAGTCCAGAACCTTCAGGCCTGCAAAAATGCCCTTCTCCATCGCGGCGTCGCTCCCTCGCTTCAGTCGTTTCCCGCGCGCTGGAAATTGGCGCGGGCAGGTAGTGGGAGCATTAGACCGATGTTTTGCCGGGATGCAACGGCGCCTGGCGCAGGGCCTCACTCCTCTCCCGCAAGCAATGCGGCATTGCCGCCGGCAGCCGCGGTGTTGATCGTCACGGTCTGCTCGGTGGCGAAGCGCGCGAGGTAGTGCGGGCCGCCGGCTTTGGGGCCGGTTCCGGACAGGCCGCTGCCGCCGAACGGCTGCACGCCCACCACGGCGCCGATCATGTTGCGGTTGACGTAGATGTTGCCGACCTGGACGCGGTCGATGATGGCCTCGATCGTATCGTCGATGCGGGAATGGATGCCGAGGGTAAGCCCGTAGCCGGTGCGCGCGATCGCTTGCAACACACGCTCGAGGCTTTCCGCGCGGTAGCGCACGACATGCAGGATCGGGCCGAACACCTCCTCGGTGAGCTGACCGGCCTCCTTGAGCTCGAAGATATGCGGCGCGACGAAGCAGCCATCCGGCGCGTGGCCTGCAAAGTGCAGCCGCGCCTCGCCCTTCATCCGCGCGACATGCGCATCGAGGCGTTGCTTGGCCTCGTCATCGATCACTGGACCGACGTGAGTCGCAAGATCAGCGGGATCTCCAATCCTGAGTTCGCGCGCGGCGCCCGCGATCATCTCGATCATGCGGTCGGCCACATCCTCCTGCACGAACAGGAGCCGCAGCGCCGAGCAGCGCTGGCCGGCGGAACGGAACGCGGAGGTGACGACGTCATCGGCCACCTGCTCGGGCAGCGCGGTGGCGTCCGCGATCATGGCGTTGATGCCGCCGGTCTCTGCGATCAGCGGCACGATCGGCCCATCCTTAGCCGCCAGCGTTCGGTTGATGCCGCGGGCAACCTCGGTCGAGCCGGTGAAGACAATTCCGGCGACGTCAGGATGCGCGGTCAGCACGGCGCCGATACGGCCATCGCCGGTGACGAGATGCAGCGCGCTTGTGGGGATGCCGGCCTCGTGCAGCAAGGCGACGGCTTCGCGCGCGATGCGCGGCGTCTGCTCGGCGGGTTTTGCCACCACGCTGTTGCCGGCCATCAGCGCCGCGGTCACCTGGCCCAGGAAGATCGCGAGCGGAAAATTCCAGGGCGAGATCGCGACGAACACGCCACGGCCGCGAAGGCTAAGCGCGTTGCTCTCGCCGGTCGGGCCCGGCATGGTCGCATCAACGCCGAGCAGTTTTCGGCCCTGCGCGGCGTAATAGCGGCAGAAGTCGGCGGCCTCCCGCAGCTCGGACAGCGCGTCGTCGAGGGTCTTGCCGCCCTCGGCTTGCAGCAGTGCGATGAAACGGGCTCGGCGGCTTTCCAGGAGATGCGCGGCCTGCTCAAGCGCCGCCGCGCGTGTGCCTGCAGGCGTCCGGCTCCAGCTGGCAAAGCCGGCGCGCGCCGCCGTCACCGCCGCATTGGCCTGATCCGGTGTTGCGTCAGCGACAGGCTTGAGATCGACCGCCTCGCCCCTGACGTCGGCCAGCAACTGGTCCAGTGCGGCGCGCTCACCGAATTCGACGCCGCGCGAATTGCGCCGCTCCGGCGCAAACAGATCTGCCGGCAAAGGTATGTTGGCATGAGGTGCCTGTTGCGGCCGACCAATCGCATCCGCCGGGCGCTGCAGCAGCGCAGACACCGGCACGCGATAGTCGGCCGCCTGCGCCACGAAGGACGAGTTGGCGCCGTTCTCCAACAGCCGTCGCACCAGATAGGCGAGCAGGTCGCGATGGCTGCCGACCGGCGCATAGGTGCGGTAGGCGATCTCAGGATGATCCTTGGCGAGTTGCTCGTACAGCGCTTCGCCCATGCCGTGTAGGCGCTGGAACTCGAAGCCGCCGCCATTTTGCGCGAGCTCCAGCACCGTCCCGACCGTCAGCGCGTTGTGGGTGGCGAATTGCGGGAAGATGCGCGGCCGCAGGGCGAGAAGCTTCGTCGCGCAGGCGATGAAGTTCAGATCGGTCATCGCCTTGCGCGTGAACACGGGATAGCCGTCGAGCCCGCGCTCCTGCGCGCGCTTGATCTCGGTGTCCCAATAGGCGCCCTTGACCAGGCGCACCATCAGCTTGCGGTCATGCGCGCGGGCAAGCGCATCGACATAGTCGATCACCGCGCAGGCGCGCTTCTGATAGGCCTGGATCGCAAGGCCAAATCCGTCCCAGCCGGCAAGTGACGCATCGGCGAGCGTCGCCGCGATCACGTCGAGCGACAGCTCCAGCCGGTCGGCCTCCTCGGCATCGACGGTGAAGTTCAAATCGTAGGTCTTGGCGCGCTGCGCGAGATCCAGCAGTTGCGGCACCAATTCGCGCATCACGCGGTCGTGGCTGATCGCCTCGAAGCGCGGATGCAGCGCCGAGAGCTTGACGGAGATACCGGGCCGGTCGGGCAGGGCATGGTTGCCCGCCGCCTTGCCGATCGTCTCAATCGCGCTGGCATAGGCGTCGAAATAGCGCTTGGCGTCGGCGGCCGTGCGCGCGCCTTCGCCGAGCATGTCGAAGGAATAGCGCGGCTTCTGGCCGGAGCGCGGCCGGCCCCGCTCCAGCGCCTGCTCGATGGTCTCGCCCAGCACGAAATGATTGCCCATCAGCCGCATCGCCTGGCGCGTCGCGGTGCGCACCGCCGGTGCGCCGAGCCGCTTCACCAGCCGGCCGATGGTGCCGTCGGGCGTTTCGCCGGGCTGGATCACCCGGGCGGACAGGCCGAGTGCCCAGGCCGAGGCGTTGACCAGGAACGCCGTAGACTTGGTCTCGTGATGGATGAAGTCGCCCTCGCCGAGCTTGTCCTCGATGAACTGGTCGGCGGTGCGTGCATCGGGCACGCGCAGCAGCGCTTCCGCCAGCACCATCAGCGCCAGCCCCTCCTTGGTCGAGAGCGCGAACTCCCGCAGCATGTCCTCGACCCCGCCGAGCCGGTCGTCGCGCTTGCGGATCGCCTCGATCAGCCGCGTCGCGGTGCGGTCGATCCGGGCCTCCTGCGCCGGGACGAGATGCGAGGCCGGCAGAAGCTTTGCGGCGATCTCGACGTCATCGGGGGCGTAAGGGGCGGAGAAGGGCGGCGGGATGTTCGGCATGGCGTGTCCTGTGGCTGACATCCAGGATAAGGCCCGCGTGACCGCAGTTCGATAGACAATCTAGCTGGTTTGCCTTAGAAAATGAAGACAAGAAGCAGCTTGGCCTCATAAATTATGGAACTGGATCGAACCGACCGGAAAATCCTCTCGATTTTGCAGGAGGATGGGCGCATCGCCAATGTCGAGCTCGCCGAGCGCATCGGGCTGTCGCCGACCTCGATCGGCGAGCGGCTGAAGCGCCTGCAGCGCGAGGGCTTTGTCGAAGGCTATGGCGCGCGGCTCAACCCGCACCGACTCGGCCTTGGGCTCCTGGTGTTCGTCGAGGTGCTGCTCGACAAGACCACGCCTGACAATTTCGAGCGGTTCGCACGGGCCGTGAGGCTCGCCCCCGAAGTGCTGGAGTGTCACATGGTTGCCGGCGGCTTCGACTATCTTGTGAAGGCGCGGCTTGCCGACATGACCGCCTATCGACGCTTTCTCGGCGAGACCCTGCTGTCGATGCCGGGCGTGCGCGAGACGCGGACCTATGCGGTGATGGAGGAGATCAAGCGCGACGCACCGCTGCCGGTGGGTTAGCGAAGTGCAGTCGCGATTGTCATTGCTGTGGTTCGATAAGCGGTCTTCGCAGGAAAAATAGCTATCCTTGTGCAGTCGCAACGCCTGTCGTCGAATGCACCGGCCGTCTTCTTAAATTTTATTGGCCCGCTCCCGGACAAATCCGGGAGGCAGCAAAGGCTGGCGCGGGCTTATACTTTGAGGTTCTCCGCGGAGGTCTTGCCCCGGTTTGCGATCTCTTCGTATTCCACCGTCTGTCCCTCGTTGAGGGTCGACAGACCGGCCTTCTGCACTGCCGAGATATGCACGAACACATCCTTGCCACCCGACGCAGGCTGGATAAATCCATAACCCTTCGTCGGGTTGAACCACTTGACCGTACCTTTAGCCATCACGACTTCTCCGCGGGTCTTCCTCCGAGATCTCGAACCGCCAGTCCCCGCCAACCGGCCGGTTCGGTCCTAACAGGATACGCGGAATGTGGCAGGCTTGGTAGCTCAAACCACATCGCCATTTCGCCGAATTCCGCTCAACTTCGCGGCGTTTTTGCCGCTTTTGCCCGTTTCGCGGTCAAATGGCCGGCACGCGTGCCGGCGTCCGTCAATAGGTCGCAGTGCTGCCGCTGCCCGTCATTCTTCCTTACCCTCCCCTGGAGGGGGAGGGTCGCTACGCATGGAGCGCAGCGCAATGCGTAGCGGGGTGGGGTGACGGTTTCTCCACATTGAACACTGTCCGTGTTGAGAGATCACCCCACCCCGCTCGCGCTGCGCGCGATCGACCCTCCCCCTCCAGGGGAGGGTAAGTGCGCGCGTGCCGTCCGTCAGTACGTCGCAGCCAGATAATCGACGATCTTGCCGACATCGGCATCGTCGATCGGTGCGCCATAGACCTTGATCATCTTGGTCACCGCGGCCTGCCAGAAGGCCCTCTTGTCCTTCATCGGCGGCTGCGTGGCGACGTAGTCGGACGAATGGCAGGCGCCGCAATTGCCCTGCACCACCTCGAGATTGGGACCGGGCTTGAAGGCCGCGACCTCGTCGGGGGTCTTGTAATTGACCGGCGCTGCAAGTGACGAGCCCATCAATGCGGCGACGGCGAGCGTGATGGCGAGGAGAACGGTGCGCTGCATGATCAGTCTCCTTCAGGCCACGCTGACGCGGACGGTTTCGACGACGTTGCGCAAATAGCCCGCCGGGTTCCAGCGCAGCGTGTCCGGCTGGGTCTCGCCGCCATTGCCGGTGGCGCGGACCTTGAGCTCGTGGCTGCCGGCCGCGAGCTTCACCGGCAGCTTCCATTCGCGGAAGGCGTACTTGCCGAGATCCTTGCCGAGCTTGGCGCTGACCCAGGTCTTGCCGGCGTCGGTGGAGACCTCGACCGCCTTGACGCCCTTGCCGCCATCGAAAGCGATGCCGCGCAGGGTCACGGCTCCCGCCTTCAGCTTGGCACCGTCGGGGATGCTGGTGATGAAGGAGCGGATGGTGAAGCGGTTGATCGGGATGGTCGCCTTCGGCGCAGTGCCCGGCTCGACCGCGTTGTTCGGCGTGTCGGGGATGCGATAGGCCGACTTCATCCAGAAGCCGTCATAGACATTGTCGATGACGGTGATCTCGTTGAGGTGCTTGACCCAGTAGGTGCCATAATAGCCGGGCACGATCAGGCGCAGCGGGAAGCCGTTGAGGAACGGCAAGTCCTCGCCGTTCATGCCATAGGCCAGCATCACCTCGCCGTCGCTGGCGTGATCGATGTCGAGTGCCTTGACGAAATCCGGCGTCTTGTCGTTGACCGGCCCATCCATGCCGTTGAACGTCACCTGCTTGGCGCCGGCCTGCACGCCCGCCATCTCGAGCACCGCCTTCAGCGGCACGCCGCGCCAGCGCGCACAGCCCATCGCGCCGTTGGCGAGCTGCCCGCCGGCGACGCGCGGCTCGAAGAAACCGCGGCTGTTGCCGGAGCATTGGTTGACGGCGACGAGCTCTGTCGCCTTCATCTTCCTGATGTCATTCAGCGACAGTTTCAGCGGCTTGTCGACCTTGCCCTTGACCTCCAGCGTGAACTTGTCGGGGTCGAGATCGTAGGGCAGGTCGGAGAGGTGATAGCGCACGAAGAATGCGTTGTTCGGCGTGATCGGGCCGTCGTTGAACACCGCAAACGGTGTCTCAAGCTGCGGCGGCCGGCTGGTCAGGCCGATCATCGGCCGCTTCTGCGGATACTTCACCATCGGCCGTTCGCCGTTGGCGAAGGGCAGGGTCACGGTGTCGAGGCCCAGCGCTCTGGTGGCGCCCAATCCTGCCGCCAGCGCGGCGAGGCCCGCTGCTTTGAGCAGGTCGCGTCGATCGAACATGTGGTCTCCTCCCGGAGCTTTTCTTCTGACCGCGGTCATCACCGCGAGACCCGCGCTCATCTGTCGCCTCGATTTCGACGATGTCAATTCGTGCTTTCGCAGCAAGCCCATGCCGCTGCGTTGCAGCAGGCCGGTGTTGCGCTTGTAGGAGATTGAGCCGAGCTGCTGTAGCGGCGGCGGCGGTGTGCCACACCTCTCCCGCTTGCGGGAGAGGTCGGCGCGGAGCGCCGGGTGAGGGCTCTCTCCTCTAGGGGAGTGTCCCGTTGCGGAGACAACCTCTCCCCAGCCCTCCCCCGCAAGCGGGGGAGGGAGCGCATCGAGCTTGCCGCTCGCTCCTTACGCCGCCACCAGCGCGCTGCGGTCGACCAGCCCCGCCAGCTCCCTCGCATTCGCCACCACGCGCACCGCGAGCGCCTCGTCGCGGCCGCGGATGGCGACCTCCTGCTGCGGCAGGGCGTCCTCGGCAATATCAGCGGTGCGGCGGATTTCTTCCGAGACGATCGCCTCGCAGGCCAGCGTCTTGGTCATGTCCTGCAGTCGGGCCGCGACGTTGACGGCATCGCCGAGCGCGGTGAAGACGATGTGATCGCGATAGCCGATGTCGCCGATGATGACCTCGCCGCCGTGGATGCCGATGCCGAAGCGGATCGGCTGGCGCAGATCGTGGCTCAGGAGGTCGTTGAGCGCGTCGATATGCGTGGCGATTCCGGCTGCGGCCTTCAGCGCCTGCCGGCACGCGGTTTGCGGGTCGGCCGCGAGGCCGAACAGGGCCAGCATGCCGTCGCCGACGAACTGGTTCGGCTGGCCGCCGTTCTCGATCACCGCCTGCGACACCGCGCCGAGGAAGCGGTTGACGATGAAGACCGTGTCGAACGGCAGCCGCTTCTCGGCCAGCTGCGTCGAGCCGCGCATGTCCACGAACAGGCTGACGAGATAGCGCTCCTGGCCGATGCTGGCGGATGTCGAGGCCTGCCCGTCCGCTCCATGCGTGTGAGGCGTGAAGAGCTGGAAGAAGGAGAGGTCGGAGGTCGGGCGCAGCTGACAGGCCAGCCGGATCGAGGGATCGGCGGTGCCGACGCGGGTGAGCACGAAGGCCTCCCGCTGCGACGGTGT
The DNA here is from genome assembly GCF_028128865.1 of Bradyrhizobium sp. CCBAU 11357. NCBI lineage: Bacteria > Pseudomonadati > Pseudomonadota > Alphaproteobacteria > Hyphomicrobiales > Nitrobacteraceae > Bradyrhizobium > Bradyrhizobium sp. CCBAU 11357. Next base: position 43,659 of record NZ_LBJW01000110.1, on the reverse strand, counting down.
GGGAAGGGTGTCATGATCGCCGATGATACGGATGCGGCAGGTCGAGCAGCGGGCGCGGCCGCCGCAGACGCTGGCATGCGGCACGTTGTGGCGCAGGCTCGCTTCCAGCACGGACAGGCCCTTGGGGACGCGCACCGTCTTGCCGTTGCCGTAGGACAGCGCGATCATGCCGCCGCGCCGTTCGCGCAAGGCGCGCGCGCCGCGCGCCACCAGCACCAGTCCCAGCAGTCCGAAATAGCCGATGGTGAGACCGCCCGCGATGCGGTCGAGCGTGTTGCCTTCCGCAACCGTGCCGACCTGGCGGCGGGTGAGATTGTGCGTACGCCATTCGCCGTCGTCACTGTCGGCGGCGACGCTGCGGCCGCCCTGGTAGATGCCGAGCAGCGACAGCGTCGGGATCAGCACGGCGGCCGCGAGCAGATAGGGCGCCGCACGCGTGAAGAACGGCTTCAGCCGAAGCCAGAAATAGATGCCGATGCAGCCGTGCACCCAGGCAATGAGAAGCAGGATCGTCATCTGCCAGAGTCGGCCCGGCGCCGCGACGAAGAACAGATAGAGCTCCTGCGGATAGAGCTTCTGGTGTCCGTACAGCGTCTGTCCGAGCCGCACGCCGATGACGTGGCCCATGACGAGCACGGGGATGCTCAAGCCGAGCACGAGCTGGAGCGGCTCGATCGTCCGCCAGCGGAACTGGCGGCGCTGATACAGTGCGTAGAGGCCGAGCCCCATATGGGTGAGTGCGGCCGTGTAGAACACGATCGCGACCGGGAGGAACTGCCAGAACAGCGTGTGGTAGTAGACCCCGGTCTCCATGGCATCGATCGAGATGTTGCCGAGCGCATGGTTGAGGAAATGACTGACCACATAGGCGAACAGGATGATGCCGCAGACGAGCCGCACCTGCCGCACGCCGGTGGCGCGGACGACGGACATCTGTCTGGGAGCGGTGGCCATGATTCGGTTGTATCAGTTCATGGAGGAGAACAGCCAGCGTAGCTTTAAATTCCCGATATGGACAGGTTGTAAGGTCACATGCGCGGCAAAGGTTACCAAACCGTAGGGTGGGCAAAGGCGCGCGCCGGCGCGCCGTGCCCACGATCTCTATCCTCAATAACCGTGGGCACGCTTCGCTTTGCCCACCCTACGGCCCCTGTGGTTATGGGTCACGGGTCTGCGCTGACGCTTGCCCGGGCCACAGCGGTATAAGTGGTACGCTCCCTACATTGACTCCCCCTCCCAAGTCGGGGAAAAGCGCGGCCGTGACGATCGCTCCCGACATCTCTGCGAAGCCAGACGGCGCCGAACGCCGTCTCATCCTGATTGCTGCAGCGATCATCGCCGCGATGACGCTGCTCCGCATCGTCTACGCCTCCGTCATCGAGCTGCGCACCGACGAAGCCTATTACTGGACCTGGTCGAAGGAGGCTGCGCTCAGCTTTCTCGATCATCCCCCCGGCATCGCCTGGCTGATCCGCTTCGGAACCGCGATCTTCGGCGACACCAATCTCGGCGCTCGCTTCGGTGGCATCGTCGCGATGCTGGTGACGCAGCTGCTGCTCGCCGACATCGTCCGCCGCCTCACCCATGATGTGCGCGCGATCGTGTTCGCGGTGCTGATGCCGGAAGCCGCGCTTTATTACGGCCTGCTGATGGCCAAGGTCGCGCCCGACGTCGCCATGATCCCGTTCGCGGTCGCGATGATGTGGTCGCTGGTGCGGCTGGCGCAAAGCGGCGACGGAGGCTGGTGGCTGGCGGCGGGGCTGTTCGCGGGCCTCGCGATGCTCTCGAAATTCACCGTGATCATGTTCGCGCCGGCGGTTGCCGCTTTTCTGCTGGTGCCGGATTGGCGCTGGCGCTGGCTGCGCAGTCCTTACCCCTATCTCGCCGTCCTGGTCGCGATCGCCGCGTTCTCGCCGGTGCTGATCTGGAACGCGCAGCACGACTGGGCCTCGTTCCGCTTCCAGGGCGTGCGCGCGACCGCCAATTACGGCCTCTCGCTGCGTACGATCGGCGATTACATCGGCCTGCAATTCGGCCTGGTCGGCTTCGTCATGCTGCCGGTGGTGTTGACGGGCCTGGTGCTGACGGCATGGCGCGGTTATCGCACGCGCGAGCCGGTCGCGATCCTGTTGTCGACCGCGGTGCTGGTGCCGTTCGTCTACTTCTTCTTCAAGTCGCTGACGCTTCGCGTCGGCGACACCTGGCCAATGTTCATGTGGCCGGTCGGTTTTGCCGCCACCGCGGTCAATCTCGTCACGATGAGGAAAGAGGGATGGTCCGCCCGGATGCTGGAATCCTCGCTGTTCTGGGTCAGGACAGCGATCGTCTCAGGCATCGGCTTCACCATCATCGTGTTCCTCTACTACGTCGCCGCGCCCTGGAATCTGCTCGGCAAGCTCGACCCGATCGGTGCCGAAGCCGGCTACGAGCAGGTGGCCGCGCGCGCACAAGCTGCGCTCGACGAAACCGGCGCGACCTGGATCGCGACCACGGACTACCGCACCTACGCCATGATGCGCTGGCTGTTCCGTGGCCGCGTGCCCGTGATCGAGATCAACGAGCGCGGCCGCTTCCAGGATTTCCGCGATCCCGGCATGGACAAGATCAAGGGCCACGCCGGAATCTATGTCGGGCGCGAGCCGGACGATCGTTCATCGCTGTGGGAGAGCATCCCTGTGAAGCGCGAGCCGCTCGGCCAAGCCGCGCGCAGCTGGCGTGGCGTCGTGACGGACACCTATGTGCTGGAGAAGCTCACCGGCTGGACCCCGGAGCTGTCACCGCCGAAGGACTCGCCGCTATTTTTGTGGAAGGTGCTGGCGGGAGCGTACCCGCCCCTGGAGGAGTCCGGGACGAGCGTAGCTCGTCCGTGGTCGATCGCGCGTAGCGCGAGCGGGTGGGGTGATCTCCCCGCTCGGGCAGTATTGTAGGGTGGGCAAAGCGAAGCGTGCCCACGCATTTTTGCGATCGAAAGAGATGGTGGGCACGGCGCGAGTGCGCCTTTGCCCACCCTACGATTCCGGTCTCGCGGAGGGAGCATCCTCCACCCGTTTTGCCGCTACTCTTCCCCGTCCTTCTTCCGCAGCAGATCCGTCGCCAGATCCGACAGCTTCGGCGGCGGCAGGGCCGCGAACGGCAGCGGCCGCGTGACATCGATCGCGGCCAATCCCAGCCGCGCCGTCAACAATCCGTTCAGCACGCCTTCGCCGAGCCGCTGCGACAGCTTCGCCGCGATGCCGTGGCCGAGCATCTGCTGCACCAGGCTGTCGCTCGCGGCCATGCCGCCGGTGATGGCGAGATGGGTTATGACGTGGCGGAGCAGGCGGATCATGCCGAGCGCGCCGGGACGGCCGCCATAGAGATAAGCGAGCTGGCGGATCAGGCGCAGCGCCGCCACGAACACGAACAGCACGTCGATTGCGGCGCGCGGCGAGACCGCGGTGACGATCGAGACCTTTTGCGCCGCTGACGACACCAGCCGTCGCGCTTCCGCGTCCAGCGGCGACATCAGCTCGCGCTCGGCGAGGCGGATCATGTCGGCGCCGTCGATGATCTCGCCGGCATGGCTCTCCAGCGTCGCGCGGGCGCGCGCCAGCTGCGGGTTCTGGTGCGCGATCTTGAGCAGGTCCTGCACGATGACGCGGCTCTCCTTGCGATCGTCGCTGGCAAGCACGGCCGCAGCGCGCTGATGCAGCTTCTCGATGGTCGCAAGCCGCGCCAGCCCGAACGCCTCGCGCCCGATCACCACCGCGAGCGCCAGCGCGGTGACGGCGGCGAAGGCAAGACCGACGAAGCCGAGCGTTTCGTTGCGCGCGAACAGATCCTCGATCAGGCGGACGACGCCGAGCCCGGTGCCGAGCAGCGTCAATCCCGCGAGCCCCGACCAGAACAGCGTGCCCCAGGGAAAGCCGCGCCGCGCCGGCAGTGCGGCTTGCACCGGCACCGGCAGCATCGCCGGATCGGGCTCCGGCGTGATCTGGATGATGGCGCGACTGAGGCGGCTGGTCTCGTCGGTCTCGGTAACGACGACGCCGGGATCGTCGAGCCGGAACGTCGCCGGCCGCCGGGGCTTCGATCGGTCGTTCATGCGAGCTTGTCTCCGATCAGGAACTGCAAGGCACGGTCGAGGCGGATGTGTGGCAGCGTCGGCTCGTCGGCACCCTCGCGTTCGAGCTTCGGCGGGCGGAAGCGCAGGAAGCGGAAATCGCTGTTCCCCGCCGCCTCCCTCGCGAGCCCGCGGAACGCATCTGTGCCGTTGAACAGCGGTTCGGGGTCGACGGGCAGATCGCCCGGAAAGGTCGCAACCTCGGTGTTGCCGTCGAAGAACTCGCCACCGGCGCTTTCGCCTGCGGCCGGTGTTCCCAGGATCGACGGCAACTTGTCGCGGCCCCGCGCCACCTGCGCTTCGCGCGTGGCGCGCACGGCGGCGAGCGCAACGACGTCGATCGCTGCGCCGGTGTTTTCCGCGCGGGCGACCGCGCGCGAGACGGCGCGGCGCAGCACCGCCTCGAGCCGGTCGTGGCTGGAATGATGCAGATGATCCGCCTTGGTGGCCGCGAACAGGATGCGGTCGATGCGTGGCCGGAACAGGCTGGAGAGGATCGTGCTGCGGCCGATGTTGAAGCAGTCGAGAATGCCTGATAGCGCGGCTTCGAGATCGTGCAGCGCCTCGGGGCCGGAGTTGAACGCGGAGAGCGCATCGGCCAGCACGATCTGGCGGTCGAGCCGCGCGAAATGATCGCGGAAGAACGGCCGCACCACGACGTCCTTGTAGGCCTCGAAGCGCCGCACCATCATCGCCCACAGCGATCCCTCGCCCGCCTCTCCGCCAGCAGGCAAATCCAGCGGCGCAAAGGTCAGCGCCGGCGTATCGGCGAGATTGCCGGGCATCAGGAAGCGGCCGGGCGGCAACAGGCTCATCGCAAAGCGCTCGTCGCGGCAGGCGCGCAAATAATCAGTGAAAAGCTTTGCGGCCGTCAGCGTCGCCTGCTCGTCCTCGCGCGCATCGGGCTTGAGCGTTGCGAGATGGGTGTGCCACTCGGCCGCGAGATGCGCGCGCGGCGCCTCGCGCGACAGGGCCAGGCTCTCCGCGGACCATTGCTCGTAGCTCTTGTGGAGCAGCGGCAGGTCCAGCAGCCATTCGCCGGGATAGTCGACGATGTCGAGCGTCAGCGTGCGATCGGCGCCGTTCGGGCGCTGGTAGTCGATCACGAGCCTGAGCTCGCTGATGTCCACGGTCGAGTTCGGCCAGCGCCGTTCCTCGATCAGCGCGCGCAGATGGCTTTCATAGGCAAAGCGCGGCACGGCATCATCCGGTTGCGGCGCCAGGTGCGCCCGCGCGATCCGGCCCGAGGCATAGGCCTCGAACACCGGAAACCGGCCGCCGCGCGTCAGCCCGTGAATCAACGCGGTGATGAATACGGTCTTACCGGCGCGCGACAGGCCGGTGACACCAAGCCGCACCGTCGGGTTGAAGAAGTGCTCGCCATAGTCGATCAGCGCCCGGGCCGACAGCCTCGCCTCCTCGACCATATCCTGGAAACTGAATGCCATATGAACGTGGGGGATCTCGGGCGAGGGATACGCAAATTGGACTAGTCACAAAAGTGGCAATTGCCTGAGGAAATTCAAGCTTTCATACTTCCACCGCCTTTGTCGGCAAATCAGCCGTTTGAACGATGCGCCGATCCCGAGAGACCCATCCAAGAGGGCATTGCCACGCTTTGCGGATTGCCATGACCGTCTTCCAAATGAAACAGTTCGCGTCCAATTCCGTCCACGCCGCAGCCGACGCGATCGGCTGGGATTACGATCGCGCCGAGCTGATCGCCGACGGCATCGTCCACGCGATCGGTGTTCTCTCAGGCCTCATCGCCGCAACCGTGCTGGTGGTGCTGACGGCGGTCTATGCCGACGCCACCGACATCGTCGGCGTCTCGATCTATGTCGCCGGCCTGCTTTCGATGCTGGTGCTGTCGGCGACCTATAATCTCTGGCCGGTCTCGCCGGCCAAATGGCTGCTGCGTCGCTTCGACCATTCCGCGATCTATCTCTTGATCGCCGCGACCTACACGCCGTTCATCCTGGAGCTGAAGGACAGCGTGTTCGCGCTGGTGCTGCTCGCCGGCGTCTGGTTCGTGGCAATTCTTGGCATCGTGCTGAAGCTGCTCTATCCCGGCCGGTTCGACCGCGTCTCGGTCGGCATCTATCTCGCGATGGGCTGGAGCGGCATGATGCTCTACGATTCCGTGGTCAGGGCGTTGCCCGCGCTGGTGCTGGGCTTCATCCTTGCCGGCGGCTTGCTCTACAGCTTTGGCGTGATCTTCCACGCCTGGCGGCGGCTGCGCTTCCAGAACGCGATCTGGCACGGCTTTGTCTTGGCCGGCGCGGCATGCCATTATACCGCGGTGCTCGACCTCGTGTTGAGCTGACCCGCGACGCGGAATAAGCGGCGCGGTATAAAGCGGTACAAGACGATACAAGACAAGAGGAGACGTCGCATGCAGGTGACCGGCAAGGTCGTGGTCGTCACGGGCGGCGCAAACGGCATCGGAAAGGCGCTGTGCGAGGCCTTTCACAACGCGGGTGCGGCCAAGATCGTGGTCGCGGACATGGACGCCGCCAATGCGAGAGCGGTCGCCGCCATGGTCGATGGCGCCGCCTTCAAATGCGACGTCGCGCAGGAAAAGGACATCGTCCACGTCATCGAGGAGACCGAGCGGCAGTTCGGCCCGATCGAATTGTTCTGCTCCAATGCCGGCATTGGCGGCGGCTTCGATCCGATGTCGGAGAATGCCGGCGGCGCGTCCGACGAGCCGTGGCAGCGCAGCTGGGCGATCCACGTCATGGCGCATGTCTATGCGGCGCGGCATCTCATCCCCCGCATGAAGGCGCGCGGCGGCGGCTATTTCCTCAACACCATCTCGGCCGCGGGCCTGTTGTCGCAGGTCGGCAGCCCGGCCTATTCGACGACGAAGCACGCCGCGGTCGGTTTTGCCGAGAACCTCGCGATCTCGCACAAGGCCCACAACATCAAGGTCTCGATCCTGTGTCCGCAGGGTGTCGACACCAACATGCTGCGCTCGATCCCCAAGGGCCCGCAATCCGGCGACGGCGACCTGACGCCGGAGCAGGTGGCGAAAGACGTGCTCGCCGGCCTCGAGCAGGAAACATTCCTGATCCTGCCGCACCCGCAAGTGCTCGGCTACATGCGCAAGAAGACCGAGAACTACGACCGCTGGATCGGCGGCATGGCCAAGATTCAGGCCAAGATGCGGGACGAGTTCCGGAAGTGACCGTCGGTGCTCCCACGCTGGCGGGGGGCGGGGCATCCAGTACGCCGCGGCCTGTCGATTGAACCATTGACGTCTCGGAGTACTGGATCGCCCGGTCAAGCCGGGCGATGACACCGAGAGTGTGGTTACACCAGGGCCTCATCCTCCACCCGGCTCTGCCTGAGCGCCTGCGCATAGAGCATCATGCCCTCGCGCACAGTGCGCTGCTCGGCCGGCGTCAGCGCCGCCAGCGCGCCGCGCACCTGCTGGCGACCGTACGCATGCAGTGCTTCCTGCGTGCGCCGGCCCTTTGCCGTCAGCGACAGCCGCTTGCTGCGCGCATCCGCCTCGTCCGGCGTCTCCTTGAGCTCGCCGCAATCGATCAGCTTGCGCACCAGGCGGCTGACGCTGGATTTCTCCAGCCGCAGGAAATCGCCGAGCTCGCCCGACGTCATCGGACCGCGGATTCCGATCTCCAGGATGGTATGGACCGCCGAGGGCGGATAGCCCGAGGCCGCCACCGTGGCGTCCATGAAGCCGAGCTCGCGCACCATCAGGCGTGAGGCGGCGCGGATGTCGTCGATCAGCGAAAGCTCGGCCATCTTGACTCCGGGCATATAGTTGTATCATACAACTATATGCGCGCAACGGGGCGCGCAAGTGTTTTGGAGTGGACCATGAGCGGAGCTTTGCCGGCAGGTCATCGGATGAGCGGCAAGGTCTGCCTGGTCACGGGCGGCGGCAGCGGCATCGGGCGCGCCACGGCCTTGCGGATGGCTACCGAAGGGGCGGAAGCGGTCATCGTCGCCGGCCGGCGCGAGGCCGAGATCGGGGCCACCGCCGCCGCGTGCCGCGAGCTGGGCACGGAGGCGATCGCGCTCAAGACCGACATCACGAAGGAAGACGAGGTCGCGCGTCTCGTCCGCACGGCAGTCGAGCGCTGCGGCCGGCTCGACGTCGCCTTCAACAATGCCGGCTTCCAGGAGCGCCGGGCGCCGCTGGAGGAACAGGGCACGGAGATCTACGACAGCGTATTCGACACCAATGTTCGCGCGCTGTTCCTGTGCCTGCGCCATCAATTGCCGGCGATGCTGGCGAAAGGCGGCGGCAGCATCGTCGTCAACGCCTCCGTCAGCGGTGTGCGCAATCCCAATCCCGGCTTTTCGCTCTATTCGGCCTCCAAGGCTGCCGCCATCTCGCTGACGCGCTCGGCGGCGATGGAGAACGCGCCGCGCGGCATCCGCATCAACGCCGTCGCGCCCGGCCGCGTCGTCACCGACATGATGCTGCGCGCCGGCGTCGGCGATGTCGCGACGGTCAGCGCAGGCCTGCCGCTGCGGCGGATGGGCAGCCCGGAGGAGGTGGCCGAGGCCGTGGTGTGGCTGTCGTCGGATGCCTCGTCCTATGTCGTCGGCCACGTGCTCGCCGCGGATGGGGGATTTCTGGCGTCGTGATGCCGTCGCCGGGATGCGCGCGCGTCAATGCTTCTGCCCGTACAGCACCGGCACCGCTGAATCCACGACGACCTCCACGAGGCTGGTGCCTTCATGCGCCATGCCGCGCTTCAGCGCTTCGCCCAGCTCCGCCGCCTTCGTCACCCGCACCGCATGGCAGCCCATGCCCTCGGCAAGCCGGACGAAATCGATCCCCGGCAGCTCCAGCCCAGGAACGTTCCGCACCTGCATCACCTGGCTGAACGAGCGCATCGCGCCGTAGCCGGAATTGTTGATGACGACGACGGTCATCGGCAGCTTGCGCTGTGCAGCGGTCCACAGCGCCTGGATCGAATACATCGCCGAGCCGTCGCCGATCAGGCAGACCGTGCGCTGCTTCGGCTTGCCCAGCGCCATGCCGACCGCGGCCGGCAGGGAGTAGCCTAGGCCGCCGCTCGACATGGTGTAGAAACTGTCCTGGCCGCGCATTGGCATGAATTTTTGCATCGCCGGCCGGTGCGAGGGCACTTCCTCGACCAGCGATGCGCCGTCAGGCATCGCCTGCGACAACGTATGCAGCAGGAATTCGACCGGCAGCGGGTCGGCAGCCTGCGGCGCCGGCGGCAGCGTGCGGCCTTTTGGCGCCGCGCGCTTGCTCTCGGGCAGCAGGTCGAGCAGCAGGCTCAGCGCTGGCTTCATCGTGGCGATGACGCTGGTGCCGACCGGTGTCACCGCGGCAGCATCCGCATCATCCGTGATCTGGAAGATGCCCGCGCCGCCGTCGAAGATCGCGGCGTGGCCTTCGACATGGAAGGTGAACACCGGCGCGCCGATGACGACGATGAGATCGTACTCGCGCAGCGCGTCGGACAACTGCGCCGGCGAGGCATGTAGAAAGCCCGCAAATTGCGGATGCCGCTCGGGGAACGAGCAGCGGGCCGAGAACGGACTGACCCAGACGCTCGCCTTCGTCCTCTCGGCGACGCGCACCATCAACTCGACCGCACCGGCGCGATCGATTCCGGGGCCGACGACGAGGGCAGGGTGCTTTGCCGAGCCGAGCGCAGCCACCAGCGCCTTCATCGGCTCCAGCTCTGGCCCGATCTCGCGACTGACCTTGCGCGCCTCGATCGGCGCGCAGGCATGGGACCAGTCGTCGATCGGGATCGACACGAAGGTCGGCCCGCACGGCGGCTGCATTGCGGTGTAATAGGCCCGTGCGATCGCGGCGGGCACGTCCTCGGCCCGCGCCGGCTCGACGCTGTATTTGACGTAAGGCCGCGGAAACTCCGACGCACGCTCGGCATAGAGGAATGCCTGCAAGGGGAGAATCGAGCGCGCCTGCTGGCCCGCGGTGATCACCAGCGGCGTCTGGTTGCGGTGGGCGGTGTAGATGTTGCCGAGCGCATTGCCGACGCCGGCGGCCGAATGCAGATTGACGAAACCGGCATTGCGCGTCGCCTGCGCATAGCCATCGGCCATGCCGACGGCGGAAGCTTCCTGCAGCGCCAGCACGTAGTCGATATCGCCAGGCCAGTCGCTGAGGAACGGCAGCTCGGTCGAACCAGGGTTGCCGAACACCCTGTCGATGCCGAAGGCGCGCAGCAGGTCCAGCGTTGCCTGCTTGACGGTGACGGACTTGCTGCCGGTCTTGCCGTTCTTGGCCATGGTTTCCGTCCCCTGTTCATTGCCGCGCTACCAGCCCCGCCCGTCATTGCGAGCGAAGCGAAGCAATCCAGAATCTCTCCGCGGAGGCAGTCTGGATTGCTTCGTCGCTTCGCTCCTCGCAATGACGAGGAGAGACTATCACCACACCGCCGTTGCCTTCATCGTCGGCTGCCCTTCCGCATTTGCGGTCCACAGCTCCATACTCTCGCCGCTGTCATTGGCGTTGACCGAGAACTCCGTGCCCTCGAACAGCGGCTGCACGCCGCGATACGTAAACTTCTTCGGTGCCTTGCCGCCGCGAAGCTTGGCCGCCATCTCGACGATCAGCGCCGCCTGCAGCGGGCCGTGGAAGATCAGGCCCGGATAGCCCTCGACCTCAGTGACGTAATCGCGGTCGTAATGGATGCGGTGGCCGTTGAAGGTCAGCGCGGAGTAGCGGAACAGCAGCACGGGATCGGACACATGCGTTTCGCGATGCTGCGCCTGCGGCGGCGAAGGCGGGGTCTTGCCGCCGGCCGGCGCGCTGCCCGTCATCTCGCGATAGACGATATCCTGCCGCTCGCGGATGGCGACGCCGCGTGGGCAAGAGATGCTGTGCTCGACCGAGACGAAGCACAGCGTGCCGGTCGAGCCTGATTTCACCTGCACGTCGGCGATACGCGAGGTGCGCGTCGATTCATCGCCGACGCGCAGCGGCTGCAAAAACTCGATCTCGCCGCCGGCCCACATCCGGCGCGGCAGCGGCACCGGCGGCAGGAAGCCGCCGCGGGTCGGGTGGCCGTCAGGGCCCAGCATCGACATCGGGAACACCGGCTGCGCCAGGCACCAGTGCACCGTGAACGGGGCAGCGTCGCCCGCCTTGGGCTCGCCGACCTCCTGGAACAGCGTCGCGCGCAGGCCCTTCACGAGCTGCGCGGTGACGACGTCGGTGGCCTCCTGGCTGCGGCCGATCCATTGCCGCAGATGATCGATGTCGAGCTTCTCGGTCATGACGCCTCGCTCTGTCTATTTGGACTGGGGACGCTCGCCGATCGCGGGCACGGCGCCGTAAGAGCGCGTCTCGCCGACGATGATCGGCGCCGGCGCGGGATAGCTGACGCGGCCGTTCGGCGTGTCGACCGCGATCCGCCGCAGATGCGGATGGTTGGTGAGGTCTGCCATGGTGTTGACCTCGGCGAAGGCGATGTCGGCATCCGACAGCCGCTTCAACAGCTCGTCGCGCGTCATCCTGCCGAAGATGTCGGCCACCGTCTTGTCGGTGAAATCGCGGTTGCGCACGCGCTCGACCATGTTGGCGACGCGGGGATCGGCCGGCAGGTCCGGCTGGTCGAGCACCTTGGCGCACAGCGTCTTCCACTCGCGCTCGCTCTGGATCGAGATCAGGATGTCCTTGCCGTCCCTGGAGGTGAACACGCCATAGGGCGCGATCGAGGGATGGCGCAGGCCCATGCGCTTGGGCGGATTGCCGGCTTCCGCGTTGAGCAGCGGCACAGTGCACCAGTCCGCCATCACGTCGAACATGGAGATGCGGATGTCGGCGCCCTTGCCGCTGCGCCCGCGCGCGATCAGCGCCTCCAGGATCGCCGCATGCGCGGTGGCGCCGGTCGCGACGTCGACGATCGATATGCCGACGCGCGAGGCGCCGTCGGGATTGCCGGTGATCGAGGCAAGTCCGCTCTCGGCCTGGATCAGGAGATCATAGGCCTTGCGATGCGCGTAGGGGCCTTCGTCGCCATAGCCGGTAATCGTGCACGAGATCAGCTTTGGATAGTCCTTCAAAAGCCGCTCGCGCGAAAAACCGAGCTTGTCCATCGAGCCCGGCTTCAAGTTCTGGATCAGCACGTCGGCACTCGCGATCAGCTTCTCCAGCTCGGCGCGGCCTTCCTTCGTCGTGAGATCGACCACGACCGACTGCTTGCCGCGGTTGAGCCAGACGAAATAGCTGCTCTGGCCCTTGGCCGCCGCGTCATAGCCGCGGGCGAAATCGCCCTCGGGCCGCTCGATCTTGATCACCTCCGCGCCGGCATCCGCCAGGCGCGATGAGCAGAACGGCGCCGCCACCGCCTGCTCGACCGCAATCACCCTGATCCCGTCAAGTGCTCCCATGGCCCGACCTCAGTACGAGCGCGGCATGCCGAGCACGTGCTCGGCGACAAAGGACAGCACGAGGTTGGTCGAGATCGGCGCCACCTGATAAAGCCGCGTCTCGCGGAACTTGCGCTCGACGTCGTATTCCTCGGCAAAGCCGAACCCGCCATGGGTCTGGATGCAGGCATTCGCCGCTTCCCAGGACGCATCCGCCGCCAGCATCTTGGCCATGTTGGCCTCCGCGCCGCAGTCGAGCCCGGCCTCGTATTTGCGCGTGGCTTCCTTCACCATCAGCTCGGCCGCGCGCATCGAAGCGTAGGCCTTGGCGATCGGGAATTGGATGCCTTGATTCTGGCCAATCGGCCGGCCGAACACGGCGCGCTCCTTGGCGTAGTTCGTCGCTTTCGCGATGAACCACTTGGCGTCGCCGACGCATTCGGCGGCGATCAGGATGCGCTCGGCATTCATGCCGGACAGGATGTAGCGAAAACCCTTGCCTTCCTCGCCGATCAAATTCTCCGCCGGCACCTTCATGTCGGTGAAGAAAACTTCGGTGGTGGCGTGGTTCATCATGGTCCGGATCGGACGGATCTCGAGGCCGTTGTTCTTGGCCTCGCGCATGTCGACGATGAAAACCGAAAGGCCATCGGTGCGCTTCTTGACCTGGTCCTTCGGCGTGGTGCGCGCCAGCAGCACCATCAGATCGGAATGCTCGGCGCGGCTGGTCCAGATCTTCTGGCCGTTGACGATGTAGCTGTCGTTGCCGTCCTTGCGCGCGAATGTCTTCAGCGAGGTGGTGTCGGTGCCGCTGGTCGGCTCGGTGACGCCGAACGCCTGCAGGCGTAGTTCGCCGCTCGCGATCTTCGGCAGGTATTTTGCCTTCTGCTCGGCATTGCCGTGCCGCAGCACCGTGCCCATCGTGTACATCTGGGCGTGACAGCCGCCGCCGTTGCAGCCCGCGCGCTGGATCTCCTCCAGGATCGCCGCGGCCGCCGACAGCTTCAGGCCCGCGCCGCCATACTCCTCGGGGATCAGCACCGAGAGATAGCCGGCCTCGGTCAGCGCATCGACGAACGCCTTGGGGTAGGCCATCTCGCGATCGAGCTTGCGCCAGTATTCGCCGGGGAACTGCGCGCAGAGCTTGGCAACGGCCTCGCGGATGTCGGCGTAATCTTCGGTGTGGTGTTCTTGACTCATGGCGTTTCCAATTCTCAGCGGCAGTTAAGATAACGCCGGCCAACCCACGGGCGTTGTGAAAACAATGCCCGCCCCCTATGCTCATTTGTTATAGCGTATGGAGTAGCCTTCCAGGATTGGCAAGCATGGATTTCCGGCAGCTCAGGACCTTCAGTTGCGTGGCGGAGCTGGGCAGCCTGTCCAAGGCCTCCGACACCTTGCGCGTGGCGCAGCCGGCGCTCTCTCGGCAGATCAAGCTCTTGGAACACGAGCTGCGCACGGAGCTTTTCACCCGCAACGGTCGCGGCATGGTGCTGACCGAGGCCGGCCGCCTCCTGCTCGTGCGCACCTCCGGCATCGTGCGGCAGATCGACCAGATCCGCGACGACATCCAGTCGGCCAAGGGGCCGCCGTCGGGCCAGGTCGTGCTCGGCCTCGTTCCGACGGTGAGCTGCGTGTTGTCGGCGCGCTTTGCGCGGCGCTGCGTCGAAAAATTTCCCGGCATCTCGCTGCGCATCGTCGAAAGCTACAGCGGCCATCTGGTCGAATGGCTGCATCGTGGCGAGATGGACCTCGCCATCCTCTACGGCCGCTCGGCCGATCTGCATCTCAACGTGCAGAGCCTGGGGCGCGACAACATCGTCGCGGTGGGGCCGCGCGGCTGCGGCCTGGCGCGGAAGAAGAACGTCGACATCGGCTGGCTGCTGCGGCAGCGCCTGGTGCTGCCCTCTCATTCCCACGGCCTCCGCGCGCTGATCGAGCACGCCGCGGCCCAGCGCAAGATCAAGCTCGACGTCCAGCTGGAAGCGGATTCGTTCCGCGTGCTGACGAGCCTGGTCGAGGAGGGCCTCGGCTTCGCGCTGCTGCCGCCGTCCTCGGTCCACGCCGAGGTCGCGCACGGGCGGCTGGAAACCGCCCCCGTATCCAAGCCGATGACGCGCGAGCTCATCTTTGCTTCTCCAATCGACCGCCCGGCCTCGACGGCTTCGCTCGCCATCACCGCGCTGTTGCGCGAGGAGGTCGCCGCCTGCCGCAAGGACGGCGTGTGGGACATCAAGTTGAGTTAGATGGCGTGTGGTAGAACAGCCGCGCCCCATCGTGCCTTCGCATCTGGCGCGAGCTGTCATGCCGGAATTTTATAGCTGGGGAGGTGCAACAGCTGAGCGTTAGGGACGATGTGCTCCCAACCGCATCCTCGGTGTCATTGCCCGCGAAGGCGGGCAATCCAGTATTCCAGAGGCCGCACGGCTAGAACCGAGAGGCCGCGGCGTACTGGATGCCCCGCCTTCGCGGGGCATGACAGCGGAGTTTGGAGAGGCGATTTGGGCTCAAGGCACTCCGACCGGCCTACCCAGGTATCCTCACCGGCAGCGTCTCATATCCCTTGATGAAGCTGGAATAGATCCGCTTGGGCTCGCCCACCACCTCGATGCGGTCGAACCGCTTCAGCATCTCCTCCCAGATGATCCGCAGCTGCAGCTCGGCAAGGCGCATGCCGACGCAGCGATGGATACCGAAGCCGAAGGAGAGGTGGGTGCGTGGGCGCGGACGGTCGATGATGAACTCGTTCGGCTTCTCGAACATCTCCTCGTCGCGGTTGCCGGAGACGTACCACATCACGACGCGGTCACCCTTCTTGATGTGTTTGCCGCCGATCTCGGTGTCCTGCAGGGCCGTGCGGCGCATATGCGCCAGCGGCGTCTGCCAGCGGATCACCTCCGGCACCATGGAATCGATCAGCTCCGGGTTGGCGCGCAGCTTGTCGTATTGCTCGGGGTTCTCGTTCAGCGCCAGCACCGAGCCGGTCATGGTGTTGCGCGTGGTGTCGTTGCCGCCGACGATGAGCAGGATGATGTTGCCCATGAGGTTGTCGGGGTCCATGTGCCGCGTGGCCTCGTTGTGGGCCATCAGTGACAACAGGTCGTTGCGCGGCGCCGAGTTGACGCGCTCGTTCCAGAGCTTCGACATGTAGGCGTAGCACTCGTCCATCTCGCGGCGGCGCTCTTCGGCGCTGGCGACGATGCCACTCTTGGGCAGCGCGGTGGAGACGTCGGACCAGCGCGTCAGCTTGCGCCGCTCCTCCCAGGGGAAGTCGAACAGGGTTGCCAGCATCTGCGTGGTCAGCTCGATCGAGACGCGCTCGACGAAGTTGAAGGTCTCGTTGCGCGGCAGATTGTCGAGCACGGTCTGCGAGCGCTGGCGGATCAGCTTTGCGAGCTCGTCCAGATGCGTCGGCGTGAACATCGGCGACACCGTCTTGCGCTGCGCCGAATGCCTGGGCTGGTCCATCGCGATGAAGCTCGGATAGTCGTAGCCTTCCGGCACGTCGCGGATCGAGATGCCGCCGAGCTTTGAGTCCGAGGAGAAGCTGCCGTGATTGGTGTCGACATGCATGATGTCGTTGTATTTCACCACCGACCAGTACGGCTCGATCGGCGCGTTGGTGCAGTAATGCACCGGCTCTTCGTTGCGCAGCCGCTCGAACCAGGGCCACAGCGTATCGTCCTGGAACAACCGGGGCGCGCCGGGGTGGAACTGCGACAGCGGCGTGGCATAGGCCTCCTCGCGGGCCCTGCGCATGCGTTCGGCCTTGTCGGATTTGACCGGCGCTTGGATGTTCATGATCGTGGCTCCAGTTGCGTTCGACTCACGCAGCAATCTTCACCGGCAGCGTCTCGATACCCTTCACGAAACTCGAATAGACCCGCGTGGGTTCGCCGACCACGTCAATATGGTCGAACCGCCTGAGAATTTCCTCCCAAATAATCTTGAGCTGAAGCTCGGCAAGCCGCAGGCCCACGCAACGGTGAATGCCGAAGCCGAAGGAGAGATGCGTGCGCGGGCGCGCGCGATCGATGATGAACTCGTAGGGCTTGTCGATCGCCTCCTCGTCGCGGTTGCCCGAGACGTACCACATCACGACCTTGTCACCCTTCTTGATCTGCTTGCCGCGGAACTCGAAGTCGGAGAGCGCCGTGCGGCGCATATGCGCGAGCGGCGTCTGCCAGCGGATCACCTCCGGCACGAAGCTGTCGAGCAGATCAGGATTCTCGCGCAGCTTGCGATATTGCTCGGGATGCTGGCTCAGCGCGAGGAGCGAGCCCGACATGGTGTTGCGGGTGGTGTCATTGCCGCCGACGATCAACAGAACGAGATTGCCGAGGAAGTTCTTTGCATCCATGTCGCGCGTAGCGGTGCCATGCGCCATCATCGACAGCAGGTCGCTCTTCGGCGGCTGTTCGATGCGCTCCTTCCAAAGGCGGGAGAAGTAGGCGGCGCATTCGGCGAGTTCGGCCTGCCGCTCGTCCTCGGTCGCAACGAGACCGTCGGGGCCGGGAATCGTGGTGGCAACGTCGGACCAGCGCGTCAGCTTGCGGCGGTCCTCCCAGGGGAAGTCGAACAGCACCGCCAGCATCTGCGTCGTGAGCTCGATCGAGACGCGGTCGACCCAGTCGAACACCTCGCCGCGGGGCAGATTGTCCAGGCACTCGGCCGAGCGCTTGCGGATGTTGATGGCGAGGTTGTCCAGGTGCGTCGGCGTGAACATCGGCGCCACGGTCTTGCGTTGGGCTGCATGGCGCGGCGGGTCCATCGAAATGAAACTCTCACGGCGCAGATCCGGGTCGATGTCGCGGATGGTGATGCCGCCGAGCGCGGAAGCGGAGGAGAACACCGCATGGTTGGTCTCGATCTCCATGATGTCGTTGTAGCGCGTCACCGACCAGTACGGCCCGAACATCGAGTCCTTGCAGTAGTGCACGGGATCTTCCCGGCGCAGCCGATCGAAATAGGGCCAGAACGTATCGGTCCTGAACAATTCAGGGTCGCCGGGATCGAATTGCTCCAGCGGCAGCGAGGTGGCGCGCTCGCGCAAGGCGTCGAGCTTGGCCGCGCTTTCGATGGTCCCGTGCATGACCGTTCTCCCTAGATATGAACCGTGCGTCGTTGAATTCTGCGCTGCGGTATTTGATTTGCAATTACAGCCGGTTGTCTGCGCCGGGGCAAGGGAGAGTTTTGCCACATCCAGCCTTCACGCGCGCGTTGCACGACCGTCACGTCGCCGGGCGACCGTGACCTCCCGCACGCCGGTCGGCAGAGAATCGTGCGAGAAACCGGCTGGAATCCAGCCAAATCGAACCCGCCCATCTTGGGGATCGACTAACCTCTGATCTATAGTTTGACCGGAAGAGATCCGCATCCCGAGGTTGCCGCCGTGAACGACATGCAATGGACCCCCATCGGGTCCGAACCCTTACCCCCGCCGCTGCCGCCGACGCGGGTCGATTTCTCCGGCAACCGCTCCGAGTTCCGCAAACTGGTCACCAAGGGTGCCATGCTGGAGCTCGTCACCTTCGGCTTCTACCGATTCTGGCTCGTCACCGACATCCGCCGTCATCTGTGGACGCACACTGCGATCGACGGCGATGCGGCCGAATACACCGGGCGGGCCAAGGAGCTCCTGGTCGGCTTCCTGTTCGCGCTCGCGATCCTGGTGCCGATCTATCTCGCCTATTTTCTCGTTGGCATCGAGTTCGAGCGCTGGCAGGCCTTTGCCTCGACGCCGCTGTTCATCGCCTTCTACGCCTTCGGCCAGTTCGCGATTTTTCGCGCGCGGCGCTACCGCCTGACGCGCACGGTCTGGCGCGGCGTCCGGTTCTGGATGGATGGCTCGGGCTGGGCCTACGCGTTTCGCGCCATGCTGTGGGGCTTGCTGGTGTTCCTGACGCTCGGCCTGGCGCTGCCCTGGCGCGAGGCTGCGCTCGAACGCTACAAGATGCGGCACACCCATTACGGCGATCTCCGCGGCGATTTCGAAGGCGACGGCTGGACCTTCTTCAAGCGCGGCTGGTGGCTGTGGCTGCTCAGCCCGATCGCGCTCTTCATCTTCCCGCTCGCACCGTTCTTCTACGCCGAGTTCAAGGCGCGCGAATGGCGCTGGTGGCTCGACGGCATCCGCATCGGCGGTGTCGGCCTGTCCTCGAACCTGCCGCACGACGCCTTCTACGGCCTGTACTGGAAAGTGATCGGCTGGTGGATGCTGCTCACGGTCGCGTTCGCGGCCTATATGGGCGGCAGCGCCTTGCTCGTCGTCACGCTGACCGGCGTTCCGGCCGAGGAGATGTTCGCCGGCGACAATGCGACGAAGAGCATCCCGATGGTGGCGATGATGGTGATCGGCTATTTCGCGCTCGCCCTTGCCATCAACATCGTCATGCGGGTCTATATTCAGCGCGATCTCTGGGCCAAGGTGCTGGAGACCGTCGAGGTGCACAACATCGGGGCCGCGGCGGACGTGCGCGGCAGCGGTCAGCTTGCCAGCGCGCTCGGCGAAGGCTTTGCCGACGGACTCGATGTCGCGGGGTTCTGAGCTGTGAGTGACGTGTTTGCCGAGACCCCGGCGCAGTCGGCCAAGCCGACCATCTTCTTCGACGGCGTGTCGAGCCGCAGACGGCAAGTGACGCTGATCCTCGGCGATGCGCTCGAGATCGCCGAGGACGGCGCAACGCCCGTTCGCTGGGCCTATGCCGACATTCGCCGCGCCGACGGTCCCCCCGGAATCCTGCGCCTGGCTGCGACGTCAGCGTCGCCTCTGGCCCGGCTGGAGATCCGCGATGCCGCGCTCGCCGCCGAAGTGGCCGCCCACTGCACACGCCTCGACGAGCACCAGGCGACGCGCCGCGGCGTCGCCAAGATCGTGGGCTGGTCGGTGGCCGCCGCCGTCTCCATCGTCTGCGTCGTCCTGTTCGGCGTGCCGCTTGCCGCCGACCGTCTCGCGCCGCTGGTTCCCAAGCCCGTGGAACGGCGCATCGGCGATGCCGCCGAGGTCCAGATGAAGACCATCTTCGGCCGCAGTGTCTGCGAAGACCCCGCGGGCAAGGCCGCCTTCACGAAGCTCGTCAATCGCCTGCGCGATGCGGCCGGCCTCGACGACACCATGACGGCCGGCGTGCTGCCGACCGCGGTGCCGAATGCCTTCGCGCTGCCCGGCGGCAAGGTTTTCCTGCTGAAGGGCCTGCTCGACAAGGCCGAGAATCCCGACGAGCTCGCCGGCATCCTCGCCCACGAGCTCGGCCATCTCAAGCATCACGACAACATGCGCGGCCTGATCTACAACGGCGGCACCTCGTTCCTGATCGGCCTGTTGTTCGGCGACATCACCGGCTCATCGGCCGTGATCTTCGCCTCGCGCAGCCTGGTCGAGGCCTCCTATTCGCGCGAAGCCGAGACCGGCGCCGACACCTTCGCGATCGAGATCATGCATGCGCTCGGCCGTTCGCCGAAACCTGCGGCGCAATTGATGTTCCGCATCACCGGCAAGGAGGGCGGCTCCTCGCTCGCCACGATTCTCGCCAGCCATCCGCTGACCGAGGACCGCCTCGCGCGCATGACGACGGAGGATCGGCCCGTCAGCGGCCCACCGCTGCTGACCGACAAGGAGTGGCAGGCGCTGAAGGGCATTTGCGGCAGCGGGAAGGTGTGAGGGCCCGCTCTCAGTACATCACTTCGCCGGCGCAGCGGGTGGATTCGATCCGGTCGTGACGCTTGGCGTGTTGTTCGGATTGGTCGACGTCGCCTGCGGACCCACCTCGCGTCCGTTGTAGAAGAAGACGGCGGCGACCACGGCGATCACGAAGATCGCGCCGATCGCCCAGCCCACCGGGCTGTTGCGGCGTGCACGGTCGGTCCTGCGGTCATCATTCTGATAGGTCATCGTGCTCTCCATGCTAGAGCAGGAGAACCTCGCGCGGTGGAAGCTGTTCCTAAAGCGCGCGCAGCGCTTACCGCGTTCCGTAGGCGCGGTCGCCGGCATCGCCGAGGCCCGGCAGGATGAACCCGTTGTCGTCGAGCCCTTCGTCCACCGCCGCGGTCCAGATCGGCACGTCCGGATGCAATCCGCGCAGCCGCTCGAGCCCTTCCGGAGCTGCGATCAGGCAGGCAAGGCGGATGTCCCTGGCGCCGCGCTCCTTCAGCCGGTCGATGGCAGCGACGGCGGTGTTGGCAGTGGCGACCACCGGCGTCACCACGATGGCGAGGCGCTCGCCGAGGTCAGAGGGCGATTTGAAGAAATACTCCACCGCCGCGAAGCTGTGCGGCTCGCGGTAGAGGCCGATATGGGCGACGCGCGCCGTCGGCACCAGGTCCATCATGCCGTCGACGAAGGTGGTGCCGGCACGCAGCATCGGCACGAACACCAGCTTCTTGCCGGCGATCTTGGCCGAATGCATCGTCGCCAGCGGCGTCTCGATCACGGTGTCGGCGAGCGGCAGGTCGCGTGTCACCTCGTAGCACAGCAGCATGCCGATCTCCTTGATCAGCTCGCGGAACGACTTGGTCGAGATGGACTTGTCCCGCACCAGCGTCAGCTTGTGCTGCACCAGCGGATGATCGACGATCGTGACGCCTTCCATAATGAGATGCTCCTGAAATTCACCGAGGCGTCATTGCGAGCGCAGCGAAGCAATCCAGGATCTCTCCGCGGTCGGACCCTGGATTGCTTCGCTGCGCTCGCAATGACGCGCGTGGTCGAAAATCTCTATCCATTCTCTAAAACACCGTGCCGTCGCTGATCACCTTGAGCGGCGGCGATCCATCGGGGCGGCGTGCAAAGGCGATGGCGCGGCCGGCGGCCCAGGTGCCGCCTTCGAGGATGCTGGCGAGCGGCAATGTCTCGGACGTACGGCCGAGCTTGGCGCGAACCAGTTCGGCAAGGCGATCCAGCAGAGCAACCGTCAGCGCGCGCCACTCCACGACGAGCAGCGAATCCACCGCATGCGCGCGCGCGGCGTCCGCGGCTTGGCGCAGGCGCAGCACCTCATGGTCGACGAACAGGCCGCCATTGCGATATTCGGCAAGCCCGGTCAGGCCGTCGATGTCGGTCACTTCGAGGCCGGCGCGCTGCAGCGGCTCGATCAGCGAATAGCTCAGCCATTGCGATAGCTTGTGCAGCGGCACGAGGCCTGCCGTGCCGTCGTCCGCCTTGATCGCAGGATGGCTCCAGCAATCGCCGAGCGGGACGCCCGCGAGCGCGAGCCGCGACGGCCAGATCGGCCCGAGCTGGTTCAGCACCGCGGACAGGATCGCGGGCGCAGCAACGGTGCCGCCGATCGCCCGCGCCGCGATATGATCGAACAGCCCGCCCGGCCGCGGCGTATCGTGCAATCCGAACACGTCCGCACGATCCGAGACCTGCTTGCCCAGATGACGCAGCAGGTCGGTGCGTCCCTCCAGGCCGAGCAGCGGATTGGCGTCGGTCACCTGAAAGGCGGAGGTGAGGGAGGCGAGGGGCAGTCTTGCGAGCACCTCCGCATCGGCCCTGAACGACGCACGGGCATCGTGCGAAAACAGCCCGCTCGCGAACATGTCGAGGCTGGCGATCGCAAGCCCTTCCGATCGGCCTACGTCTGCTCCCGTCACGGCGTCGCGATAGCGCCACGCTGCGCCGGCGCCGGCGTCGAGCAGCACGCTGACGATGGCGAGGTCGAACTCGGCGCGCGCCCGCGCCGCGCGATCTGGCCAGGACGTAGCATCGGCAAGCCGGGCCCAGCGGTCGACGCCGCCGAGCACGAAGTGCCGCCAGCGCGCATGGAACGGAATGTCGAGCGTCGGATAGGCCTTGCGCGTGACCGCGAGCACGGCATCGGCAACGCCATCCATGCGGTCGAGATCAACGGTGAAATGGGTGAGCCCGCCGGCAAGGCCGAGCTCGAGCATCTGCCCGGCGCGCGCGCGAACCGCCTTTGCGGTGAGCAGTGCGCGCGCCTGTGATTCCAAAGCGTCCGCCATCGCGATCAGTATTTTTCCAGCGAACGCCCGACCACGCCGTTGACGTCCTTCTCCGGCGCGATGTCGGTGGAGTAATAGCCGGCGGCCTTCTTGGCGGCGATCTCGACATGGGCGTCGGCCGGGATTAGCTCCAGCGGGATCGGCACGCGCTCGACGATGTCGATGCCTTGCGAGGTCAGCGCGTCGTATTTCATGTCGCTCATCGACAGGAAGCGGTCGATGCGCTTGAGGCCGAGCCAGTGGATCGTATCAGGCATCAATTGCTGGAAGCGCGCGTCCTGGACGCCGGCCACGCACTCGGTGCGCTCGAAATAGGCAGCGGCCGCATCGCCGTCCTCCTGCCGCTTGCGCGCATTGTAGACCAGGAATTTGGTGACCTCGCCGAGCGCGCGGCCCTCTTTCCGGTTGTAGATGACGAGCCCGAGCCCGCCCTCCTGCGCGCCGCGCGCGGATTCCTCGATGCCGTGGATCAGATAGGGCCGGCAGGTGCAGATGTCGGAGCCGAACACGTCGGAGCCGTTGCATTCGTCATGCACGCGGCAGGTGATCCTGGTGCGATGGTCCGGCAGCTTTGTCACGTCGCCGAACAGGTAGACCGTGGTGCCGCCGATCGGCGGCAGGAACACCTTCATGTCCGGGCGCGTCACGAGTTCGGGGAACATGCCGGCGGTCTGCTCGAACAGCGTGCGCCGCAGCTCGGTCTCGCCGGTGCCGAAGCGCGCCGCAAGGCCCGGCAGGTACCACACCGGATCGATCGCGATCTTCACCACCGAGACGCTGCCATTGGTGTGCACGACCTCGCCGTCGGCGCGGAGCCGCTTTGCGGCGATCGCTTCGCGGATCTCGGGCAGGTCGAGCCGCGCCCGCGTCACTGCGATGCTCGGGCGGATGTCCGCGCCCTCGGCTATCTCCTTGCGAAAATTCTCGGCGACCAGGTGCCCCCAGGGATCGAGCGCGACGATTTTCGTGGGATCGCTCCATTGCGGGAACGGGCCGATGGTCGCGGCCGGAAAGGTGTTGGTGAGGTCAGGGCGCCTGATGGGATCAAGTGCGCCGGCGGAGACCGCGAGCGCCCGGTACATCGCATAGGAGCCGCCATGGCTACCGATCACGTTGCGGTCCCCGGCGCGCGATACCGTGCCAATGATCGGCCCGCGGGCGCGCGCATCAGTGGCGCCCCAATGGATCGGAAAGGCGGCCTTCCTGCCCGGCTCCGGATGGGAGGTCAGGCGGATGTGGTCGGTACGGTTGGCACGGCTCATGTCCAGGCTCCCAAAAAGCCAACGGCCCGCCGCTCGGACGGGCCTGGCTCGCTTGCGACGCCGAACCGGCGGCGCAAGCTCAATCCAACATACTGTAGCGGCCGGTGACGACAGACAAGTTAATCGTGGCAGGGCGCAGGGGCCGCTCGCGGCCAAATTCCGGGCATCGGGAGGGCCGTCAGGCCTGCCGGCATCCGATGCCGCGCCTCATCGAGCTTGCCGCCGCGCCCGGGAGGCCAGTTTAAGGAATTGAAATAGTTCTGTTTTTCGTGTTTTCAAGGAGGTGTTGCTTGGTGCGGCGGGCTTCAAGTTCGGCGCACCGCGCTACCCCTGCCTTGGAGACTGCCATGCCTGCCGCCAGCTACATCGATCCCCGCAACGGAAAGCTCTATCCCCTGGACCAGCCGCGCTGGTGCTCGGACGAGCGCACGCCGCTACTGGTGACGCCGGGGGTGGGCATCTCGCGCCAGGACATCGATGGCCGGACGCGGTCGCTCTGGCGCTATCGGGCGGCGCTGCCGGTTGAGATCAAGACCCCGATCACGCTCGGCGAGGGTTGCACGCCGCTGGTCCAGCAGGAATGGGGCGCTCTGCGCCCGCTGTTCAAGCTCGAATGGTTCAACCCGACCGGCAGCTTCAAGGATCGCGGCTCGGCGGTGATGCTGTCCTTCCTGCGGCAGATCGGTATCTCGGCCATTCTGGAGGATTCCTCCGGCAACGGCGGCTCATCGATGGCCGGCTTGGGTGCGGCCGGCGGCATGCGCGTCAAGATTCTGGCGCCCGCCTCGACGTCGCCGGCGAAGATCGCGCAGGTCCGCGCCTACGGCGCGACCGTGCAGCTCGTAGAGGGCCCGCGCGAGGAATCCGAAGCCGAGGCCATCCGCCAGTCGAGCCAGACCTTCTACGCCAGCCACAATTGGCAGCCGTTCTTCCTCGAAGGCACCAAGTCGCTGGCCTACGAGATCTGGGAAGATCTCGGCTTCCGCGCGCCCGACAACGTCATCGTTCCCGTCGGCGCCGGCAGCAGTCTCCTCGGTTGCGCCTTCGGCTTCCGCGAGCTGTTGAAGGCCGGGCAGATCTCGAAGCTGCCGCGCCTGTTCGCGGCACAGCCGCTCAATTGTTCGCCGATCGATGCAAGCTTCAAGGCCGGCGTCGATACGCCCGTCGCGCGCGAGGTGAGCAAGACCGTCGCCGAAGGCACCGCGATCAAGAGTCCCCTGCGCCTGCGCGAGATCATCGCCGCACTTCGCGAGAGCGGCGGCGGCACCATCGCGCTCACCGAGGACGAGATCGTCGCCGCCCTGCGCCGCCTCGCGCGGCAAGGCCTGTTCGCCGAGCCGACCAGCGCCAGCGCCGCTGCGGCCCTGGACAAGCTCGCGGCTGCCGGGGCCATCAGAGCGAACGAGACGACGGTCGCTGTTCTCACCGGCACGGGCCTGAAGGCCGCAACGACAGTGGCCGATCTCGTGCAGTAGGGCCGCACTTACCTCCCCTCCAGGGGAGGACAGTGCGCTTCACTCCTTCAGATCATTCACCCGCTTCACCCAGGCGCGCACGTCCTTGAGCACGGCGGGCAGCACGGCCTTGACCTCCGCCACGGTCATGCCCGCCTTGATGCGGGGATCGTACAGCAGGTTGAGGATGTACTGGTCGTAGACGTCGAAATAGCCCATCGAGACGTTGTCGTTGAACATGGTCCAGGGCACGCTCGTGGTGTCGTTGATCGGCCCGAGCGATTGCAGCAGCTCCTCATAGGCGCAGTCG
This sequence comes from Bradyrhizobium sp. CCBAU 11357, assembly GCF_028128865.1. Lineage (NCBI taxonomy): Bacteria > Pseudomonadati > Pseudomonadota > Alphaproteobacteria > Hyphomicrobiales > Nitrobacteraceae > Bradyrhizobium > Bradyrhizobium sp. CCBAU 11357. Next base: position 18,213 of record NZ_LBJW01000110.1, on the reverse strand, counting down.
AGGAAGGTGAAATCGCCGTTGTCGACGGTGAGGATGACGTCGGAATGCTCGATCTCGAAATTGTCGTTCTTGCGGAAGCCGGACAGGCATTGCGGATCGAGCGAGGAGCGGATCTCGCGCGCCTTCTCGGCGCCGTAGAAGCTCGAGATGGTGCGGAAGAGATCGCGGTCGCGCACCAGCTTCACGCGCACGTTCGCCGCTTCGTTGGTCTCGATCATGGCGATGTCGAGATGCTGCACGCGCTTGCCGATGTCGGCCACGACTTTGGCGAGCTGCGTCTTGCGATCGGCGCGGCCGCTCTCGGCGTAGACGCGCACCGGCCCGTCGAACTTGCGGATGCGGTCGACGCGGCCGGCAAGATGGTATTCGGCGCCGAACGCCGTCTTCAGGAAGCCCTCGACGATCTCGCCGTCGGTGAAGCTCTTCTTCTCGGCGCGTTGGCGCGAGGAGATCGCCGGCAGCTCGCCGGCCGCAGCCATGGTAGCGGTGTCAGGCGCACAGGTGAGCGTCACGAGCACCAGCAGGGCGAAGCGAAGGCCGGGCGAGGGCGGGACAGATGCGCTCATCGTCCTGCGACGCTGCCGCATTCGCGCCCCGCGCACAAGACCGCAAATTCACGCGCCCTGCGGGTTCCGGCCGTACGTCGGGCTCTCCTCAACCTCTCCCGCTTGCGGGAGAGGTCGCCGCGTAGCGGCGGGTGAGGGTTCTTTCCTCTGGGGGATTGTCCCGTTGCGGAGAGACCGGACCGCGCGTCCGCGCGATCCTCCGGCTTTGCCCACCCGACGAGAGTTTGCGTCTGGTCAGTTGTTCAGCACCACCACCGTGGTGCCGATCGAGACGCGGCTATAGAGGTCGGTGACGTCGTCGTTGGTCATGCGGAAGCAGCCCGAGGAGACGGCCTGGCCGATCGTCTCCGGCTCGTTGGAGCCGTGGATGCGGTACAGCGTCGAGCCCAGATACATGGCGCGGGCGCCGAGCGGATTCTCGATGCCGCCCTTCATGTGGCGCGGCAGGTCCGGCCGGCGCGCCAGCATCTGCGACGGCGGCGTCCAGTCCGGCCATTCCTTCTTGGCGGTGATCTTGTGCACCCCGCCCCAGCGGAAACCGTCGCGGCCGACGCCGATGCCGTAGCGCAGCGCCTGCCCGTTCCCGAGCACCAAATAGAGCCGCCGCTCGGAGGTGTTCACCACGACCGTGCCGGGGGCGTAACTGCCGTTATACATGACGGTGGTGCGGGGAATCGGGCTCGCACCGTGGCCGAGATAGCCGGTGGAACTGGTGCCCGTGAAGTCTATCATCCCCGCCGCGGATGCGTCGGCTGCGCCAGCCAGCAACAGCGCCATTGCGGTCATCGGTGCGGCAAAAAACCGGATCATCATTTCCCCCAGAAAAAAACGATTCAACCGAAGCCAGAGGCCATATTTGCGCGCGTTCCGCAAGCCACGGGCCCGTGAGGGTCGCATCGTCAACGACTGGCGTTACCAAATCGCAACTGCGCCAATTTGCTGGAAAGCGTTAGCCAAATCCGCGCGTCGTCACGCGGGGCAGGGCCGCAATGCCCGCTATTGCTTTGACGGGCCGCGCGAACAATGATTGACCGAACGGATTACTGGAAACGCCGGTTGCGGGAGCAGACAGAATGAACGGTGCGGAAAGCCTGGTGCGGACGATGGTCAAGGGCGGGGTGGACGTCTGCTTCACCAATCCCGGCACCTCCGAGATGCATTTTGTCGCGGCGCTCGACCGTGTCCCCGGCATGCGCTGCGTGCTCGGCCTGTTCGAAGGCGTGGTGACGGGCGCGGCCGACGGCTATTTCCGCATGAAGGGCACGCCTGCCTCGACCCTGCTGCATCTCGGCCCCGGCCTCGCCAACGGCCTTGCCAATCTGCACAACGCCAAGAAGGCCAATTCCGGCATCGTCAACATCGTCGGCCAGCACGCCGTCTACCACATCGGCTACAACGCGCCGCTGACCTCCGACATCGAAGGCCTGGCCCGGCCGATGTCGTCCTGGGTCCGCACCTCCCCGGATTCCAAATCGGTCGCAGCCGACGGCGCGGCCGCGATTGCCGCCGCCAAAAGCGCGCCGCCGCAGATCGCGACCCTGATCCTGCCCGCCGACACCGCCTGGAACGAAGCCGACGGCATTGCCGAGGTTCCGGCCGAGCAGCAGCGCGCGAGCTATTCGCCGCAGGCGGTCGAGCAGGCCGCAAGAATCCTGCACGGCGACGGCGAAGGCACGCTGCTGCTGATGACCGGCAGCGCGCTGAGCGAGCATGGCCTCGCGCTGGCCGAGCGCATCGCCGGCAAGACCGGCTGCACCGTGATGGGCCCGACCTTCCGTCCGAAGATGGCGCGCGGCCGCGGCCGCTTCTCGATCGACCGCATCCATTACGTGATCGAGAACGCGCTGCCGATGCTGGCAAAATTCCGTCACATCGTGCTGGTCGAGTCCGACGATCCCGTGGCGTTCTTCGCCTATCCGAACAAGCCGAGCATGCTCAAGCCGCAGGGCTGCGAGGTGCATCGCATGACCTCCTGGGGCGAGAATTCGGTCGCAGCGCTCGAGGCGCTCGCCGGCGCCGTGAAGGCCAGCACCAGGGACGTCAAGCCGCAGGCTTTGCCGGAACTGGTCAAGCCGACCGGCGCGCTCACCTTCGCCTCGATCGCGCAGGCCATTGCCTGTGCGATCCCCGAGAACGCGATCATGGTCGACGAATCCCTCACCACCGGCCGCGGCTTCTTCCCGCCGACGGCGGCGGCCGCCCCGCACGACTGGCTGCAGAACATGGGCGGCTCGATCGGCTTCTCGACGCCGCTGTCGATCGGCGCGGCGATCGCCTGCCCGGACCGCAAGGTCATCACCATGGTCGGCGACGGCAGCGCGATGTACACGATCCAGTCGCTGTGGACCCAGGCGCGCGAGAACCTCGACATCGTCACCATCGTGTTCGCCAACCGCATCTACCAGATCCTGCGCGGCGAGTTCGACAATGTCGGCGCCGGCGAGCCCGGCCAGCGCGCCAACGACATGCTCCGCCTCGACCGGCCGACGCTGGATTTCGTGGCGCTGGCCAAGGGCATGGGCGTGCCCGGACGCGCCGTCACCAACGCCGACGAGTTCAACAAGGCGCTGGCGGAGGCCGTCGCCGAGCCCGGCCCGCGGCTGATCGAAGTCCAGATGTAGGGCGGCAACGGACGGAGCGCCATGAGCCCGGAGGCACGATGCAGACCGAGCTGAACAAGGTGATCGCGGCGCTCCGGGATTTCTACGCCCAAGAGGCTTTCCTGTTCGAGAAGGATGTCGGCGAGCGGGCGGTCACGCACCGCTTCGCCGTGCATCTGGAAAAGCAGTTTTCGGGCTGGTCGGTCGATTGCAATTACGACCGGCTCGGCGAGCGCACGCTGCATCTGCCGCACGGCACCATCATCTCGACCGACGACCATCTCGGCAAGTCGATCTACCCCGATGTCGTGGTGCATCAGCGCGAGATCCCGAACAATCTGCTCGCGGTGGAAATCCGCAAGGCGAGCAATCACACGCCGCTCGATCACGATCAGCACAAGCTGCGGGCGCTGACCGACGTCCATGTCTGGTTTCCCTATTGGATCGGCTTGCTGCTGGTGCTGGACAGGCCCCATGTGACGATGTCGGAGGTCTATGTCTCCGGCGCCGTCGACGAGGCACTGTCGCGCTGGTTCGCGACGCGGCTGGAGGAGACCGGCCTCGGAGCGCGCGCATAGCGGGGCGCGGCGGCGCAGTGACGCGCGCTGCGATGTCACGACGATAGGGCCATTGCCGGTAATGTGATCCCCACCACAGTTCCGGCATGGGATAGGACCTATTGTCTACGGACTTGCACGCGTCGATGCCGGAGGCCTACGCTGGCCCATTCGGATCAGGCATATTGGAGGTTCTGATGCAGAAATCATATTTGCTGGCCGCGACGGCAGCGCTGGTGCTCATGGTGCAATCGCCGCTCGCGCTGGCGCAGGGCGCTCCAGCCACGGGCGGAACCGCCGCGCCTGCCGCGACAAGCACTGCGCCGGCTGCGACGACGACAGCGCCGAGCGCGACCACCGACACGTCCGGCCAGCCCACTGACGGCAAGAAGAGCGCGTCGAAGAAGCCGGCGAAGAAGAAGATGACCCGGCAGCAGGAGATCGATCATTCGATCGACACCGGCACCGTGCCGGCGCGCTACCGCAGCTCGGTGCCCAAGCAGTACCAGCAGTACATTCCGTTCGACAAACGGTAACGGATCGCACGGCGGCGCGACGCGAGCGAACGTGGTGCCGCCGATCATTCGACCCGGGGGGAATGATGAGTGACGAGGTGAAGGATGCCGGCCTTGTGGCCATGATCAGCAGCATCCTGGGAGGCAACAAGCGCGCAGACCATGTTGCACCGCCGCCGCTCGCCGAGGTTCCGCCGATTGTGCCGGCCGACCCCGTGGAGCCGGTCGAGACGTCCAGGTCCGATGCGGCCGCGGCCAAGGCCGAAAGCGCGCCCGATGCGGCACCGGCAGCCACAAAGCCGGCCGAGCCAATCGCAACCACGCGGGACGGCAAGCGCCTGCTGCCGGCGGAGGCAATCGCGGATCTCGTGCTCGGCGAGCTGCGCAAGCTGGAAAACTTCCCGAACTCCGGCGTTTCGGTCACGGTCTATGGTTACCGGCACTGGAACGCGATGCTGACCTTCGCGCCGTTCTCGACCAGTTTCCAGAACGCAACCCGGTTCCGTCAGGCCGTGCCGGATCTCGTCTTCAAGCTCCGCCGTTTCGTCGAACTTGAGATATAGTCTCGGACGTCGGCGCCACACGGCGTCGCCAACGAAACAGTTCGACAGGATCTTCAATTGAGCGTCGCCTTCACCAAGGAAGAGAGCGCCGAAACTGCGTCCGAGACGCTGTTGCCGGACCGCCCGATCTCGCCGCATCCGAACCTCGTGACGGAAGCAGGCTTCAAGGCCCTGCAGACGCAGCTTGCCGAAGCGCGCGCGGCCTACGAAGCCGCGCAAGCCATCGAGGACGTCAACGAGAAGCGCCGGCAGTCGGCCGTGCCCCTGCGCGATCTCCGCTATCTCACCGAACGCTTGCGGACGGCGCAGGTGATGCCTGATCCTGTCGCGACCGAAATCGTCGCCTTCGGCAGCACCGTGAGCTTCAGTCGCGCCGACGGCCGGGTGCAGACCTACCGCATCGTCGGCGAGGACGAGGCCGATCCCAAGGCCGGCTCGATCTCGTTCGTCGCGCCGGTCGCGAGGTCGCTGATGGGAAAAGCGGTCGGCGACGTCGTCGGCTCTGGCGCGCAGGAGATCGAGATTCTATCGATCTCGTAGGGTGCGCCAACCCAGGTGCGGTTGCGTGGCAAAGAGCGCCATCGACAGCATCAAGCCCATTGGCCTAAAGCATGATCCGGAACAGCGCGAGGCCGTCGTCTCCGCCAAACAAAGCTTGATGATTGGATGAGACGGTTTTTGTCGGGAGCGCTGCCGTTCTACGCGCTGGCTGGCCTCGCCATGTGCATGTACCTCGTACTTTACAGGACGAGCCTCTTCGACCTGAACGCCATCGTCCATGGCGCGACCGGGTCGGCATGGTTTCCGGCCTTCATGTTCGTCTGCGTGCTGGTGGAAGCGGTCTTTCCGTATTTCGGCTATTTTCCCGGCACCGCCCTCATCCTGATGTCCGTGGCACTCAGTCCGAAGGCAGTGGATGGCTCCGTCTTCGTCGCGGCGTGGCTCGCCATCATCCTGGGCGCCGTTCTCAGCTACGGACAGGCTCGTTTCTTCCGGCCGTTCCTGCAGCGGGTGGCCTCGAAGGCGGCCCTGCGCCGATGCGAGTCCTTGTTCGACGCCTATGGCCCCTATGCCCGCATTGCCTTGTTCGTTCATCCCAACGCCTGCGCGATGTATTTCACGGCGCTCGGACTGCTCGGCCGCAGCCTGAGGCGCGAGCTCGCTTATCTCGGCGTGGGTGCGGCGGCGGCGGTGGGCATTCTGTTCCTCATCGTGACCAGGCTGGTGTCGTCCATCGGCCCCACCGACGATGGCGAATTGCAGGTGCTGCTGGCCGCCGCGCTGGTCGCCATCGGGACGCTGATCGGTCTCTACACGGCCTGGCGGCCACAGCGCGCGGCGTGAAATGCCGCTCTCCGCCGTCATTGCGAGGAGCTCTTGCGACGAAGCAATCCAGAGTCTTTCCGCTGGATTGCTTCGCTGCGCTCGCAATGACGAGGATTACATCGAACATTATGCCTCCGGCAGCTCGACGCCCGTCAGCTCGCTCAATTGGCCGATGAGCTGGTGCTGAAATCTCGGATCGGTCGCCTCACGGGCCGGCTCTTGCTGCTCGAGCTGATGCCAGTAGCGCCCGCTCACCCGCGCCGCGTGATCCTCGCTCACCGCCAGCCAGGTCTGGGTCCGTTGCCCCGTGTCGATATCGACCGGGGCGCCCGCGCCGCCCATCTTCGTGCGCACCCAACCGGGATCGACAGCGTTGCAGAGGACGTTGGGCCAGCGCTGCGCCAGCGCGTAGGCGAGCGCGACGACGTGCAGCTTGCTCTCGGCATAGGCCTTGGCCGCATTCCAGGCCCGCTTGGTCCAATCGAGGTCGTCGAGCGAGCCCTCTCCGCCGCGGTGCAATCCGCTGCTGAGATAGATCAGTCGGGCGGGCCGCGCGATCAGGGCCGTCAGCATGAACGGCGCAAGCGTGTTGATGGCCAGCGTCTCGGCATGGCCTTCAGGGGTCGCGCCGCGGCTCGGCCGCGTGTAGACGCCGGCATTGTGGATGACCGCATCCATGCGCCCGATCGCGTTGACCTGGTCGGCGATGCTCCGCGTCTCCCCGGCGCTTCCGAGATCGCCGATCACCAATCCCCGGGCGCGCGAAGTGAGTCCGCCGAGGGCCGCAGCACGATCGGCCGAACGCGCGTGCAGCACGACGTGGTGGCCCCGATCAAGCAGCGATTGCGCCGCCGCCCGGCCGAGGCCGTCCGTGCTGCCGGTGATGAATATGGTCGCCATGGGGTTCTCCTAGGGTGTTTCAGCACGCAATCTACGGCGCTCGCGGCACTCGGGTCCCGCGCCCCCAAGGCCTGCCGACCCGAAGCCAAGCGGCCTCCAGCGGCATTTTGCGGAACTCGCCGCTTTCGTCGATCACGATAGGCGAATTGACGCGTAGTCGATCGAAAATCAACTCACGGTACCTCTGGTCGGAAGCACCTGATGGTGGAATAATTCCCGACACATTCTTGATTAGATTTTGACGTCGGCCGCGACCCGGCTGGCGACGTGGATTTTCATCATGGCCGCGCTTCCTCAGGACGTTGTGGCGGATTTGCAGCAGGAGAACGCGCGGCTCCTGGCCGAATTGCGCGCCGCACAAGATCGCGAGACCGCCACCGCGGACATTCTCAAGATCATTGCCAGTTCGCCATCGGAGGTGAAACCGGTCTTCGATGCGATCGCGAGGCGCGCAAATGCCTTGCTCGGCGGCTTTTCGACGACCGTATTCCGCTTCATCGACGGCAATGCCCACTTGGCGGCGTTCACGCCGACGAATCCGGCCGCCGATGAAGCTTTGAAGAAGATGTTTCCGCGTCCGATCGCCGATTTCGAGAGTTTTGCGAGGGCGGAGGCCGGTAAGGTGGTGCCGACCCCCGATACTGAAGCGCTGACGAACGACATCAAATTCATCGCGCGCGCCCGCGGCTTTCGCAGCATGTTGTTCGTTCCGCTCGCGACCGGCGGCGTGGTGATCGGCATGATCAGCGTAACGCGAGCCGAGCCGGGGGCCTTCGCTCCGCATCATGTGCAGCTTCTGCAGACCTTCGCCGATCAGGCTGTCATCGCCATAGAGAACGTGCGGCTGTTCGACGAGGTGCAGGCGCGTACCGACGATTTGCGGGAATCGCTGCAGCAGCAGACCGCGACCGCCGATGTGTTGAAAGTCATCAGCCGCTCCGCGTTCGATCTGCAGACGGTTCTCGACACGCTGACGGAATCGGCGGCGTGGCTGTGTGGAGCCGACATGGCGGCAATCGTCCGGCACGATGGCGATGGTGGCTACTATCATGCAACTCGCTACAATTTCTCGCCCGAGTGGGCCAAGGCCTCGGCGGGCGTTCGGCTCAATGCGGGACGCGGTAGCCTGGTCGGGCGCGTCCTGCTGTGCGGCAAGGCTGTTCAGATCCCGGACGTCCTGGTCGATCCCGACTATGCCTATCCCGAGCAACAGAGGGCCGGCGGTTACCGCACCCTCCTGGGCGTACCCCTGCTCCGGTCCGGAGAAACGATCGGCGTGCTATTCCTGGGCCGCAAGACCGTGAACTCGTTCACGGACAAGCAGATCGACCTGGTCTCCACTTTCGCCGATCAGGCCGTGATCGCGATCGAGAATGTGCGGCTGTTCGATGAGGTCCAGGCGAAGACGCGCGACCTCGCCGAATCGCTCCAGCAGCAAACCGCGACTGCCGATGTGCTGAAGGTGATCAGCCGCTCGACCTTCGATCTGCAAACCGTGCTCGACACGCTGGTGGATTCGGCGGCACGCCTGTGCGAAGCGGACATGGCCTTCATCATGCGCCGCGAGGGCGATGAATATCAGGCCGGAGCAGCGGTCGGGTTTTCCGAGGACTACATCGCCTTCCTGCAGGCTCATCCGATCGCCCCCGGCCGGGGCACGGTCACGGGGCGAGCCGTCCTCGAACGCCGTCCGGTGCAAATCCTCGACGTCGCTGCCGATCCCGAATACGGCCTGCAGGCGTCGATCACGATGGCTGGTCAGCGCACGGCGCTCGGTGTCCCACTCCTGCGCGAGAATGAGCCGATCGGCGCGATCGTGATCGCCCGCAAGCGCGTGCAGCCCTTCACCGAAAAGCAGATCGAGCTCGTCGCCACGTTCGCCGATCAGGCGGTGATCGCCATCGAGAATGTCCGGCTCTTCGAACAATTGCAAACCAGGACACGCGACCTGTCCGAGGCGCTGACCTACCAGACCGGCAGCGCCAATATCTTGAGGGTCATCGCTTCCTCCCCGACCGAAGTCGGACCGGTGCTCGAGGCGATCGTGGAAAGCGCATGCGGGCTCTGCGAGGCATATGATGCGCTGGTCGTACTGAGGGATGGCGACGATATCGTCATCCAGGCGCACCATGGCGAGGTTCCCCTGGTGTGGAGCCGACGATCGATCAGTGTCAAATCGCCTAGCGGCAGATCGATTATCGATCGTCGCACCGTTCATGTGCACGACTTGCTCGGGCCCGAGGGGGAACAATATCCGACAGGACGCGAATATGCGCTTCGCTCCAACGTTCGGACTGTTTTGAGTGTGCCGCTCTTGCGCGAAGGCGAGAGCATGGGGGCGATCGTGCTGCGTCGTATGGAGGTCCGCCCATTCGACGACAAGCAGATCACCCTGCTGCAGACCTTTGCCGATCAGGCTGTCATCGCCATCGGCAATGTGCGTCTGTTCGAGCAATTGAATGAATCGCTGGAGCGGCAGACGGCAACGTCGGAGGTGCTGGAAATCATAAGCGCTTCATCGGGCGCACTCACTCCGGTCTTCCACAAGATGCTGGAGAATGCGACGCGAATTTGCGGCGCCGGCTTTGGCACCATGAATCTCTACGAGGAAGGCGGCTTTCGTACCGTCGCATTGCACAACGCGCCGCAGGCTTATGTCGATACCCGGCTCTACCAGCACATTCGCCCACATCCCGCGAGCGGGCTCGGCACCGTCGAGAAGACGCATCAGACGGTTCATATCGACGACATCAGGACGCAGCCGCCCTATATCGAAGGCAACCCCAACGTTCGTGCGCTCGCCGACCTTGCCGGCGCAAGGACCGTCGTCATCGTGCCCATGCTCAAGGAAGACGAGCTGATTGGCACCATCACGATCTTCCGCCAGGAAGTCAAACCCTTCACGGACAAGCAGATCGAGCTCGTGTCCAATTTCGCACACCAGGGCGTGATCGCGATCGAGAATGCACGCCTGCTGAATGAACTCCGCGAGCGCACGATGGAATTGTCGCAATCGCTCGAGGAATTGCGAAATACGCAGGATCGGCTGATCCAGACCGAGAAGCTTGCCTCGCTCGGGCAACTCACCGCCGGCATTGCGCACGAGATCAAGAACCCGCTCAATTTCGTCAACAATTTTGCTGCGCTGTCCTCCGAGCTCACCGACGAGGTCGGTGACGCGCTGCGCTCAGCCAGCCTGGGCGAGGCGGAAAGGCAGGACCTCGACGCGCTGCTACACATGCTGAGAGGTAACCTGGAAAAGATCGTACAGCACGGAACGCGTGCCGATTCCATTGTCAAGAATATGCTTCTGCATTCCCGCGAAGGGTCTGGCGAACGCCGCGCGGCGGACATCAACGCCATCCTCGAAGAAAGTCTTAATCTCGCTTATCACGGAGCCCGCGCGGAAAGAGCCGGCTTCAATATCACGCTTGAACGAAAACTCGATCCGTCTGCGGGCGCGCTCGAGCTGTATCCGCAGGAAATCACACGGGTGTTCCTCAATCTGGTTTCAAACGGTTTCTACGCGGCAAGCAAGCAAAAGGACGCCGCCGGTGACGGCTTCGAGCCGAGGCTGCGCGCGACGACCATAGACCTCGGCGGCGCCGTCGAAATCCGCATTCGCGACAATGGCACCGGCATCCCGGCCGATGTCAGAGAGAAGATATTCAATCCATTCTTCACGACCAAGCCGGCCGGCGAAGGAACGGGCCTCGGCCTTTCGATCTGCCACGACATCATCGTGAAGCAGCACGGCGGCAGCATCAAGGTCGATACCGAGCCGGGCGAATATACCGAGTTCATCATTACGCTGCCACGCACGCGGGCGGCACCGTTGCAGACGGGAGGCAGAAGTTGAGCGTCTATATAATGGTCGTTGACGACGAGCCCGATGTCGAGGCCCTGTTCCGCCAGCAGTTTCGGCGCGATCTGCGCGCCGGTCGTTTTCTGATGGAGTTTGTATCCTCGGCACCCCTGGCATTGCAGCGCGCGGCAGAGATTGCGGATGCCACCCTGATTCTGATCCTGTCCGACATCAACATGCCCGGAATGAGCGGACTGGAGATGCTGCCTATCGTGCGCTCGGCCCGCCCCGATGTGCCGGTTATCATGATCACGGCCTACGGTGATGCCGAGACCAGGCGCAAGGCGCTGGAGAAGGGCGCCGCCGACCTACTGACCAAACCAATCGACTTCGCGGCGCTGCGCCAGGAGATCGATACGAGGCTTGAGCAGGCCGCATGATTGCAGCCATTGTGACAAACTGAATCGCTCGCAAAGTGCAACTTCGCAGACGCTACCCCAATTGAAAGCAGGCATCCTCCGTCATTGTTCGTCACGAAAATCGGAGATTCAAAATGAAGACGCTCTTGGTCCCGCTTCAGAATATTCCGATGATGACAGCCACGCTCGCTGTGGCCTTGGATATCGCGCGACGTTCCGGCGCCTATATCGAAGGTTTTCCACTCCGGTTCGGCATCCCTCAATATGCGGCCGCCGAATTGGCCACCGGCATTCTCCTGGATTCGTATCAAGTGAAGAGCGAAGCCGAACTGAACGACATGCGCAACTTCTTCGAAGCATTCATGCTGAAGCATGTTGTTCCTCGAGCCACCGCAGGGTCGAACCCGCCATGCTTCGGCTGGCTGGAAAACGTGCCTGAGGGCGAAGACTTTGTCGGAAGTTATGGGCGCGCTTTCGATCTGATCGTGATGGCGCGGTCTGACGTTGATGCTGCGGGCCCTCACCGCCGCGCGATCGAGTCCGCGCTGTTTGAGAGCGGCAGGCCCGTTCTGCTGGCGCCGTCGAATGCACCAAGAAGCGTCGCAACAAACATCATGATCCACTGGAACGGGAGCACCGAGCAAGCTCGGGCAAACGCATTTGCCATGCCGTTGCTTCGTCTGGCCGAAAGGGTATCGGTCCTAACCGTTGTCGGCGGCCAAGCGGTGCCGGGACCGTCTGCCGGTCAGATCGCTCGGCAACTGCAATACAATGGCATTGCGGCCAGCTTGATCAGCGTCGAGCTGGAGGGGCGCGAAACTGGTGAGGCGGTCCTCGATGCCGCCAGGGCACACGGTTGCGATCTATTGATCAAGGGAGCCTTCACCCGCACGCGGCTACGGCAGATGATATTCGGCGGGGCGACCAGCCATATCCTGGAGCACGCGGATATCCCCGTTCTCATGGCTCACTAGCGCACAAAAGGCATGGTTCTTTCGTCGCTGGTGAGACAATCTATTGGTTCACGGAGCGACAGCGCTTGGCTTTGGCTATCAACATTCGGTCCGACGATCCCTCGGCAAAGCAGATCGAAGCCTTGTGGGATGAAGTTGCCGCGTTTGAGAGCCAGCCTTCGATGAGGGCTCTCGCCTATCGGCCGCATTTTACATTCGCCATCTATGATGCGCCCGAGGTTACCGCGGAGATCGCGTGGGAGACCATGCTCCGCGCAGTTGAAGGCGAAGGGCAATTGCTGGTCGCGTTCAAGCGAATTCGCTGGTTTGCAGGTCCGCCGCTGGTGCTCTGGGCGGAGCCCGAATTCGATGACACGCTCGTCCGGTGGCATGCTTCGATCAGCGCTGCGATCGATCCAGCCTTTTGTCGGCCGCACTATCGGCCGGGAAACTGGCGGCCGCATTGCACGCTCGGCACACAAACCGCCGACGCAAAGCGTGATGACGCGATCGCTTTCGCGCAGTCATTCAACGGCAGCATCAGCGTGATGTTCGATGTCGTGGACTGCGTTTCTTTTCCGCCTGTGCGTGTGGTTGCAGAACAGCGGTTGCCGGTTCGGGTTCCGTGAGCCGACTTCCCGCTCATCGATGCATCCGGCCGCTCCAGCCGCGACGACTATCCGTAAGGCCTCTGCCGATGATGCCCTTCTGCCCCTGTTTTGCCCGACAAGTCAACGCGACTTCGGAAAAGGCGTAACCCCTTGATCCCGCTGATGCCGTCTACTGTGCATGGGGTTGTTTTCGAATTTTGACAGAGCGGAAGCAAGCCCCCCAGTCGGTCTACGCTCTTCGAGCTACGCCGGACACGCTTCGCTACCATCGGGCGTGGCTGCGCCACGCGAAGCCTCGGCGAAGCGTGGTGGGCGCACAAGGGATCGAACCTTGGACCTCTCCCGTGTGAAGGGAACGCTCTCCCGCTGAGCTATGCGCCCGGGACCATCATGCAGGCGGCCGGACCTTTCGGCCGGCCGGCACATTGGAGCCCGCGATTTAGAAGTGCCGGCCGAAGGTGTCAAGTTTTGAAGGCGTCGCGGGGGCGGAAAACCTTCGGCAGGTCGCGCCATTTGCTAGGGAAGCCGGATTTTGGCCGGTTACGCGCCCTGCTGGCGGGCGCGGGAGGCGTGGGCCTGGAGCGCGCGGATGCGCTCGGCGAGCGTTCCGCCGCCTTCGGGCAGGCGGGCCGCCGGAGCGCCGTTGGTCGCGGCGTCATTGGCCGGGCGCGGCGCCGGCTTCGGCGGCTGGCCGGCCTCGGCCGCGAGCAGCGCCTCGATCGGCGAGTTCGGGCCTTCGAGCTGCATCGCAAGCTTGGCGACTTCGGCCGCGATGTCGTTGATGCGTTCGCGCAGCAGCGCGTTCTCCATCCGCTCTGTCGCCCAGGAACTCTCGGCCTGCTGCTGGATCGCGTTGATGTCGCGCTGGAGTTTCGCGCGCTCGTCGCGCGCGCAGCGCAGCTGCTCCTCCAGCGTGGCCTTTTCCGCACGCAGCTGCTCCATCGCAGCCGACGACTTGCCGCCGCTGAGGCCCGCGATCTCGACGCGCAGCTCCTTGATGGTGCGCTCGTTGGCCTCGTTGGCCTGGCGCAGCTGGTTGTTCTCGTAGTCGCGCTCGGCGAGCAGCTTGCCCTGCGTGGCAAGGCGTCCCTCGAGATCGGCGACGCGGCCCGACAGCATCTCGGCCTCCTTGACCTGCACGATGAGCTGGCGGTCGAGCTCGGTGACGCGCTGGCTCAGATTCTCGACGCGGCCGCGCGCCTCGTTGAGCTCGCGCGAGGCGGTCTCGGATTCGGTGCGCTCCTGTGCGAGACGCGCTTGCGTCGCGGCAAATTCCTTCTCGGCATCGCCGACGCGATGCTTCAATTCCTCGATTTGCGTCCGCACCGCGACCAGCTCGACCTGGCGGCTCTCCGCCATCATCGAGCGGTCGGACAGTTCGGAGTTGATCTTGGCGAGCTCGGCCTGCTTGTCGGCCAGCGCGATCTCGGCCTGGCGCAAGGCTTCCGTCTTGGCACTGAACTCCTCCTCGGTGGCGCGGAGCTGCTCCTTCACCGCCTTCTCGCGCGCTTCCAGCGCGAAGATCGTGGCGTTCTTCTCGCCGAGCTCGATCTTCATGCGGTTGATGGCGTCGCTCTTCTTGCCGAGCTCGGCGAGCTGGCTCGTGGTCTTGTTCTTGAGCTGCTCGACGCTCATCTCGAGCCGCCGGGCGGACATGGCGAACTCGGCGCGGAGCTGGTCCTTGTCGGCCTGGATCTCGGCCATCGACAGCGGGGTGGCGGCCTCTAACCGGCGCGTGGTCAGGCGCACCGCGCGGTTATGCACCAGCGGCACGATTGCGAGCCCGCACAGCATCGAGAGCAGGAAACCGATCGCCAGGTACATGATCGGTTCGACCATGGGCCAGAACTCCCAAGCTTAAGGAAAAATTCACCAACGACAATGCCATGGCGGGCCGGCAAAAAGCCAGCCCCGCGCTGTCGTTAACCTTGATCGGTGGGCAGTGGGGAGGGCGAGGGCCTAGAACGGGTTCCAGGTCGCCCGCGGGGTGTATTTGAGATAGCCGATATTGGCGCCCAGGCGCAGGCCGAGCCCGGAGCGGATCGGCACCAGCACGATGTTGTTGGCGGTGAGCGCCGTCATGCCGAAGCCGCCGATGATGTAGGCCGAACCGTCGATGCCGCCGAAGCGCTGGTAGATCGCATTGGTGGCGGGCAGATTGTAGACCAGCGTCATGGTGCGCGCGCCGTCGCCGCCCCAGTCGAAGCCGAGCGAGGGGCCCTGCCAATAGACGCGCAAATCGCCGGCGTTCTTGGTGTAGAGCGTGCCTTCGCCGTAGCGCAGGCCCGCGACGAAGGCGCCGGAGCCTTCCTCACCCAGGATGTAGCCGTTCGGCAGGCCCCATTGGCTGACCGCCTTCTCGATGATCGAGGCGAGCCCGCGCGAGACGTTGCCGAAGAAGCGATGGCCGGCGGTGACGAGCTCGTCCGGCCCATAGGTGTTGGGCGTCGGGGTCCGTTGCGGCGGCGGCAGGTCAGGCGGCGGCGCCTGCTGGGCGGAGGCCGGCACGATCCAGCCGATCATCCCGGCAAGCGCGAGCGCAGCAAGGCGTGATGCGAAAGTCATAAAAGAACCCCTGGTACCGAATCCGGTCGCTTCCTTAACCTGACGCCAACAGGCACGGCTCTAGGTTGCGCCGGATGTCCCCTCGACTCGGATGTTATCCGCAGCAACTATGACGGCACAACGGCAGGAAGATAGCCCTTTGCGCCCCGGAATTGCCTTGATCACCCGCCGCCTCTGCCTGCTGGCGGGCATTTGGATCGTCGGCGCGGGGTGGCCGGCAGTGGCCGCCACCACCGAGCGGATCGTCGTCAACCGCTTCACCGGCGTCGCCATCGAGGGTTTCGACCCCGTCGCCTATTTCGTCGCCGGCGCGGCCGTGCAGGGGACGGCGGAGTTCGAGGCGAACCTCTGGGGGGCTGTCTGGCGCTTCCGGAACGAGGGCAACCGCGCCTCTTTCCAGGCCCATCCCGAGATCTACGGACCGCAGTTCGGCGGCTATGATCCGGCCGACATCGCCCGCGGCGTCATCGTCGCCGGCAATCCGCATTTCTTCGCGATCGTGGCGCAGCGGCTCTATTTGTTTAGCCGGGAGGACAATCGCGATGCCTTCGTCGCCGATCCCGAGCGCTTCCTCTATGAGGTGGCCAAGCGCTGGCCGGCCCTGCAGGAGAAGCTCGGGCAGTAAGCGAGCCCGGTCAGTAGCAGCCTACCGCCTGCGGGTCGCCCCAGGCGATGAATTCCGGGATGATGAAGCCGGTATCGCTGCGCTGGCCGAATCGGAGCTCGCCGCCCTTGCCGTCGGTTACCTTGCCGCCGGCCGCGGTCACGACCGCGCAGCCGGCCCCGACGTCCCATTCCGAGGTCGGCCCGAAACGGGGATAGATGTCGGCGCTGCCTTCCGCAATCCGGCCGAATTTCACGGCCGAGCCGCACGTCATCCTGACCGCACTGGGCCTGTTGTCGATGAACGCCTCGCTTCTGGCATCGCCGTGCGAACGGCTCACCGCCGCGATCCAGGGCTCCCCTCGCGTCGGCAGCTTGCGGGTGCGGATCGGCTCGGCGGCGGCGATCGTCGCGCCGTTGAACCTCACGCGTTCGGCGCCATGGCCGACGATGCCGCGCCAGAGCAGGCCGAGCGCGGGGGCGGAGACGATGCCGAGCAGCGGTACGCCTTCCGTCACCAATGCGAGATTGACCGTGAATTCGTCGCGGCCAGCGACGAATTCCTTGGTGCCGTCGAGCGGATCGATCAGGAAGAAGCTGCCCTGAAACGGCGGGGAAGCGAGCTGGGTCCGCTCCTCCGACAGCGTCGGAACGTCGCCCGCGAGCTGCGCGAGACCGTCCGCGATGATGCGGTCGGCGGCAAGGTCGGCCTCGGTCACTGGCGAGCCATCCTGCTTGCCGTCGATCCGCATGGCAGCGCGGTTGATGGCGAGGATCGCCTCGCCCGCCTTCACCACCAGCGCGGTCAGCGGCTCCATCAGGCCAAAGGCGGCCGCTCCGTCAATGATCCGCTTCACCTGCATGCCTCATCTGTCGGCAAAATCGTTCCTCGTCCACTGATTCGCCCCGATCGATTCGCTTGGGCTTATGGCCGCCCCGAGCCGATCGCAAGCTAGCTGCCCCGGGCTTGCGAATGTTAGAACCCGCAGCATCCGTCAAGCATGCGTGATTCGCGGCGTCCAGCGCCGTGCAATTCCAGGAACCCTCCAGGACCCCATTATATGTCTGACGCTTCGTCGCCCGCGACCGCTACTGCTCCCGATATGCTCGAACTCGCCGCGCTGCTGTGCTCGCGGGTCTGCCATGATCTCATCAGCCCCGTCGGCGCCATCGTCAACGGGCTCGAAGTGCTCGACGACGATCCCAAGCCCGAGGACCGCGAGTTCGCGCTCGACCTGATTCGCAAGAGCGCCAAGACGGCCTCCGCCCGGCTCCAGTTCTGCCGTCTTGCCTTCGGTGCGGCCGGCTCCTCCGGCGCGCAGATCGATCTCGGCGATGCCCAGACCATGGCGAAAGGCCATATCGAGGACGGCAAGTGCTCGATCACCTGGAATCTGCCGCGGCTGCTGCTGCCGAAGAACCGCGTCAAGCTGCTTCTCAACATGCTGGTCGTCGCCCAGCACACGATCCCGCGCGGCGGCATGCTGACGGTCGATCCGGTCGGCGAGGGCGAGGCGATGAGCTTTCGCATCACCGCGACCGGACACAATGCGCGCCTGCCGCAGAACATCTCCGAGCTCCTGAGCGGCGAGCGCGGGCCTGCTGCGGATGCGCATGCGATCCAGCCTTATTATACGCGGCTGCTCGCGCAGGCCTGCGGGCTCACCGTGACGCTCAAGCCGGACGGCGAAGCCATCATCGTTATCGCTTCGTAAACGCGAAGCGTCGCTCGCGAAGCGTTAATTCAATCTTGACGAGGCGCTTCGGCTTGTCCGGAGCGCCTTATCTCTTTGTTGGTTCCGTTCTTTTGCACATACTCAACCAATATTAAACGCTTTGCGGTGAAGCTGGCCCCATTCCGAAATGGCGCATCACGCCTCGTGCGCGCCCTTCCTGTATGAAGGCCTGTTTTCATGGATGATCTGTTGCGGGAGTTTCTGACGGAGACCAGCGAGAGCCTGGACACCGTGGACAATCAGCTGGTGAAGTTCGAGCAGGAGCCGAACAACGCCAAGATCCTGGATAACATCTTCCGCCTGGTCCACACCATCAAGGGCACCTGCGGCTTCCTCGGCCTGCCGCGGCTGGAAGCGCTGGCACATGCCGGCGAGACCCTGATGGGCAAATTCCGTGACGGCATGCCTGTCACCGCCGAGGCGGTGACAGTGATCCTGTCCTCGATCGACCGCATCAAGGAGATTCTGGCCGGCCTGGAGGCGACCGAGGCCGA